>CAYRID010000013.1:32120-33193 GCA_964424225.1 uncultured Geobacter sp.
GCCATCCAAGCCGCCATCGACAAATCTTCGCCGGAACTCATTTTGGTGTCGCACACGCCGAGCGGATGGGACTTCGCGCCGCGCATCGCTGCGCGCCTCGATGCAGGCTTTGTGAGTGATTGTTTCAACATCGATCTCAGCGGCGGACTCGTGTTCGTGCGCCGCGTGTTTGGTGGAAAAATGGACGCACGCATCGCGGTGAAGTCGACGCCCGTCGTGGTGACGATTCAACCAGGTGCCACCGAAGCGTGTCAGGAGAGCGCAGCCGGCTCCGTCGAAGCGCTGAACGTGCAAATCGACGCGGCGGCACTGCGCACGAAGTTCGTTGAAGTGAAGGCGCCTCAAGCCAAGGGCGTGGATCTCACGAAGGCCGACATCATCGTTTCTGGCGGACGCGCACTCGGCGGTGCCGACAAATTCCAAGAAATCATCGAACCGCTCGCTGCGGCACTCGGTGGTGTCGTCGGCGCTTCGCGTCCGGCGGTGGATGCAGGTTGGTTGCCACACGAGCGCCAAGTCGGATCAACGGGGCAAGTGGTTTCGCCAAAACTCTACATCGCAGCGGGAATTTCCGGTGCGATCCAACACGTCGTCGGCATGAAGGGATCTCAGTTCATCATCGCGATCAACAAAGACCCCGATGCACCGATCTTCGAAGTCGCCACCGTCGGTGTGGTGGGCGATTTGTTCGAGGTTGTGCCGGCACTCACCAAGGCTGTACAAGCCGCGAAAGGCTAAAATGGCAATCTCGACTGCCGACTTTAAGAACGGACTGCGGATCATGATCGATAACGATCCGTGGGCAATCACCTACTTCCAACATGTAAAACCCGGCAAAGGCGGCGCCTTCGTGCGCAGCAAAATACGCAACCTGCGTACGGGCCAGAACGTCGATCGCACCTTTCGTGCGGGTGAAAAATTTGAACCCGCCGACACAACGGACGTCATCATGCAGTATCTCTACAACGACGGCCAAGACGGTTACGTGTTCATGGACAACGCGACGTTCGATCAGCTCACGTTCTCCGCAGCACAAATCGGTGACGGCATCAAATATTTGCAAGAGAACATGG
>CAYRID010000014.1:0-25990 GCA_964424225.1 uncultured Geobacter sp.
GAAGGCATGGAATACATGTGGTGGAACACGGTGAACACGCAACCGGGTCTCGGCACGCCGCGCAACTGGGAAAACATGGGCGGTGGCTTCAAAGACGGCATTGCGCAGCCCGGTCAGCTTCCGACAAAAACCGATTTCGGTGATGCCTGGAAATACAATCACGAAGAAGTGTTCTATGGCGGCAAAGGCACGAAAGCGCACTTGGAAATTCAAGGGGATAAGCCGACGTGGGGCCCGAACTGGGATGAAGACCAGGGTGGCGGGAGCTATCCGAATTCTTACTTCTTCTACTTGCCGCGCATTTGTAACCACTGCACGAATCCGGCCTGCGTGGCCGCGTGCCCGCGCAAAGCGATCGAAAAGCGCGAAGCCGACGGCATCGTGCTCATCAACGAAGATCGCTGCCGTGGTTATCGCTTCTGCATGGAAGCGTGTCCGTACAAGAAGATCTACTTCAATCACGACAAAGGTGTCTCACAAAAGTGTATCTTTTGTTTCCCGCGTATTGAGCAAGGAGTGGCGAACGCTTGTGCGCGCCAGTGCCCGGGTCGCGTGCGCTTTGTCGGCTATCTCGATGACGAGAATGCCGCCGTACACAAATTAGTGCATAAGTGGAAGGTGGCGTTGCCGCTGCATCCGGAATACGGCACGCAGCCGAACGTGTATTATGTGCCGCCGATTGGTCCGGCCGGTTTCGATGAAACGGGCGACATTGATCCTTCAAAGCCGCGCATTCCCAACGAGTATCTCGTTCACCTCTTTGGGCCGAATGTATTGCCGGTGCTCGAAGTCGTGAAAGCAGAAATGCAAAAGACGCGTGAAGGCCAGAAGTCCGAGTTGATGGATATTCTGATTGCTTACAAATGGAAAGATATGTTTGGCGGCTTTGATCGCGATCCGGCGGAAATCGAGTGGGAAAACGGAGTGCTCGATCGCTCGTAAAACTTTTGTGCGGAAACATTTCGATTATCAAGTGACGTAACGCCTACACAAAGTTGATTCAGTACAGATCGCAATTCATTCGAGTGAGGAAGAGAAGATGAATGAGAACGAGCTTGGCTCTTTGAACATGACGCGCCGTACATTCCTGATCGCAGGAATGAGTGCAGCGAGCAGTGTGTTGATTCTCAGCTCTTGTCGGCTTGAATCGAAATCCAAAGCCGGTAAGGCTGCCGGAGCGAAGGGTGGTCCGGTGCACTACGGCGACTGGCGCGATGTGTACCGCGAGCGCTGGCGCTGGGACAAGATCGTCAAGTCGAGCCACTTCATCAATTGTTGGTATCAGGCGCACTGTGCTTGGAATGTGTATGTGAAGGATGGAATCGTTTGGCGCGAAGAACAGGTTGCTGCTTATGAGCAAACCAACGCCGAGGTGCCCGATGCCAATCCGCGCGGCTGTCAAAAGGGCGGCTGTTTCAGCGAGCGCATGTATGATGCCTCGCGCTTGCGCTATCCACTTCGGCGTGTAGGAGAGCGAGGCTCGGGCCAGTGGAAGCGCGTTTCGTGGGATGAAGCGCTTGGTGAAATTGCCGAGAAGCAACTCGATACGATTTTGCAAGATGGCTCGGATCGTATCGTGTGGGACATCGGTCCGCTTTACACCGAAGGCACCATGACGGCGGGTCACCAACGCCATGTGGTGTTACTCGATTCGACGGTGCTCGACATGAACTCGGAAATCGGTGACGCGCATCGCGGTTCGGCCGAGACCTTTGGCAAGATTACCTTCGAGCGCTCCGCGGACGATTACTTTTATTCAGATTTGATTTTGATTTGGGGCAGCAATCCGCTCTACACGCAAATCCCCAACGCACATTTTTTGACGGAAGCTCGCTACAAAGGCGCGAAGCTCGTGTGCATTGCACCGGATCTCAGTGCCTCGGCCATTCACGCGGATTACTACGTGCCGGTGAAGCAAGGCACCGACGCTGCACTGGGGCTCGCGGTGGCGCAAATCTTGATCGAAGAAAAGATGATCAATGAAGACTTCATGCGTGAGCAGACGGATTTCCCGTTGCTCGTGCGCGATGACACGCGAATGTTTCTTCGCAGCATTGATCTCAAAGCCGACGGTAAGGACGATGAGTTTTATTGCTACGACGCCAAACGCGGCCTTGCCATCGTGCCCAAGACCACGCTTGCGCTGGATGGACTGAAGCCCGAGCTCGAAGGTAAGCACGAAGTCACGCTGCGCGACGGCAAGAAAGTTTCCGTGCGCACAGTGTTTTCACTCTTCAAAGAGCGGCTCGTCGACTACACGCCCGAAAAGGCGTCACAAATTTGTACTACACCGCCCGAGGTAATTCGCAAGCTGGCGCACTTCCTTGGCAAGGCCAAGTCGGCGGCGATGGTGACGTCGAGCAATATCGACAAGTACTACCATGGCAATCTCATGGAACGCTCGCAGGCGCTCGTTTTCGCGCTGACCGGAAACTTTGGGAAGAAGGGCAGTGGTTTCGTTGGTTTCCCTTGGCTCGATCACGACGGGATCGAGGGTTTCGTACGCAGCATGTTCTCCGTGTCGGACATGATGAACAAAGCAGCGGTGCGCATCATCGGCGGCATGGTCAAAGACACGCTGCGCATGAAAGCGGAGGGGTACTCCGAAGAGATGATTCGCATGGAGCAAGGCCGCGACATCATCAAAACGGGACGCATGACAAGCGGCGCGCTCTTTTGGTACATCCACGCGGGTCTTCTCGACATGAGCGACAAGCTTCACGAGTGGGATCCCTACGCGAAGCGACCCATCCGCGATGTTCTGCAAGAGTCGTTCGATAAGGGTTGGCACTCCATTTGGCCCAAACCCGGCAATGACCCGAAGATGCTCTTCGTGATGGGAAGCAACACACTGCGGCGTATCCGTTGCTATCCACAGCTTTTGAAAAATCTCTGGCCCAAGCTACACACGATTGTGACGATGGATATGCGCATGTCATCGACGGCGCTTTTCTCGGATTACGTGCTTCCCGTGGCCGCTTGGTATGAGCGGGACGACATCAAGTGGGTAACGCCTTTGATGCCCTACCTTCACAGTAGTCAAAAAGCGGCGTCGTATTATGAAACCAAATCGGATTGGGAAATTTTTTCGCGCTTGACCGAGATGGTCGACAAGAAGGCGAAAGAGCGCGGCGTGACGGGTTACACAGATCGTTGGGGAGATCCGCGTCGGCTCGACAATCTTTATGAAAAATTCTCGGGTAGCGGAGAGTTTGGTCATACCGATGAGTCGAAAGTGTGTAAGTCGCTGATTGAGCACTCTTCCAATCTCGGTGACTTGCGCTGGGAAGATTTGCAAAAGAAAGGTTTCCATCGCTTCGAGGCCATCGGAAACGGTCTTGCATCGATCAATAATGCGACGGAGATCAAGCCCGGCGAAACGATTACGCCGCTCACGAATCACGTGTTCAAGAAGATTCCCTATCCCACGGTGACGCGTCGGATTCAGTTCTATATCGACCATGAGCTGTATCTCGAAATGGGCGAGGAGTTTCCGGTGCATAAGGATCCGCCGCTTTCCGGCGGAAATTATCCACTGACACTGACGGGTGGACATACGCGCTGGAGCATTCACTCGCAGTGGCGCGATCACGCGCTTTTGCTGCGACAGCAGCGCGGTGAGCCGGTGATGTTCATCAGTGTCGAAGATGCACAAGAGCGTGGAATTTCCGACGGTGGAAAGATTCGCGTGTTCAACGACATCGATTCTTTTGAGATACAAGCAAAAGTGTCACCTGCCGTGCGTAAAGGTCAGACGATCATTTACCACGCCTGGGACAACTTCCAATTCAAAGATGGCAAAGGCTTCCAGAATTTAATGCCGGCGCCGCTCAACCCTGTGCACTTGGCGGGAGGGCAATATCATTTGCGCCCCGTCGTGATTGCTATGCAACCTGGTCATTCTGATCGCGATACACGTGTGGAGATTGAAGCCTTATGAAAACCGAAATGACACGACGAAGTTTCTTGATTGGCGCGGGAGCGCTGGGAAGTGCCTTGGCGCTTTCGAGTTGTCGCTTGCAAAAGAAGAAGCACGAATCGACTGCGAAGCTGCTGGAGCGCGTGCAAACCAAGGTGCAGTCCATTTTTTATGGCGACTACACCGATGTGTATCGCAAGAAGTGGACATGGGATCGCATCACCAAGGGCACGCACACGCGTGCCAACTGCATCGCCGCTTGTTCGTGGAATGTGTTCGTGAAAGACGGTGTCGTATGGCGTGAAGAGCAGGATGCGATTTACGAACCGCCGCGTCCGGACGTGCCGGATTTGAATCCGCGCGGCTGTCAAAAGGGCGCGTGCTACAGCGATTTGATGGTTTCCGAGGCGCGCGTTCTCCATCCACTAAAACGTGTCGGTGAGCGCGGAGCGGGCAAGTGGAAGCGCATTGATTGGGAGCAAGCTCTGGACGAGATTGCAGATCAAATCATCGATGCGGCGGTCGCAGAAGGTTCGGACTCGGTGGTTTTCGATCACGGGACGACGAACGGCGGTTATGGCCCTGAGACGGCAGGCGAAATTCGCTTTACGGAGTCCGTCGGTGCGACGGTGATCGACTCGTGGTCGGGCGTGGGCGATATGCCGATGGGCGCCGTGCAAACTTGGGGAATGTACAACTGCGAAGGTACGGCCGACGATTGGTTCCGCTCGGATTACATCGTGATTTGGATTGGCAACCCGGTGTATACGCGCATTCCGGAAGTGCACTTCATGCACGAAGCGCGTTATCGCGGCGCACAGCTTGTCGTGGTTGCGCCGGATTTAAATCCAAGCACCGTGCATGCGGATCTCTGGCTCAATATCAAACCCGAAGCCGATGCCGCGCTTGGGCTTGCTGCCGCGCAAGTGATCATCGAGCAGGGCCTCTATAAACATGATTATGTATGCGAGCAAACCGATCTTCCGATTTTGGTGCGCGAAGACACGGGACGATTCTTGCGCGAAGCCGATCTCAAAAAAGGTGGTGCAGAAAATCGCCTGTACTTCTGGGATGAAGCCAAGAACAAATTGGCGATCGTGCCGGGCTGCGAAGGTGACGGTGATGGCGGACTTTCGCTCGCACTCAAAGGCATTCGTCCGGCACTCGAAGGCCAGCGCCGCGTGAAGCTCGCCGACGGAAAAGAAGTCGTTGTGCGGACCGTGTTTGATCGATTGAAGGAGCAACTCAATAATGAGTACACGCCGGAGAAAGCTTCGGAACTGACGACGCTTTCCCCAAAATTGATTCGTCGCTTTGCGGAAGGTATGGCGAAAGCCAATAGCGCCATGATTTTTGCATCTTGGGGCGCTTGCAAACACCATCACAGCGATCTCTTCCAGCGCACGATGATTCTCTTGATGGCACTCACGGGCAATCAAGGTAAGCCCGGCGGTGGCATGCGCGTCGCAGCGTGGTGGGGTATCGAGGGAATTGACCGACTTTCTGGCGCGGGTTTGAACGCGATGGAAATTTTGCAGGTGATCCCGAAAGCGATTCGAGGCCTTACGCCGCGCGACTTCGAGAAAATTTACACGACCGTCAGTAACAAAACTGCGTATACGCCGCTTATGCCATTTCTCTTTGTGCACGGTGGTTATGGAGAGATGTGGTCGCGCAAAGATTTGCAAGATCCCGTGCTGCCGCATGGCATCGAACACTATATGGAGGAATCGATCAAGCGCGGTTGGTCGAAGATTCATCCGAAGGTGGGACGCTCACCCAAGGTGTTCATCTTCACGGGTTCGAATCCGCTGCGTCGCTGGCCGGCACCGCAGTATGCACTCAAGAATTTCTGGCCGAAACTAGATTGTGTCGTTTCGTTCAATTTCCGAATGAGCACGACGAGCATGTATGCGGATTACTTCTTGCCCGTCGCAGGCTATTACGAGAAGCACGGCATCAAGTATGGGCAAACGTATTTGCCCTACATCGTTTGCACCGATCAAGCTGTGAAGCCACTTGGCGATTCAAAGACCGACTGGGAGGCGTTTGGTCGTCTCACTGAGCATGTTGCGAAGCGAGCCAAGGCGCGCGGCATTAAGCCGGTGGAAGGTTTCGACGGAAAACCGCTCGATCTTACCAAGGCATACGATGTGTTTACGGCAAACGGCGAATACAATCCACATGATCCAAACGATCCGGTGAAATTGATCGACGTCATTATGCGGAACAGCCCAAGTCTTGGCAGCATTAGTGGTGAAGAGGCGCTGAAGATGGGCGCCGTGCCGCTTGTGGCGCCAGCGCGACCGTCGCCAATTTATCAAACGTCGAGCGATTACGATCCGAAGGATACGCACTGGCCGCACCGCCACATGGTGGAAGACAAGATGGCTTGGCCGACACTTACGGGACGTCAACAGTTTTATATCGATCACGAATGGTATCTCGATGCGGGTGAGTCGCTTCCGGTGCACAAAGATCCACCGAGCGTGCACAGCAAGTATCCGCTGCGCATCAATGGTGGCCACAATCGCTGGAGCATCCATGCGATTTGGCGCGATCACAAACTTTTGTTGCGCTTGCAGCGGGGTACACCAGCGTGTTTCATGAATCCGAGTGATTGTGAGGCACGTGGCATTGCGGATGGAGACACGGTGCGCGTTTACAATCACGCCGGTGAATTTGAGGCGGCGGTGAAGGTGACGGCAGGTACGCAACCCGGCGAAGTGATTATTTATCACGCATGGGAGCCGTATCAGTTCAAAAACTGGAAAGGGCAGCAAGAGCCGGTCGAAGCGCCGTGGAAGGCGATTCATCTTGCGGGCGGCTATGGTCAGCTACACTACCGCATGTTCTACGGCTCGCCCGGACACTCGCCGCGCGGCGCACCGGTCGAAGTCGAAAAGGTGGCGTAGCTCCTTCGCGCTTTCTTATAACAATGCCCGGAATTTCTTCCTCACAAGGAAAAGATTCCGGGCATTCTTTTTTGCAAATTGGACAGAAGGCAGACAGAGGGCGGAGGGCGAGGCCAACGCCAACACTATTTGGTTTCGGGATTTGCGGGAGGTTCTTGCTTGCGGCGTAGCGCGTTGAGGCCCTTGATCATCAAAAAAATCGACCAGGCGACGATCAAAAAATCGACGACCGTCTGAAGAAAGTTTCCATAGTTGAGCGTGACCGCGGGTGAAGATTCTGTCGCTTCTTTGAGTGTGATGACGAGCTTTGAAAAATGAACGCCGCCGAGGAGCAAGCCAACTGGCGGCATGATGATGTCGTTTACGAGGGAGGTAACGATCTTTCCAAATCCGCCGCCAATGACGATACCGACGGCCATATCGACGACATTGCCTTTGACGGCAAACTCACGAAATTCATCGACGATTTTCATCGTGCCTCCGACGCCGACGCAGTGTTACGCAGTTTCGCGAACGCGCGGTTTGAACCAAGCGCGAAGGCGCGCGAAGATGCCACGACGAGCGGCATAGAGGTGGATCGAAAGAGAAACAATGAAGGCAAAAGTAAGAACTTGATGCAGGAGCAAGGAGGCATCGAGCACGAAGAGCGGCACTTGGTCGTTGAACCAAAGCACGATGCCCGAGAGGTTGATGCCGACGGCAAAAAAGATTGCGAAGCCAAGATTGACTTTGCGCCAACGCACGGGCGTTTTTGTTGAGAGTCGCTTTCGCATGTCTTTCCAAAGCGTTTTTGCCGCCGGTAAAAAGAAGAGTGGAAAGGCAAAAAAGACCCAACCTCCCCAGCGATGCACAAGGCCAAGCTCGCGCCCAAAACCGCCGATCAGCTTCGAGCGAAAATCAGGAAACATCATGAGCAAGCCTGTGATGAGAAGTGCAAAGGCGATGGCAGCGTTGCCGCTATGTAGCCAGCTTCGAATATTGGCGAGTTTCATCGAAAAACCTTCGGTGTGAATCGTAAAATTTGCAGATTGAAATTGGTTGTGGAATGAACCAGAACAAATCGCACTTTGGCGGGCCATTTTAGCGTGTGAAACATAGTTTTGCCCGCGTCGGGACGCTATTCATACAAGACTTTTTCGGCGTGAGCTTCTGCCTTGATGCAAGTGTTTTCGCGAGCACCGTCGGAGCGCGACGAACACGAATACGCGAGCGCGCTGCTCGCGCAAAGTTTAAAAAGAAAGAATGAGTACGTGATGAGCTTCGATCAAAAGACAGAGTGCACTTTACGCCGGAAAGTCGTCGGTGTCGTTGGACTGTCCGGCACGGGCAAGACCACGATGCTTGAGCGTTTGATTCCGTCGCTGCGCGCGCGCGGCTTGCGCGTTGCGGCCGTGAAGCACGCGTCGCATGGTTTTCTTGCGGATCGACCCGGCAAGGATTCGTATCGGTTATACGAATCGGGCGCCGAGGCTGTGGCCCTGATTTCGCACGAGCAGCTTGCGACCTTTACGCGCACGCAAACTCCGACGGAAGGCGAAGTTTCGCTCGATCAGGCGCTTGCTTCGCTTCCGCAAGATCTCGACCTCGTCATTGCCGAAGGTTTTTCGTGGGAGTCGATTCCGCGTATCGTGCTCGTGCAAGGCGAAGCTTCGCCGGCAAAAGGCCATCTTGCCGACGGTGAAGTGCTCCAAATCGTTTCGGTGCCAAGCAGTGCGCCGAACGAAAAGCCCGCTTATTCGGACGAGCTGATTCAACGTCTTACCGAATTGCTGCTCGACAAAATTGTGTGTGTGGGCGGTGGTGCTGTGCCCAAGGCTTGCAGGAAAGAATCGAGATCGCGTTTCAATGCGTAAGAATTGATCCGAAATTGTGTCATTTTCCAAAACGTGTAGGGGGAAAGAGCGTGCGCAACTTGAAAGATCGTGTTGCCGTCATCACTGGAGCTGGCAGCGGCATTGGGCGAGCGTTGAGCATTGAGTTTGCGCGACGCGGCTGCGACATCGCACTCGTCGACATCCAAGAGGCGGGCATTCAAGAAACCGCCAAAGCCGTGCATGCCCTACACCGAAAAACGTCACTACATCTTGCGGACGTCACGAATGCAAAGCGCATGAGTGAGCTTCCGGGCGAAGTGCTGCAGGCACACGGCCGCGTGAACATTCTCGTCAACAACGCTGGCGTCTCGCACGCCAAGGACCTTGTCGAAACACCGACCGAAGACATCGACTGGGTGGTCGGCATCAACCTGCGCGGCGTGCTCTACGGCTGCCACCATTTTTTGCCGCATCTTCTTCAGCAAGACGAAGCGCACATCGTGCTCATGTCGAGCATGCTCGGCTTTGTTGGGCTGCCAAGCCAGACCCTGTATAGCGCCACAAAATTCGCAATTCGTGGCCTTGGCGAAGCACTTTGGGGTGAACTCGCGATGACAAATGTTGGTGTCACTTGTGTGCACCCCGGCGCCGTACGCACGAATATCCTGAAAGCCGCTCGTGTTGACACCGCCGAAAAACATCAGCGCCTCATCGACATGATGGACAAACATTCGATGGCTCCCGATGTTGCTGCGCGCAAGATCGTCAACGCCGTCGCGAAGAACCAACACAAAAAAGTGATTTGCCTCGAATCGCATATTTTTCACTGGGCCTCGCGTATCTTCCCGGGCTCTTTCCGTTGGATTCTCGCCCACGCTTACTTGCGCACCGACTACGCGGGGAAGAAATGAAACATTGGCGAGCTATGCGAATTCCGTCGGAATATAGGAATCGCCGAGGAGTGCATCGATGAAGACTTTTGTTTTGCACTTCGCGATGGGTATCACTGGCTCTCTACTTTTGTTTCTGCTTTTCACGCGCCTATCCGGCGTAAAAAGTTTTTCTGCACCATTTCAAGTCGTGATCATCGGCCTCGCCTGCGGCGCGCTTGCTCACTTCGCATCGCCCTGGGCCACACCCGCGGTGCTGCTCTTTTACCTCGGGTCGTGTGTTCAGGAGCTGCGTCTTGAGCGGGAGATGGCGAGGCAAGCCTCCGTAACGAACGACAAAAAAATGTGTTAAATAACTATTTTGAAATTTGGTTAGGTTTCTTGAGATAAGCTGCCAAAACTTCGCCATCACACGAAGGGTAGTCATTGCATGACCCAAGCCCTACGACATTTGGAGCAATCGATCCTCACTGTTGCGCTCAGCGACGTGACGACATTACTCGCGGATCTGACGGTCACTCAGGCGCTGGACACGATTCGTCAAAAAAATATCGGGCAGCGCATTGTTTATTTCTATGTCGTCGATGCACAGGATCGTTTGGTCGGTGTCATTCCGACGCGCGAGCTCCTCACGGCGCCGCTCGCTCAGTCGATCTCGGAGCGAATGATTCGCCGCGTACTCACGATTCCGCATACAGCTACCATTCTGGAAGCTTGCGAAGCCTTTGTCTTGCATCGTTTGCTGGCGTTTCCGGTGGTGGACGACGAGCGCCGAGTCGTGGGCGTCGTCGATGCGGGGCTTCTTTCCGACGAAGCCTTTGAAATGTCCGATGGAGAAGATCGGGATCAGATCTTCGAATACATCGGCTTTCACATTACACAAATAAGAGACGTATCCCCGCTGCGAGCCTTTCGCTATCGCTTCCCTTGGCTGCTTGCCACGATTGGGAGCGGCACGATTTGCGCGCTCTTGGCGAGTATCTACGAAGTGACGCTCGCGCAGAGCATCGTTCTCGCGTTTTTCCTTACGCTCGTTTTGGGTTTGGGCGAAAGCGTGAGCGTGCAGTCGATGACGGTGGCGATTCAGACTTTGCACAAAGCGCGTCCGACGCTGCAGTGGTATTTGCAAACCCTTCGCCGAGAAATTAGCACGGCGCTGCTGCTTGGTGTTGCGTGCGGCACGCTCACGGGACTCGTGGTTTGGATATGGCGCGACGCCGCGATCGAAGCAATGTCGATCGGCATGAGCATCGTCCTATCTTTGTGTATGGCCTGCATCATTGGCCTCAGCATTCCGTCGCTGTTTCACGCCTTCAAGCTCGATCCCAAAATCTCCGCCGGCCCCATCACCCTCGCTCTCGCCGACATCTTCACGCTGCTCTTCTACTTCAGCCTCGCTTCGATCATTCTGTCGAAATAGAGAAGGCGATGGATCACACCTTGTTGAAATTTGCTGTAGCACGCTGCGAAATTTTGAATCTCCGTCGGTGAGGGGCAGAGCTAAGATTTTGCGTCGAGAATCCGATAAGGTGGGCATGGCGTGGTGGGGCCTTAGTGTGCGGCGGAGCTGCACGAGAGCAGCCTCATTGAGATTCAAAGCAAGATGAAAACAGCAACGATGTAACAGGGATAAGAGCCGAGATCAACGAGTACGAGAGAACAAGGACGAAGACTGAAAATGGACAGCGCGGCACTGCAGAAATGTTTTTCGGAAGCGAAGTTGAATGGGCTTACTTTGCGAAACCGCATCCTCAAGGCGGGTGCATTTGAGGGAATGTCGCCGGGCGGTCTTCCGACACCGGCGCTTGTCGAGATGCATCGACGGCTTGGCGAGGGTGGCACGGCGATGACGACGCTTGCGTACTGCGGCGCGGAAAGCGACGGCCGGCTGCATCCCAATATGATGTATATGGATGAGTACGTGCGCGCGCCGCTTGCGGCGATGATCGAGACCGTTCATGCGACCGGCGCCAAAGTTTCGGGCCAGCTCTGCCACGCCGGTGCGTTCACGAAGAATCGCGAGCTTTCGACGCGTTTTGCGCGCGGGCCATCGTTTGGACTGAACCGCCTTGGTGTTGCAGAAGGAATGTTGTTCGCACTTGGCATGACAAAGCCGGAAATTCGCGCGCGCGTTGCCGCGTTTGGGCGCGCGGCGGCGTTCATGAAATCCGTCGGCATGGACGCGATCGAGATTCATTTCGGTCACGGCTACGGCCTTAGTCAATTCATTTCGCCGCGCACCAATCATCGCAGCGACGAATACGGCGGCAGCCTTACGAATCGCATGCGCTTTCCGCTTGAAGTGCTCGAAGCCGTGCGCGCAGCGGTGGGTGACACATTTCCGATTCTCGGCAAGATCAGTATGTCCGACGGCGTCAACGGCGGCGTCACCTACGAAGAGTCGGCGCAGATCGCCGAGATGTTTGACAAATCGACACTTGATTGCGTCATCCCGAGCGACGGCACCAGCTCGATGAATCCGATGTTGCTTTTCCACGGCGATAGCATTTTACCGGGGCTTCTCGAAAACGAACGCAATCCGACGGCGCGGCTCATTTTGCGTGCGGCGGGCTCGACCTTCTTTCGAAACTACCCCTATCGCGAAACGTACCTTCTTGAAAAAGCATTGCGCATCCGCGAGCGCGTGAAGCGAGGCAATGTGTGTTATGTGGGCGGTGTGTCGAGCAACGAAAGCATTGCACGCGTGATGCGCGAAGGCTTCGATTTCATTCAGCTCGCGCGCGCGCTGATCTACGACCCCAATTTCGTGAAGCACGCACAAGCCGACCCGAACTACGTGAACGGCTGCACCCACTGCAACCGCTGCGCCACCTTCATCGAAGCGCCCGGCGGCATCCGCTGCACCGAGCACGATCAATGAATCACCCCGGCCGGCCATCGATACGCGGACGAGAAAGAATCGGAAAATAGATCACAAGGAAGATCGCGAATGCGGCGATCCAGAGCACGCCGGCACACGCTAAGATGTGTAACGTCGCTTTGGGTTGCGGAAAGAGCGCGATACCAAGACTGCGCACGAGGCCCGCAAGCGTGACGAGTAGATACGCGTAGGTCATGGGCCGAGGTGCGACGAGCATTCGACCCGAGTGGCCGAGCGTGACCCGACTCATCATCGAAAGCGTCATCGTGCCGATGCATCCAACAGTGAGCGCGTGCAAACCCGAATTCGGCGGCATGAGATCGAAGAGATAGCTCGCGGCAATCATGAGAAAACCCACCGGGAGCCAAGCGTAACCAAGGTGCAACGACCAGATCAGCGAATCCTTGAGTGCGTGCCGAGTTTGCCAGCCCACCATTCGCGCAATCAAAACCGCGGCACAAAGAGCGGCGGCAGCACCCGCAAACGGTGTTCGCGGTGCCAACAAATCGAGCCCCACAAAGAGCAGCACGCAGGGAATGGTCAGAAGTTCTGTGCCGGGCAAGCTATACGCTTTTAAGCGTATGCCATAGCGTGTGAGGCCATTCATCGTGAAACTTGGAATGACGCGTCCGCCGAGGATGACGACGAGTAAAATTGCGAGATACACTGAAAGACGTAGGCCGAAGCCGGTATGCAAAAACGGGGCACCGGGGATTTGCACGCCGCTCGCGCCAAGGTGCATGAGCAAATTGCTCGCGAAGAACCCGAGCAAGATTACGGGGAATCCGTAATTGCGTGCGCGGCGCATGGCGAAGATTCGCGGTGCGAGTGCGATGGCGAGCGCCGGAAAAAACGCGAGATCCACGACGGCAACAAGCCAAAGCGGCAAGACGTTCACGAGCAGCATCGCGATGCGACCGGCAAGCCAAAGTGCGACGAGTACAGCCAAAGGCAAACCATGCGTGCGCACAGTGTTCGTCCAGTTTGGAACGGCGGTGAGCAAGAACCCGGCGATCACGGCCGCGACGAAACCAAAGACCATTTCATGCCCATGCCACCACATCGGCGCGAGCCAGTGCGGAGCAGGCATCCAGTTTGCGAAAATCATGAGCCACGCAAGCAAGATCAGCGGCGAAAAAAATCCGGCGAGCAAGAAGAACGGACGAAAGCCATAAGCAAAGAGCACGCTTTGGTTGAGCAGTGCATTGAGTTTGCAGTCGGAAGGCTGTTTCTGCATGGATCCATTCTCCTTTGGAAAGTCATGAAGTTTTGCATGGATCAAAGTGCAGTGTTTCGAGGCGAGGCACTTTGTGGCAAACAAAGCTATCATGCGGCACCGCAAGGTCCCAGGGTGCGAGGCCTGTCGAATCCAAGTCAAAGTGAAATTCAAAGCAAGAATTCGAAAAATCATAGTTTGAAAATTTTTTTGAAGCGATTCGGACGCAATCGCAACCCCAGCAAATCGAAAACCAAGGAATCGAAAACCGAAAACGAAAAGAGGAAATCGTGAGCGAAGAAAATTTGAAGTCCCTGAATACACCCGAAGAAAAACTCGCTGCTGCACGAAGCCGCGCTTACACGGTTTTCACCCAAGCTTTCGCGTATCCGGCGGGCGAGCAATGGGATGCGCTGCACGAGGGCGATCTCGTGACGGCGCTGCGCACGGTTTTGAACGAAGTTGATGCGAGTCTGCTCGACGGTGCAAATCTCGATGCGCTGCGCGAGACGGGCGAAGATCGCGATGATATTGCCGTCGAGTACACGCGGCTTTTTGACGTCGGCGGTTCGGGTGGACCGAGTTGTTCGCTTTGGGGCGGCACCTACGGCGATGCGCGAATGAAGACGATGGAAGAAGCGGTGCGCTTCTACAATCACTTCGGTCTTTCGGTTGCCGAAGATCCGCACGAGCTTCCCGATCACATTACGACGCAGCTCGAATTCCTACACTATCTTACGTATCGCGAGACGGAAGCACTGCAGGCTGGCGAAGACGTGGGTTCGTATCGCCGAGCGCAGCGCGATTTTATTTTGCGACATCCGGGGAAGTGGGTGCCGAAGCTTGCTGCGGCCGTGAAAGAGCAAAAGGCGATGGCGTTTTTCGTCGCGCTAACAGATTTACTTGTTCGTTTCCTTGTGCACGAAACAGAGCACTTGATTCGACTCGTAGGTCCACCGTCGGTGGCGCAAGCCGGTGGCAGCGCAGCGCCCAGTTCTTCCGTGAATTGATAATTCAACGAGCGGATGTTCGACGCATTTGTGCCACGGCCAATGAATATCCGACGAATCAACATCGATGAATGGATGCTTCAAGGCGTCGATGCGTTGCTGATTCGATTTTGTGTATGCTTGATTAGCCGTGGAAGACGTTTTTTGCACGCGGATCGAATTGTGCGATCAGCGTGCGCTCTTGCGGTTTTTCCGACGCTGTTTTGGGAATCTCGGCCACGATCTGCAAGTAACTTGGCACCGCGCTCGCTTCGAGTTTTTCACGACAAATCGCAAAAATTTCCGACGCGGTAATTGTGGAGGCGTGTGTGAGCACGATCGCCGCGACAATATCTTTCTCGCCAGGCGCTTGCGATGCGGCAGGCACGCCATAGACGAAGACGTCTTCGATTGCGGGAATTTCGGCGAATATTTTTTCGATGGACGAAGCTTGAATAAACTCGCCGTTGCGACGCAGCCCTCCTCCGCTGCGATAATCAAAGAAGAGCCAGCCGTTTTCGTCGCGATGCCCCATGTCGCCGCTGCGATTCCAACCGCCACGAAGTTTTTTTGCAGAGGCTTCCTGATCTTTGTAGTACTCGAGCTCGGGCTTAGCACCACTGCTTGGACGCGTGCAAATTTCACCGATGACACCCGGCGGACATTCATTGTCATGCTCGTCGAGAATTTTCATATCGAGGCCGGGCATGGGTTTCCCGAACGAACCGACTGGGCCCCTGCCAATGGGTTTGTAGGCAACGCCACCACCATCCATCGCGCCATAAAACTCAAAAATGTGTAGGCCGAAGCGTTCTTCGAAAGCTTGCCAGATCGCCGCGGGCATTCCGCCACTAATGACCATACGCACTGGATTGTCGCGATCGTCGCTGCGCGGCGGCATGCTGTATAAGGCCGTTGCGATACCGCCGAGAACCGAAAACGTGGTGCAGCCGTAGCGGCGACATACGTCCCAAAGATTCGACTTCGTAAAGCGCCGGCTGACAACTGCGCGCAGCGATAAAAAGAGCGCGGGGGCAAGCGTGACCGACTGCGCATTGCCGTGCGTAAACGAAAGCCCGGTGTAGGGGCGATCGCTGGTTCGGTAACCAAAAATCGAACCGAGAATGCCCGCACCGCAGAAGCGCGCGTTCGTGCCGACGATGCCTTTGGGGTCGCCGGTCGTGCCCGAGGTGTACATGATTTGCAATGGATCCGTCGGTGCGGTGGTGCGGATGTCGAGCGTGCCAATGCGACTTGGCGGCGGCAGCAAGAGTTCACCAAACGGTGTCACGTTGTGAAAATCAGAAATAGGTCGTGGTGCTGTGCCGCCGGTTTCGGCTTCCCCAGTTTCGAGCGCGAAGATATTTTTTAGGGTCGGAACTCGATCGCGAATTTCGGCAACGTTTGGCAAGCAATAGTCGGCGCAGAGCAAGATCGAACACTCGGCGTTGCGCAACTGGAAGGCGAGCTTCTCGCCGCGCGTCCGCGGATCGATGGGAACGAAGAGTGCGCTCGTGATTGAAGCCGCGATCATGGACTCCACGAATTCGGGATGATTGCGCATCATGATCGCGAAGCGATCGCCTTTCTGAATGCCACGCGCGGTCAAAGCCGCTGCAATCGAGTTAGCATTTTGATACAGCGACGCAAATCTGCGTATATCGTCGGATGTTTTGCCACCGTCGAGACTAAAGTGCTCGAAGGTGAGAACATCGAGATCTGGATTTTTTTCCGCACGAGTCAAAATCAGATCCGCAAGGATCATCTCGGAGCGTTCGCGCATAGCTTTCCCCCAATCACCCGATCTGCTCAATCAAAAACCAGATCAGCTTGCAACGGCTGCGCGTCTGCCCCGACTCGTGCGCCGTTCGCGTTCTATCCTAACGATTCTTTCCTCTTCGTCTTCTTGCTGCTTTTCTTGACCTTGCTTTGCGAAACTAACTACGCAAAATAGTGACGACCATTGCTGCGGCATCGTTGCCGCTCTTGCCGCCGCCGTTTTGCGCGAGCGCCACGCGGGCACCTTCTACCTGACGCTTTTCTGCGCGTCCTTGCAATTGCAACGTCAGTTCGTAGATTTGCGCAAGGCCCGTCGCACCGACGGGATGTCCCTTGCGAATGAGTCCGCCCGAAGTATTCACCGGAATGCGTCCGCCGAGTTTCGTCGCTCCGCTTTCGACGAGTTTGCCTCCGCCGCCCTTGACGCAAAGTCCGAGCGCTTCGTAACCCATGATTTCCGCCGGTGCCGACGCATCGTGCAACTCGACTACGTGAAGATCTCCGGGCCCAACTCCCGCTTCCGCATAGGCATCAAGCGCACAGAGCTCAACGGTGTCGGGCTCGTCCGGCGCATGATTCCAACCCGAGTGCATCACGCTCGTCACGACACGCACCGGTTTCGCGATTCCAAGCTCGCGCGCTTTTCTTTCGCTCACGATCACAGCCGCTGCGGCACCGTCACCGATCGGTGAACACATGGCGCGCGTGAGCGGTTCGACGATCGCGCGTTCGTTCAACACGTCTTGCACGCTCAACACTTCGCGAAACTGCGCGTTCGGATTGAGGCTGCCGTGAAACGAATTCTTGGCGGCGACCATTGCGAATTGTTCTTTGGTCGTGCCGTAGCGTTCCATATGCGCGCGTGCTGCCGCGGCATACACATCCATGAAAATGGAGCGGCTTTGGCCGGCGGCATTTTTAGCATCTGCGTTTTCCGTCGCTGTGGAAGCTGAAAGCCTTGTGGCTTCACTCAATTGCTCGACAAACTTCTTGAGTTCATCGACGTCCATAGCGCCCGTGAATGCAGCGAAGCTTTTCATTTTGTCGGGATGCGAGAGTTTTTCGACGCCGAGCGCGAGCACCACATCGTGCAGGCCCGCCGTCACCATCGCGCAGGCTTGATAAAATGCCGTCGAAGCGCTCGCGCAAGCGTTCTCGACGTTGATGATCGGAATTTTTCCAAGCCCAAGCGTGCCGAGGATGACTTGGCCGCGAATCGATTCTTGGCCGGTGATGAGGCCTGCGGCGCAGTTGCCGACGTAGGCCGCTTCGAGATCGCGAAGCGTGATGCCCGCATCGACGAGCGCGGCCTTCGTGGCGGCAGCTCCCAGCTCTTTGATGCCTTGGTCGGGGTAGCGCATGAAGCGCGTCATGCCGACGCCGGCGATGATGGCATTGAAACGCATAACACTCCTTGGTGTTAGATCAAACCTTCGCCTTTGAGGTTGAGCGCACGACGCAAGTAAAGCAGCTCTTCTTCGCGCCACGGTGCGGGCGCCGTGTCTTGCAGCATTCCGTCGCGGCGAAGTTCGTCGACGACTTCTTGCGAGCGCGGAAACGGATTGCCGTAACCATTCAAGTGGAAGAGTTCTTCGAAGGGCAGGCGCGGGCGCTGACCGCCGGCCTGAGGGTTTTCCGCCGGATAACCCACAGTTTGTGACACAAGAACGCGACACGAATCGGGCAGCCCGAGTTTGACGCGGATGGCGTCGGGGTTTCCAGAACCGAGACAGCAAGTGCCAAGGCCTTGCTCGAAAGCCATTAGCGTGGCTTGTGCAATGCCTTGCCCGCAATCGACTTCGTTCAAACCCGGAACTTTGAGTGCAGGTGCGATTTGTCGAAAGAGCGGGATCAAGGTTTCTTCGATTTGCTGGTGCTTGTTATCGCCGTAGCCGATGGCGCCGACGTTCACGAGTTCGCGCAGTCGCTCGCCGACGTGATCGGCGGCATTGGTTTCGACGTACCAAACGATGACGACGGGTGCGAGTTGAATTTGATAGCCACCGACGGGCGAAGGCAGCGCGTCGAGTACATCTTGGGGAGCTTGATCGCGCTCAACCACGATCGCGCGTAGGCTGTTGATATTGCCCCAGTGCGAAGCGAGCCGCGCCGCTTCGAGCATGCGCTGAATTTTCTCGCGCTCGACGGGGCGGTGCGGAAGCAAGAAGCGGATCGAACGCCGATTTCCGATGACTCTGCGTAACTCCATTTTGTGTCTCCTTGATGATTTTCGATTCGTATCGTGTGCTCATTCGCGCTGCGAGTTCGATAGAGTGCGGCACTCGTCGGCATTCCGCGCACTGCACGCAGGCAGCGTCGCGATCGTCCGACACTTTAAAGTTTTGAGCCGCCGATGATGCTCAGTACCTCATTGCAGCCGTCTTCGATCAGCGAAGCGCGCGCATCGCGAAAAACCTTTTCAATCGGGTACTCGCGACTCATGCCGTTGCCCCCGAAAATTTGCACGGCCTCGCTTGCGACCTCGAAGGCCGTGTTCGTGCAGAAAACTTTTGACGCAATACAGTGTTGGACTTTCGGTGCGCCACCCGCGTTGTAGATTGCCACGCGGCGAGCGAGTGCTCGCGCCGCTTCGAGTTTCATGAACATCTTGAATAAGCGCGCGCGCACGTTTTGATGCTCGATGATCGCGACGCCGCCTTGGATGCGTTGTTTGGCATAGGCGAGCGCGTAGTCGTAGGCCGCACGTGCAAGCCCGACAAAGATTTGTCCCATGCCCGCGTTGGCGTGGCAGAGCATCATTTCAAGGCCGATCGTGTAAAGGTTGGGACCGAGCACCATGTAATGCTCGGGCACACGCACGTCGTCGAAGAAAATTTCGCCTTGGTTCAAGCTGCGTTGCCCGAGTTTGTCGAGAGGCTTGGGGCGCGAGACGCCGGGCAAATCGAGCGGTACGACGAAGATGCCACCGCCTTGCATGCCGAGGCTTTTATCGACGGTGCAAAACAAAACCGCCATGTCTGCGATCGAGCCGTTCGAGACCCACGCCGCCTTTTGACCGCTGATCAAATAGCTACTGCCATCTTTGCGTGCGCTGCAATTCGGTTTTACCGAAGGATCGCGAAAGTGCGGCTCGGATAACATCAATGTGTCACTGCCGTGGTCGGGTTCGGTCAGTGCCCAGCAGCCGATCGTCGGCGCATCGGGATTGCAGAAACGCGCGATCAAGTCACTATCTTGTGTATGTCGCACCCACGGCACGTGAAACTGACAAAGCCCGAGCGTGATTGCGAGCCCGACATCACCCCAGGCCAGCTCTTCGTTGATGAGGCACATCATGCGTGCCTTCTTCACGGGATCGACGGAGTCATCCGTGATCAGCGTGCTGAATTCGAGCGCGTGATATTTCTTGAACACATCCCAAAGGATCGAATTGGGCGCAATCACGTCGGCGGGATCGCTAAGTCGGTCGAGCGCTTGGCCGGCCGGCCGCAAGACTTCCGCAGCAAAGCGGTGCGCGGTATCGCGAACCGCGAGATCTTCTTCTGAAAGGCCGACTTCGAGATCAATCAAGGACATCGTCGCTCCTCCACTTTCTGTTGACGGACTCACGCTAGATGTCGTCGTTACAGTCTGAGGAAGCTACGCGAATTTTTTGCGTGCGCAAAGGCACGTGTGCGGATTTGAAGTTGCGCGCGCTGCGAAACAAGCAATGCACAAATGCTCAACGGAGTGCGCTGATTTTCTTGACGAGCTTGCCGTTGGTTTGAGTGATCGAAACCGTGCCGCGTGAATTCCACGAACCAATCACGAGTTGTCCGCTGTGCAGCGCACTGACTTGGCTTACGGCATGGCCTTCGACGGGCGAGATCACGCGTGCGTCATTGACATCGATGTTCCACACGAGCACGGCTCCGTCGTAGTAGCCCGCGAAGACGGTTTGGTCGTCGCACGACCACGAGACGGTTTTTACCGAGCAAGGATGATCCGCAAAGGAATGGAGTTTCTTGCCTGTTTTGGCATCGAAGACGCAGACGCTGTGATTGCGTGCGGCGGTGGCGTAACGCCGTGCGTCGCGATCGAGAGCGACGGCGTTGAGGATCGTGTTTGCGACGGGCCAGCGCTCGACTTCGCCGCAGGCGCGGCTGCGATGTACTTCACCGTCGCGGCCGCCACTCAAGTAGGAATCTTCGGGACCGCGGCAAAGTCCTTTCGCCGAACCTTGATGCAAAGTAAGTACGCCAAGCAGTTGCCCGCTTTGCGCGTCCCAGCGCACGACCGCACCCGAGTAATTCGCGGTGACGAT
Source organism: uncultured Geobacter sp. (assembly GCA_964424225.1). GTDB lineage: Bacteria > Myxococcota_A > UBA9160 > UBA9160 > JADFDR01 > JADFDR01. The sequence continues at coordinate 20,668 of CAYRID010000014.1, forward strand.
CTCTTTGCCGTCGTGCGAGAAGACCAGCGCGCAAACGATGTCCGAGATGCCACGGATTCGTGTCACGAGTTGCCAATCCGAGGTGCGAAACACCGCAACGCTATTGTCCCACGATCCGGTGGCGAGCAGATCGCCTTGCGGCGAAAACGCTGCACAAATCGGCGGGCCGCTGTGGCCATGTAAAATTTGGAGCAAGTCGCCCGATTCGAGATCGAAGATGCGCGTAACGCCGTCATCACACGGTGTTGCGACGAGTTTTTCATCCGGCGAGATGCTGGCGGCATTGATGCCGTGCGTCGGTGCGACGACGATTTCTTGCGCACCGCTGGCAGGATCCCAGATCAAAGGCGCACCGTCGAAAGAACCCGTGACGTAGCGACCTGTCGTGCCGATCTCGGAAACGAAGCGACTCCACATGGTGGAGTCGATGACTTCGTTTGTAAGCAATCCGGTTTCGGCGTCGAATTCACGCAGGTAGTGGTCGTAACTTGCCGTACAGATGCGCGTGCCGTCGTGCGTCCAGCACAGTGCTTTTACGGAGCTTCCGTGTTGTGCGAGTGTCAACAAGAGTTCGCCATCCGACACACGAAAGATTCGGGCGCGGCCGTCCATCGACGAGCACGCGATGCGCGCGCCATCGGGTGAAAAATGCGCGTGATCGCACCAGTCTTCAGCGCCGTGCAATGTCGTGCGCAATGTGCCGGACGCAAAATCCCAGATGCGCACGGTGTGATCGTCGGAGGCCGTGGCGAGGAGTTGGCCGTTCGGGCTCCAGAATACGCCGTTGACGTCGTCGTCGTGTCCTTGCAAGACGCGCAGACACTTTCCGGTGTTGGAATCCCAGATTCGCGCCGTATCGTCGAAGCTTGCGGTTGCGAGATATTTTCCGTCGGGCGACCACGAAATTGCGTTTACGTCGTCTTCGTGGCCATGAAACGATTGCAGGATTTTTCCAGATTCAATGTCGCGGATATAAGCGGCGTAGTCGCATTCTCCGCTCGCGATCTTCGTTCCGTCCGGCGAAAAAGCGACGCCGTTTACGAGGCTGCTCGCGCTGAGCGTTCGCACGAGGGCGCGCTTTTGTGGATCCCAAATGCGGATCGTCGCATCGTAACTTCCCGAAGCGACGAAGCGTCCGTCGCGCGAAGCCGCCGTGCAACTTACGGGAGCTTTATGGCCGATTCGATTCGAGGTTTGAGCCGTAGCAGTCATTCTGTGTTTCCTTTGCAGTCGAATTGAAAATGAGTTTGCGCGGCTTGTAGCGCGGGGCGACAAGCTTGGTGCGAAGAAAATCGGGAAAGAAACATTTGACACAAGATCATGTTAAAGATTCTCAGGTTTCGGATTTCCGTCGCTGTCGAAGTACGAATGCGGCACGAAGGTTTGCGCGCGGCGCGTTTTCAAATTCCAGAGTTTGCAGGTTCCGTCGCGACTACCGCTGAGTAGTTGTCCATCTTGCGTCCATTGCAAAGTGCTCACTTGGCGCTCGTGGCCTTGCAAACATGCCACCTCGCTTCCGTCGCTGACGCGATACACACGAATGGTTTTGTCGAACGAACAAGACGCGATCAAACTTGCATCGGTAGAAAACTGCGCTTCCCAGACGCTCAGGCGATGTCCGCTGAGCACGTGCAGACATTGGCCTTCGCGATTCCAAATTCGTGTCGTGCGATCACGCGAGGTCGAAGCGAGAAGTTTTCCGTCGGGCGACCAAGTCGTCGAAAACAAAAGATCGGTGTGGCCTTTGCAAAAAATTTTTCGCTCCGAACCTGCGGCATGCAGAGCAACTTGATTATCGCGCGAGGCCGATGCAATCCACTCTCCGTCGGGCGACCACGCCACGCGATACACGGGTTCGTCGTGGTCGTGAAACACCTGCTCGGTTTTTCGCGTCGTGAGATCAATGATTTCGACGACGCCGGTTTCGAGTCCGACAGCAATTTGTGTTTCGTCGGGCGACCAGCTCACACTGTAAGCACCGTGCGGAAACGCAATGCGCACGGGTTTTGCGGCGGTGAGCGGTAGCGACCAAATCGCCACCGTTGCATCGAGTGAAGCCGAAGCAAAGCGCGCACCGCTCGGTGCCCAGTCGAGACCTTTCACGGCTTGTGTGTGAATTTCGCGCGCCATGGCGATCGGGCGGAAGACTGCATTGAAAAGACAGAGCGTGCGATCGCCTTGCGCGGTGGCGATGTATTGGCCTTGTGGCTGAATGCGCACAGCCGACACAGAAAGGTTTCGACCTGGAAGCGTGCGCTGTAAGGCTTGCTTGGCAAAGTCGTAGATCCGAATCTTGGCGTCGATCGAAGTCGTGGCGAGAAGTTTTCCGTCGGGTGACCACGAGACCCATTCGATTTCGTCGGTGTGTCCGCCCATTGCGCAAAGGCGCTCTCCGCTCGCCAAATTCCAAATCCGCAAATCTTTGTCGTGGCCAGCACTGGCAATCCATTTTCCGTCGGGTGAAATCGAAGCGGCATCGATGTCATCTTCGTGCGCGTCGATCACGCGCTCGCAGCGATTGCGTTCGAAGTCCCACACGATCACTTTGCGATCGTGTGCGCAGCTGACGAGCTTTTTTCCGTCGGGCGTCCAGTCCACACTGTTTGCATAGTGCTGGTGGCCCTCGAAGCAGCGGATCATTTCCCAGTTTGCAGTTTTGAAAACGCGAATCTTACGATCGTCGCAACTCGTGGCGCAAAATTCGCCGCTGCGCGAGTAGCGAATGTCTTTGATCAGGCTTGGATGTTCACGAAGCGTGGTGACGCATTCGAGTGTCGATACATCCCAGAGTTTGAAGGCTGCGTCGTGCGCGCCCGTAGCGAGATATTTTCCATCCGGCGAAAACGCCACCGCCCAAACGCCGCCTTGATGGCCTTCGAGCATTTTGATCAACGTGCCGCTGGCCACGTTCCAAAGTCCGACGCAGCAATCTTCGCTGCCGGTCGCGACAAGCTTCCCGTCTGGACTCCACACCACACTCCATACACTATCGTGATGTCCGACGAGGCGTCGCAGCGGTTGCCATACTTCAGTGTCCCAGAGCAGAACGCTGCCGTCTTCCGAACTCGAGGCGAGCGTTTTTCCGTCGGGACTCCAGGTCACCATCCAGGTCGGTGCGGCATGTCCTTCGTGCAGAGCGAGCGACGGAATCGTCATGAAGTTTCCTTTCAACTTGGGCTACCGCGCCAAAGCGCATCGATGCGTGCAGTCCCTTTTTCTTTTTTCACTTCTCTTCTGCGTGTTGTGCATTTGGAGCGCGGTGAATTTCTCGCCTTAGTTTCGGGGATGTGGATTAAGGCGCCGTGAAGGAGTACGAGGCCGCGAAGCTTAAAAGTGGAGAAGCGCCGCAAGCCGCGTGCTACTTGCCGCGCTCCTCTACTCTCGCGAGCTGTATGTGACTTGAATGCGCGCGAACTTAAACCGAGGCGTAAGCCACGCTTCGCGCCAAGCGAAATCCCGTCGGGCTTGCATAGGCGTCGCCGTGGCGGCGGTCGCAGCGCGCAAGATCGGCATCGAGTGCGAAGCTTCCGCCGCGCGTCATGCGGTAGCTGCCGTAGTCCGAGTCGCTGAACTTCGAGCCCGGATACGGCCAATAGAGATCCGCCGTGAACTCTTCGACATTGCCGGCCATGTCGAGCGCGCCGCACGCGGCCGCACCGCCGGGAAAAATGCCGACGGGCGTGGTTTGGCCGACGCCGGTTTCGCGTGTGTTGCAGCGCATCGGATCGAAACGGTTGCCCCACGGATAAGCGCGAAAGTCGCCGCCACGTGCGGCTTTCTCCCATTCGGCCTCGGTGGGCACACGATATTGCACGCCGGATTTTTCAGCGAGCCATTCGAGATACAGCAAGATGTCCTGCCAGCGGATGCCGTGTACCGGATGATTCGTGCGATAGCGGGGCGGCGAACCGTCACTCCAGTGTGTAGGAAGGTTCCAATAGTTCGTGTCTTGCACGAAAAGTTGGTACTCGCCTTCCGTGACCGGGAAGCGTGCGATTTCGAATGCATCGAGTTCGACTTCATGGCACGGCGTCGATTTCAAAAACCAATCTGCAGGAACACCAAATCGTTTCGCGAGCACCGGCGCTTCGGCCTCGTCGGTGCCCATACGAAAACTACCCGCGTCGATGCGGCACATCGCAGGCTGCAATGGATCGATGCGTGAATCACCGAGGAGGCCGAGAGTGTTGCCAAGCGAGATGCGTTCGAGCAGCGAATGTGAATTCGATTCGATTTCTGCGATGAGCAGTGCGCTGAGTTCCGCGTGGGCAGCATCGGAAAAGCTTTGCAAATGCTTTTCGATCATCGGCATTTGGTTCGAAAGAAAGATGGGATCGAGCGTCGACATTTCGTTTAGGCTACCCGAGCGGTGGTTGAGATTGCACGCGATAAACCGCGCTGTGCTTGCAATGATGCGATGCGCGGGCGCTGTGCGATGGCAATCGGACACGCGGTTTCGCAGTCGCCGCAAAATGTGCAGCGCAGCAAGGTTTCATCACGGATCGTCGGTGCGTGTTCGTCGTCGCGTTGAGCAAGCAAAATTCGCATCGGTGAGAGTGCGTCTTGGCCAAGCTGCACTTCGCACGCGACGTCGCAGCGGCCGCAGGCACTGCAGGCGTCGAGTTGCATTCGCTCTGCCCAGGATAGCCGCGTCGGCTGCGGCTTGATTTCAAAATCGCGCAGCGCCAGCAGTATCATAAATGGCGAAACGAATATGTGTCGCATGCGTGTGAAAGGCATAAGCGCGAGAAAGGCCGCGACGCAAACGGCGTGCACGGTTTGGGAGTGGATCAAAAGCGAGGCGCTCGTAAGTTCTGCGTTTCGCAGCAGCGCAGCAAGGGGTGCAGCGACGAAAAATTCAAAGTTTGGTGTAGGATGCAGCGCAAGTCGTGCTGCGACGCTGAAGATTCCAGTAAGTACGGTGGCAAGCAATGAACCAAGCGCCAAGTGATCGCCCGGCAAGTCGAGAGGCAAACGAATCCAGCGCTTCACGTAGCGTCGCCGGATCGCCATGAGTGCGCCGACCAAGAGTGCGAGTGCAGACAGTTCACGAAAGCAAAAAATTACGGAATAGAGCGACGGAAAGGCCACAACGAATCGCGGTGCAAGTGCAAGCATCGTCATGAGCGCGACACTGAAAAGTAATCCCGCGACACCCCAAAACAGCAAACCGTGCATCAGAGGTGCGCGCCAACCACCGGATCGAAAACTTTTTTGCACGATTACGCGCTGCACGAACTCACGCAAACGAACTTTCATCGAAAGGAGTTGTGTTTCGCGTGCACCCGCAAGCCAAAAGCGAAGGCGTAGGCCAAAGCCCAAC
>CAYRID010000014.1:26090-32426 GCA_964424225.1 uncultured Geobacter sp.
AATTTTGGGATCTTCGAGTAGTGCCTTCCAGATATGCGGTGTTGTTGCCGACGACATATTGCCGTGCTCGAAAAGTACGCGGCGCGTGTGAAATAGTTGTGTGTCGCTGAGTGCCAGTGCTTCCTGCGCAAAGTCGATGATCTTCGGACCGCCGGGATGGAGTGCCACGAAACTTTCCGGAAGTTCCTTTTTGGCGTCGAAGCCAGCTTCGTCGAAAAGGCGTTCCGTGAAGCCGTCGATGGCTTGCGCGATCAGTTTTGGCACCGAACCGGCAAGTTGGATGCGAATCCCGAAATCGCCGACTTCCCAAATCATGGCTGCACTCGTGTTGGGCACGATTTCCTCGCGCAGGGAAACGATCTCGAAACCAAGTCGTGATTTGTCCGTGTTCGCCGCAGACTCCGACGGATCGAAACGCATCAGCGAATATTTGATCAGGCCGTCGCCGAAGAGTCCTTGCACGACGATTTGCTCCGGATCTTCGGTATTCGGTGTCATGTGCAATGAACACAATTCTGTGTGAACGACATCGATGCGACGTTCACGAATTTTTTGCCGTCCCAGCGGCGAATGCAATAATCCCGTACCGATGCGCAGGGCCGGAATCGAGGCGTAGCAACCCATGTGATAGGCATGCACGATCGCAGTGGTTTGATTCCAGCCGCGCTTTTCGAGCAAACTTTGAGCGCCGCTCGGCGAGGTATAACCGGTGCACGTGACATGCATCAGTGTCTCCGGTGGCGGAGTGGACGCAGGGAAGAAGTGTTCGAAAGCCTTCTCGACTTCTTCCGCATAAAACCGCGTCCGCTCCGACGTGCCGGCACCGCGCGGATCTTTCAAGAGATTGAAGAGCCGCATTCGCTCCCAGTCGCGATGCATGAAGTCCGAAAGCGTGGAAGCGCGGTGCCCGATGCGGCTCGAATCGCAACCGTAGCGCGCCAGAATTTTCTCCATACGCTTACGCGTTTCAGTGTTATCCACAGCTTGCGCCTGCGCTGCGAGCGTATGCGCATCGGTGAGCCAATCCAGGAATTGCCCTTGATTGCCGCGATGCTCTGGTTGCAACACAGCAAAGTCACAAATGGCGATTCCGGTGCCAATGCGATTTGCGTGAGCTTCCACGTTTTTCGTTTTTGCTTCGTTCGTCTTCATGCTGTACCTCTTGGGAGAGAGATTTATTTTGGCGCTGCGTTGCTGCGCAGTGTCACCGTGCGCGCCGGAATCGTAGGCGTTACGTTGCCATCGAGATATTGGCCCTTCACTGTAATGTGTCGCGGCGCCCAGACATAGTAGCCGTAGGCCATGCCGGGGATGAGCGTCACAAAGACATCAAGAGCATTGAATTCCGTTGTGATTTCGAGCCCCGAGATTTTGCGACCCGGTGCGGCCTCCACGATGTCCTTGGCGCCAAAACGGCTATACGGAAAAAGTCCGGAGAGAAGGAAATTTTTCATCCGTGTTTCTTCGAACCGACTCACTTTTGCGTTGCCAACCTCTTCATGATTGAAATAGGCGTCCATCGGCAGGTCGTAGTGTTTTATAGAGAAGCAAGCCGAGTTCACGACGGCGAGAACGAGCAGTGCGCTAAGCGAAGCCATTTGAGATCGGATTTTTTTCGACATGATTTTTCTCCTGTTCAAAAATTTTCTTAGTATTTCGGCATGTATTCGACGACGTCGCCTTCGGCGTAGGTCGACCACGTGGAGCAAAGGATCGTGAGCAAGCACGGCCCGTGCGAAATCAAAAGATCCGTAATGTTCTGGCGGTCTTTGAGACGCACATTGACGACGCCCGGCGCATCACCGGCGGAATCGGCGAGCGCATGCAAGGGGTCGGCGTACTTGTGCACGATGCCGCCGTGGATCCAGCCAAATTGACGCTGATGGATTTTGACGTGACGCACGATTCGGGTCGGCTCGGAAAGTCCTGGCCCGGTCGTGAGTTTCTTCGGACCGTCGTAGGAATAGTGGATCGTCGAGCACGCGGTGGAAAAGACGAGCAGCAACACGCTGCTCAATTTCCAAAGTTTTTGTCGAGTCATTTTGTTTCTCCTTCGTTTGGCAGAGTTGTTTCTGCATTGTGTAGAGCGGCTTTGGTTGCATGATCGAAAAAGAAAATTCCGATCGGTAATCGAAACAAAATCAACGTGGCGCTATAGACGATGGAATAAGCCACGACGGAGGCTTCGTCGGCGAATGGGGCGTAGAGCGCAAGCATCATCACCTGCGTCGAACCCAGCCCCGACACCGTAATAGGTAACGCGGAAATGCTCATGATCAACGGCACGAAGGCGACGAGCGCGAGCAGCGGGATTTGGATGCCGAAGCAAGGCAGCGCAAAATGCGTGAAAGCAACGAACGAAGCATAGAAGCCGCCGCGGTACAGCATGAATTCGAGGAAGTCGCGCACGCGTACCGTACGTAGACTTGCGAGCAATGTCGTACCGCGCAGACGTTTTGGAATACGCGCTTCCGGCGCGTGCGACCAAAGCGTGAGCGCAGCGATGAGGCTTAGCACGACGCCAAATGCGATGGCCACGCTCGGTGCTGCGATCTTCGCGATGGGATGCGAAAGACTTGCGCTTGCGAGTAGCGAAAGGCTCGTGATCGTGAGGAGATCGTTCAAATAGTAGAAGAGAAAAGTCCCGCCGAGGGCGACGAGAGAAATCGAGTAGCGACGGCTCAGTGCGAGCGCGAGCGCGGCTTGCGCAGCGTCGTACGAGAAAGCCATCAACAAGTAAGATGCCCCGCGTAGTGGAAGAATTTCGCGTGTTGAAATTTTTCGTTGAAAGCGCGTGACGAGACGACTCAAGACGAAGGAATCGTAGATGAACCAAATCAGTGTAAAGAGCGATGCGATCGAGAGGTAACGCTTCCAAGCCGCGGTCTGTAGCGCTTGCAAAACCTGCGCGGGTTCGATGCGCAGCCAGACGCCAACGAGGAGTGCGATGGCGACGAACCAAGCGCCGGTGAATTGCAAGTGTTTGTTGCGCAAGTTCGTCATGACGCCAAAAATCCAATTCCATAAATGTCGAAGGTGACACCGGTGATTGCTTCGGCATCCGGCGAAGCGAGATACACGGCGGCGCGTGCGATGTCGGACGGAATCAATTTCACCGACGGAGCACCGGGGCGAGACACGGGTTCGTGTCCCCATTCGATGCGTTTGTCGACTTCGGCAGGACAAATCGCGGTGACGGAGATGCCGCTTTGCCAGAGTTCTTTGGCGAGTGCCTTCGTGAATCCGATCACACCGGCCTTCGCCGCGCATTGCGGTACGAGATTTTGAAAACCGTACTGCCCATCCATCGAGGCGATGTTGAGGATGCGTCCGCGTTTGCGTGCGAGCATCGCGGGCAAGATCGCGCGCGTGCAGCGATAGATGCCGGTGAGATTCGTATCGAGTGTCGTCTGCCATTCTTCGTCGGAAAAATCGAGGAAAGGCTTTTGAATCCAAACTCCCGCGTTGTTCACGAGGATGTCGATCGCACCGAAAGTATCGAGGCCAAGCTTTGCCGCTGCGCGCGTGTCGTCGGCGCTGCGCACGTCACCACAAAACATCACGGCACGTCGTCCACGCGCTTCGACTTCCGAGGCGACACTTTCGAGTTCCGCACGCGTGCGCGACAACAGCAAAAGGTCGGCGCCTTCCTCGGCGTAGGCAAGTGCAATGGCACGACCGATGCCGCGCCCGGCTCCCGTCACCCAAGCGATTTGTCTCGCAAGTCTATTCGGCATTGGTGTTCTCCCGTGTGGCTTCGATCAAAATTCCAGCTTCACCGATTGGTGTCATCTGCACGACACGCAAGTTGGCTTTTTGCAAGATTGCCAATAGCTCCTCCCGCGTGCGCACTGCGCCCCCGGTCAACAGCAGCATGTCGATGTTGAGGAGTGCGGCGGCCCTCGTGTTTTTCCCGGCGGTGTCACAGCGAAATTCGTGAATCAAAATTCGTCCGTCTGCTTGCAGGATGTCGGCAGCGCGTTGCAAAAGTTGCAATGCAGCCGCGTCGGAAAGTCCCATCAAGATTCGCGAAAGCAAAACGACATCGAAAAGTGTCGATTCGGGATCGAGTGGATCGGTCAAAAAATTTGCTGCGTAGCTGCGCAGACGACTTTCGAGACCAGCGCGGTGGATCGTCTCTCGGGCGAGTTCGGCCACCGGCGGAAGTTCGAGTACGACGCCTTGCAAATTCGGGAAGCGTTTCGCGAGGGCGATCAGGAAATTTCCGACGCCACCGCCGAGATCGAGCACGCGTGCGTGCGGCGCAAGCTCGATGCACTCGGCCAGGATTTCGCTCTCTTCGCGCGAGGTTTGTTCCATGGCGCGTGCGAGATTTGGAAAGAAGTTTTGCAAGATTTTGGGATCCGAAAAGAAAGGATCTCCACTTCGATCCGCCACGGGATTCCCTGTACGCAGCGACGCTTCGAGGCGGCCCCAAAGATTCCAGTGCCAGAGATCGTGCAAGAGCAGATTGCGCCGGGAATTTTTCCCGTGCGAAGTCAGTGTGTTTTCTGCTGCCGGCGAATTGCAGTATCCGTCGCGACACTTTTCAAGGACATCGATCGCAACGAGGCCTTCGAGGAGTGCGCGAGTAGCACGCGGGTTCGTGCTGCATTGTGAGGCGACTGCTTCCGCAGTCTTGGGATTTTGCAAATCCAGTACATCGAAAATTCCGAGCGAAACACCCGCGAGCACGATGCGTGCGCCGCGATAGCCAAAAATCAGGTTGCGCAGTTCTTTTTCATTCATGGGCGCGTCTCCGTCGGACGCGGGGTGTCGAAACTGCGCGCGAAAATTTTTCGTTTGCCGCCGCGACCGGGTTCGAGTCGCGGCAAGATTTGCACTTCGACACGGACTTGTGGCGCAAGCAATTTTTCGAGATTGCGTACGCTTTCGCGCGTGCAGGCTTCGAAGTGCTCGCGATCACGGCCGGCGACGAGGCGGATCGTCACGTGATCGCCTGCATCCTGATCGATCTGATAGTCGCGATAAATCTGCAGGCCCGGATAGCGGAACGTCGGCGACTTTACCGCGATGGTGATTTTTGCCGGATGTACTTTGTGGCCATCGGGATGCAAGAAGAAATCGTTGTCGCGGCCGGCGACGGGTTCGAGGACGGGGAAATTGCGCCCGCACGCGCAGACGAAATCCGGTCGGCGCGCTACGAGATCGCCCAAGCGATAGCGGATGAAGGGTTGCACAAAATTGTTTAGTCCGGTCACGATGACATGGCCGGGTTCTCCGTCGGGAACGGGGCGGCCCGTTTCGTCGACGAGTTCGAGTACGACGTTGTCGACGAATTGATGCAGAGAGCCGTGCTCGCACTCGGCGGCGATCGCCCAAACTTCGTTGCAGTAGTAGTTCGTGCGCACCGCGCAGCCAAAGAGACTTTCGAAGTGCGTGCGCTCATCGTGGGAAAGTGGTTCGGAGTGCAGACAAAGTGCCTGCAAGCCCAAGCGGCGCAAGTCGCGCCCTGGCGTCATTCCGTCGAGCAAATCCAGAATGTCGCTCGGCGTCGCTGCAACGATCACCGGACGCTCGCGTTCGATCTGATCCAAAATTGCGTCGGGTGACTGCGACGCATCGAGGAAGATGTTGCGATAGATCGAGAGATTGTTTTCGAACGGCAAGCGATACGGAAAGAGATAGGCGACTTTGTTATGCCAGCGAAAACCATTCCACGCATAAATGCGTTGGCTGTAGATGTTGCGTGCGTCGTCGCAGCGCAACGAAAGTGCGATCTCCATGCACTGCCCCGACGACCCGGACGTTTGTTGGATGCGGCAGCGCGCGAGATCGGTCCCCGCGACGGTGCAACCGTCGGGAAAGCGATCACGTACGAAATCTTTTTCGAGGATGGGAAAGCGTGTCAAATCGTCGAGTGTGTGCAAATGCTCGGGTTGCACTCCATGCCGCGACCAAAGTTCACGATAGAGGGGGACATGCGAATAGGCAAGCTGCAGGGTCTCGCGAAGAAGTTTTTCTTGATAACTCAAAAGTGCGTCGAGTGACCAGCGATCGCGCGCAAGCGATCCCCAAAGCGCAGTGAGTTTCCGTGCGGTTGAGAATGCGGTTTCAGCTCGTGTGACTTGACGCGCGGATACGACTTTTTGCTCGGTGGAGAGTGTGGCCGCGTAGCCCGTGCGCACCGGATTTTTTGTTGACAAAATTTTGTGTTGCAATGTGGTATTCATACGTCGGGAACCTGAAAAATTCGAAATTTTGGAGAATTTCCGAGTGTGCGAATTAGCGCCGGCAAAATGAAGAGTTCGGCAGGAAGACCAAGCAACATGCTTAGAGCCGTGAGTCCGCCAAAGTGCGCGGTGGGTTTGAAGT
>CAYRID010000015.1:0-31998 GCA_964424225.1 uncultured Geobacter sp.
TCGCGCAACTGGGTGCGTTTGTCGAGCTGGTTCTGATGATCTTGAGCGACGCCGTAGCGGAAGCGAATTTGGACTCGCGTCTCATTCTGTCACTTGAGGGTTCATCGGCGACGGTTAGCGCAGCGGTTTTGCGCGGCGAAGTACTGCTTGCGGAAACGATCGCGCCTGCAGATCAGGCGCATGCCGAACGAATTTTGCCAGCCATCGATCGTGTGTTGAATGACTCAAATTTGTGTCTCGATGAGATTGATGCCTTTGCCATCGCTGTGGGCCCAGGTGGCTTTACGAGTTTGCGTATCGCGGTGGCTACGCTGAAGGGGCTTGCGTTTTCCGTTCCTGCAGCCGGAGGGCGTGCGCGCCCCGTAGCGGCGGTCTCGACGCTCGAAGCGATGGCGGTGCAGGTGCTTACACAAATCGGAGACAAAGAAGCAATGGGCAGATGGCTCGTGCCAATGCTCGACGCCAGACGCGAAGAAGTGTATGCAGCTGCTTATGTGCTGGATGCGAAAACACTTTTGGGTGTTCGTGAAGTTTTGCCGGAGTCGGTTTATGCGGTGGATGATCTTTGCATGCAGCTTCGGCCCAATGTGTATTTGCTTGGGGAAGGTGCAGCAATCGTTGGCGCTGCACTTTGCGAAACGCTTGGGCCCGGGATCGAATGGAAGTCCGACTTTGTGCTTCGCGCTTCGACGGTGGGCAAGATCGGTGCACGGATGATTGCCCGCGAGATGACTGTTTCGGTTGAAGATTTGGCGCCGCGCTATCTGCGCCGCGCTGAAGCGGAAGTGAAGCGCACCGGCTTGCGTTTTGAGTCCACATCTTAAATCTGCAAGCTCTTGGCTTTGACACAGGCCGAGGGGTCGCCTAACTTCGCGGCGCACTTGGGTTTACTGGCCGAAACCTGTCAGAACGAAATCCGGAAATCTGCTCCGACTCCACCGGGAACGAAAGAGCGTGAATGCGATCCGAGGCTTCGCTGCGATTGGGCGAGAAGGCTTGTGAGCCCAAAAACGGCGTGAGCGGAATCACTTCGTAAGTATCAGCTTCAAAACATCTTTTACGGTGAATCGCTTGTGGAAATCGCGCGAGCGGAGGGTCATTGCATGAGCAGGAAAGAGGAAGATTGCTCCGTGAAACTGCGGGGTGCAGACATCGTGGTGCGCTGCCTCCAAGAGGAAAACGTCGAGGTGCTCTTTGGCTACCCGGGCGGTGCAGTTCTGCACATCTATGACGCGCTCTATCGCCTGCGCTTTCCGCATTTGCTCTGTCGGCATGAGCAAGGTGGCATTCACATGGCCGACGGCTATGCGCGCGCGACGGGGCGCCCGGGTGTGGCGATGGTTACGTCGGGTCCGGCGCTTACGAATGCCATTACGGGCATTGCGACGGCCTACGCCGACTCAGTTCCGCTGATCGTGATTTCGGGTCAGGTTCCGACGGCGGTGATTGGTTCGGATGCTTTTCAAGAAGCCGACAACGTTGGGCTCACACGCCCGGTGACGAAACACAACTATCTCGTGCGTCGAGTGGAAGACATTGCGCCGACGCTCAAAGAGGCATTTCACATTGCTACGACGGGGCGTCCTGGCCCCGTGCTCGTCGATATTCCGAAGGATGTGAGTGCTGCCGAAGCGGTGTTCCACTATCCCGAGCGGGTTGAACTTGAGCATTATCAGCCGCGCTATGAAGGGCATACGGGACAGATCAAGCGTGCGATCAATCTCTTGCTCAAGGCGCGCCGTCCGGTGATTTATTTTGGCGGAGGCGTGATTTCGTCCGGAGCTTCGTCAGAAATTCGCCAGTTCGTTGAAATGCTAAATATCCCAACGACATATACACTGATGGGTGTTGGAGGGCTGCCGGGAGACCACCCTGCGTCGCTCGGCATGCTGGGTATGCACGGTACCTATCGCGCCAATATGGCAGTCGATCAGTGCGATGTATTGATTGCGATTGGCGCGCGTTTTGATGACCGCGTGACCGGTAAGCTCGACGGCTTTAGTCAGCATTCGAAGAAGATTCATATCGACATTGATCCGACGAGTATACGCAAAAATGTGCATGTCGATGTGCCAATCGTGGGGGATGTGCGCTGCTGTTTGCAAAAGCTCAACGAGCAGCTTGCACAAAAAGTGGAGAAGGTTGCGGAGTTTCGCGAGACGGTTGAGCCGTGGTGGCGCAAGATCGAAGATTGGAACGATGAAGTTCCGATGACCTATGTGCAGCCGCCCGACGGAGAAATTGCGCCCCAATATGTCATCGACAAAATTTTTGAACTTACGGATGGCAATGCAATCGTGGCCACCGACGTTGGTCAACACCAAATGTGGACAGCGCAGTTTTATCATTGTCAAAAGCCAAACAACTGGATTACTTCGGGCGGCTTGGGCACGATGGGCTTTGGTTTGCCGTCGGCGATTGGCGCGCAAGTGGGTCGTCCGGGCGAACTCGTGGTGAGCATTTCTGGCGACGGCGGCATTCAGATGAACATTCAAGAGCTGCAAGTTGCTGTGGAATACAAGCTGCCGGTGAAAGTGGTGATTTTGAATAACGGCTATCTCGGTATGGTGCGGCAATGGCAGCAACACTTTTATGATAATCGCGAATCGCAAGTGCTCATCGGTGCGCCGAACTTCGTGAAGCTCGCGGATGCATTTGGCATGCTTGGAATGTCGACGGATAAGCCGAGCGAAGTCGAAGATGTGCTCGAGCGCGGCTTTGCGCATCCGGGTCCGGTGTTGATGGAGTTTAAAATTCCACAGTATGCGAATTGTTATCCGATGGTTCCGCCCGGCGCACCACCGTCGAAAATGATTTTGAAAGATCCCTACTAGTTCGAGGAGCACAGCAGTGCGTCATACAATTTCCGTTTTGGTGCGAAACGAGTTCGGCGTGCTTTCGCGGGTCGTCGGAATGTTCAGCGGTCGTGGCTACAACATCGACAGCTTGAATGTGGCACCGACGCATGACCCGAAGAAATCGCATATTACGATCGTGAGCGAAGGCGACGATGTAGTGATCGAACAAATTTGCAAGCAGTTGCACAAGCTGATCGATGTGATCAAGGTTGAAGATCACACCGACGGAAATGTGATTGCGCTCGAACTCGCGATGCTTAGCTTGCATCCGCCGGAAGGCGCTCGAGACGAGATCATGCGCCTCGCAGAAATTTACAAAGCCTCCATCGTTGACGAATCGCCCAAGGCGTTGATCTTGCGTCTGACTGCCGAAAGTGTCGAAATCGACGAATTGCAGCGCCGGCTCGCCGCGCTCGGATTGCAGGCGGCAGTGCGTACAGGGCCACTTACGATTCACTGCGGAGCCTAAAGAGTTTTCGCGAAGCAACTCAAATCAGTGTAGATAGTGCGCAATAAGAAAGAGATGAAATTTCTCTAGAAATCCAAACCCGAAATCGATACCTCGCTTTTTGAGCGAGGACGCATTTCAAGTCGAAACCAGAAAAAGACGGAAAAGAAGAGGGGAGATATAGAAAAATGGCGCTCAATACTTATTACGATAAGGATGCAGATCTCGGTCGGCTTCAAGGCAAGACGGTGGCCATCATTGGCTACGGCAGCCAAGGACACGCGCATGCGCTCAATTTGAAAGAATCGGGCGTGTCGGTGGTGGTTGGGCTTCGACCCAATTCAGAGTCCTGGGCCAAGGCCGAGAACGCAGGACTCAAAGTTTTGCCGGTTGCCGAGGCGGCGAAGGTGGGCAGCGTCGTGATGCTCACGGTGCCCGACGAGTTTGCGGCAAAAATTTACGAATCGGAAATCGCACCGAATCTCAAGGCGGGCGCTTATCTCGCGGTGGCGCACGGCTTCAACATTCACTTTCAATTGATTGCGCCGCGCGCCGACATCAACGTGATCATGATTGCACCGAAGGGCCCGGGTCACACCGTGCGCGGTCAGTACCAACAAGGTCGCGGCGTGCCGTGCCTCGTGGCGGTGGAGCAAAATCCGTCGGGCGATGCGTTGCAGATTGCACTGGCCTATGCGAAGGGCATCGGTGGCGGACGCGCAGGAATCATCGAGACGAATTTCCGCGAAGAAACTGAGACGGACCTTTTCGGCGAGCAGGCGGTTCTTTGTGGCGGCCTCACTGCGTTGATGACAGCGGGTTTTGAAACGCTCGTGGAGGCAGGTTACGCCCCCGAGATGGCCTACTTCGAAACGATCCACGAAATGAAGCTGATCGTAGATTTGATTTACGAAGGCGGCATCGCAAATATGCGTTACTCGATTTCGAACACGGCTGAATACGGCGACTTTACGCGTGGTCCGAGGGTGGTCACGGAAGAAACCAAGCAGGAGATGAAGAAGATCTTGCGCGAAATTCAGCAAGGTGAATTTGCGCGCGAATTCATTTTGGAAAACCATGCCGGCAAGGCCACGATGAATGCAATGCGCCGCCGTGCCAAGGAACACCAGCTTGAAGAAGTGGGATCACGCTTACGTAGCCTGATGCCGTGGCTCAAAGAGAACCGGCTCGTCGATCGTTCCAAAAACTAACTCGATAGGGAAAAACTGTGGATTCCAGCAACACGCCCGCTGCGCAAGGTGCTCGCTTCGTCGAGCGACCGACACAAATTATTGTCCCCGATGCATTTTTGTTTGGGGCAGTGCCGCTTGCGCTTGCGGGCGTGAGTGGATTCTTGGGCTGGACGGCGCTGGCCTGGGTTTTTCTTGGGCTTACGCTCTTTGTGTTTGCATTCTTTCGCAATCCTGAGCGCGCGCTGCCAGGCGATGATCGCACAGTTGTGTCGGCAGCCGACGGTCGCGTGCTCGAAGTGGCGGAGATCGAAGACGAAGACGGCGAGAGGGTGTTACGCATTGCGGTGTTTCTTTCGGTATTCAATGTGCACGTCAATCGCGCGCCGCTTGCGGGGCGTGTCGAGAGCGTGAAGCATGTGCAAGGAAAGTATCTCGCAGCGTTTGATCCAAGAATTGACAAAGAGAATGCGCGCTGCGTGCTTACGCTGCGCACGACCCGCGGCGAGCGCGTGCGCGTGATTCAGATCGTGGGCTTGATTGCGCGCCGCATTGTGTGCCATGCGCAAGAAGGCGAGTGGCTCGAACGCGGCATGCGCTATGGCCTGATTCGTTTTGGTTCGCGCACCGACGTGATCTTGCCGCGCACTGCGGTGCCGCAAGTAAAGAAGGGCGAAAAAGTACGCGGCGGCAGCACGGTTCTTGCGACACTTCCGGAGGTCGTATGAGCGACGAATTTTCCGACGCGAGCGATTTGGCCGCACAGCGGCGTTTGCGTCGCCACCGACGGGTTCGGCGCGGCATTTATTTACTGCCGCATCTCTTTACGACCGCCAATTTGTTCTGGGGCTACTACGCAATCATCAAAGCGACAACGGGCGAGTATTTCGAAGCGGGGCTCGGCATCGTGCTTGCGGGTATTTTCGATCTTTTCGACGGCCGCATTGCGCGAATGGCGGGTGTCGAGAGCGAGTTTGGTGCGGAGTACGATTCGCTCGCCGATCTCATCGCCTTTGGCGTGGCACCGTCGATTCTCGCCATGCACGCCGGCAACTTGCTTGCGCTTGAACGTTTGGGCTGGGTGGTGGCGTTTCTGTTTGCGGTTTGTGCGGCGCTTCGACTTGCGCGCTTCAACACCACGACGGGTCCATACAAAGGCTGGTTTGAGGGGCTTCCGAGCCCAGCCGCTGGCGGCATGATTGCCGCCTCGGTTTGGTTTTTTTCCTTCCTTGACAAGCGCGGCATTGACTTACGCTTCGCCGGCTATGAATGGTTTCTTGCTGCGGGCGTCGTAGTTCTCGGTTTGTTGATGGTGAGCCCGATTCCGTTTCGAAGCAGCAAAGAGCTGCATTTGCGGCAATCGTTTCCAACGCTCGTGATTGCCGTGATTTGTTTTGCAGTGATCATGATTCGTCCGACAGTGACACTTTTTATTGTCGGAGCAGCTTACATCCTTTCTGGTCCGGTGGAGTGGATTTGGCGCAAGGCGACCGGGCGCACTTTGGCCGAATTGGCCGAGCTTGCACAAGCAAGCGCTTTGGAGGAGGAATCCTCATGAGTTTCGATCCTGGCTATGTACGCATCTTTGACACAACTTTGCGTGACGGGGAGCAATCGCCCGGTTGCAGCATGAACCTTGAGGAAAAACTCGCGGTGGCGCGCCAGTTGCAGCGGCTCGGTGTCGACGTGATCGAAGCCGGCTTTCCGGCGGCGAGCGAAGGCGACTTCGAAGCCGTGCGCGCGGTGGCGCAAGAAATGGAAACGCCGTCGGTGTGCGGTCTTTGCCGTACGCGCGAGCGCGATATCGAGCGCGCGATCGAGGCGCTCTCGATTGCGAAGAAGCCGCGTATCCACACGTTCATTGCAACGAGTGACATCCATCTCGAACACAAGTTGCGCATGAATCGCAAACAAGTGCTCGCGGAGATCGATCGTGCTGTGCGCCAAGCGCGCGCTGCGGTCGCAGACGTCGAGTTTTCGGCGGAAGATGCGACGCGTTCGAACCGTGAATTTTTGGTTGAGGCCTTCAGCATGGCGGTAGCGGCCGGCGCGACCACGCTCAACGTGCCCGACACCGTCGGATACACGATGCCTTTCGAGTTCGAAGATTTGATTCGCTATTTGCGCGCGAACATCGTCGGTGTCGAGAATGTGGTGCTGAGCGTGCATTGCCACAACGATCTTGGACTTGCTGTTGCGAACAGTCTTGCGGCGGTGCGTGCTGGTGTGCGACAGGTCGAATGCACGATCAACGGCATCGGCGAGCGCGCGGGCAACACGGCGATGGAAGAAGTCGTGATGGCGATCAAGACGCGCGCGGATTTGTTCCCGGGTGTCGAGACGCGGATTCGCACGGAAGAAATTTATCCGTCGAGCCGCACGCTCACGTCCGTGATCGGAATTCCCGTGCAACCGAACAAAGCCATCGTCGGTGACAATGCCTTTGCGCACGAAGCGGGCATCCATCAAGACGGTGTGCTCAAGCATGCGATGACGTACGAGATCATGACGCCGCAGTCGATTGGCCGCGCTTCGAACGATCTTGTGCTTGGCAAACATTCGGGTCGGCATGCGTTCAGCGATCGCTTGCGTGAGATTGGTCTTGTCGTCGAAGGAGAAGAACTCGAGAAGGCGTTCTTGCGCTTCAAAGATCTCGCAGACAAGAAGAAGGTCGTTTACAACGAAGACATTGAAGCACTCGTTGCCGACGAAATTTGGCGCATCGAGGATCGCTACAAGCTCGGCCAGCTCTCTGTGAATAGTGGAACCTTCCAAACACCGACGGCAACCGTTGAGCTTGTCGTCGATGGCCAAGCGCACAAGACCACGAAAACGGGAGATGGCCCGGTGGATGCGGTGTTCAAAGGCATCGCAGAAATCACCGATACGAAAAGCGAGTTGAACCATTTTCGTGTCAAGGCCATCACCGGCGGAATGGATGCGCTCGGCGAGGTATCCGTAAAAGTGTCAGAAGACGGACGCAGCGTGATGGGGCAAGGTGCGCACACGGACATCATCGTGGCGGCCGCGAAGGCCTATGTGCATGCGCTCAACAAACTCGAGTGGCACAAACGTCGCCACGAAAAACGCGAACCAAAGGGAATCTGAAGATGAAACGAATTTTGCTTTTGCCCGGGGACGGTATTGGGCCCGAGGTGACGCAGCAGGCACGCCGCGTGCTTGAACTTGCAGCGCAGCGCCATGACATCAAGCTTTCGCTCGACGAAGCGTTGATCGGCGGTTGTTCGATCGACGCCACGGGTGTGCCGCTCACCGACGAAGTCGTCGCGCGCGCCAAGAACGTCGATGCGGTGCTGCTCGGTGCCGTCGGTGGCCCGAAGTGGGACGGCATTGCGATGCATTTGAAACCCGAAAAGGGGTTGCTGCGCATTCGCAAAGAGCTTGGACTTTTTGCGAATTTGCGTCCTGCGACGGTGTTTGAGGCGTTGATCGATGCTTCGACGCTTCGCCCCGAAATCGTGCAGGGCATCGACATCCTCGTGATTCGCGAACTGACCGGTGGTTTGTACTTCGGCGAGCCCAAAGGCATCAGTACAGTCGGTGGCGTGCGGCGCGGTGTAAACACGATGGTGTATGATGAGCATGAGATTGAGCGCATTACGCGTGTAGCTTTCGAGTCGGCGCGCGGTCGACGCAAAAAAGTGACGCATGTGCACAAGGCAAACGTACTCGACGTGTGCCAGCTTTGGATCGAAGTCGTTAATCGCGTAGCCAAAGATTATCCCGATGTAGAACTCGCGCATCAGCTCGTCGATTCGTGCGCGATGTTGCTCATCAAAGATCCAAAACAATTTGATGTGATCGTGACGGAGAATATGTTTGGCGACATTCTTTCCGACGAAGCGGCAATGATTACGGGTTCGCTCGGCATGCTGCCGTCGGCGAGTCTCGGCGCGGGTGGCATTGGCCTTTACGAGCCGGTGCATGGCTCGGCGCCGGACATCGCGGGTCAAGACAAAGCCAATCCACTCGCAGCGATTCTCTCGGTGGCGATGCTCTTCGAACACTCGTTCAAAGCTTTTGAAGCCGCAGCCGAGATCAACGCGGCTGTCACGCGCGTGCTCTCCGACGGAAAACGCACTGCGGACATTATTTTGCCGGGACAGAAATTTACAGCGATCGGTTGCAAAGCGATGGGCGATGCTGTGCTCGAAAAACTGAAGGCTCTTTGATGATGGCACGCGCGGGACGGCGGATTGCGGTAGCTGGAGCGACGGGGGCACTGGGTAGAGTGCTCATTGAAACACTGGCCGAGCGCTCGTTCCCGGTGCGCGAGTTGATTGCCATGGCGACACCAAAGTCGGTTGGCGAAGAGATTGAGTTTTGGGGTGAGGCGGTGCCCATCCTCGATGCGCCGCCTGCAGACTGGACGGGCATCGATCTTCTTTTCTTGTGTACGCCGGTGCAGGTTTCGCTTGAACTCACGCGCGCAGCGCTCAAGCAGAACGTGCCCGTCATCGATCTTTCGGGCGCCTTTGCATTACACCAAGAAGTGCCGTTTGTGATCGCAGGACTCGGCGTGAGTGACGAGGCGCGCAAGGCGCCGCTCGTGAGTTGCCCGGCCGGTGGAGGCCTCGCTTGGGGCATGTTGCTCGGTGCACTCGATCGCGCTTCGCGTGTACGTCGCGCCGTCGGTACGGTGCTGACTTCGGCTTCTTCGCTCGGTGCAGCGGGGCTAGATCGTCTTTCGCAGGAATCGATTGCGCTTTTCAGTCAGGCTCCCTCGACACCGGAAAGTGACGAAGAGCCGCTCGCCTTCGATTGCCGCCCTGGCGTCGGTGGTTTTGATGAAAATTCCGAAAACTCGGTGTACGAAGAAACCTTGTTACGCGATCTCGCGCGGATTCTCGGGCACGACGCTTCGCTGATGGTGACGGCGGTGCGCGTGCCGACGTTCGCGGGCGACGGTATCGTGCTCGAAGTCGAGCTCGACGAAGCGCTTGGGCCAGCCGCCGCCGCGCTCGCGCTCGCCAAAGTGAGTGGCATCGAGATCTGGGACGGCGACGAAGCCGGACCAAGTACACGTTGTGGTGTCGGGCAAGATTTTGTGATCGTCAGTCGTCTGCGCGGCGAAGCCGCACGCCCGAACGTGTTGCATCTTTGGGCCGTCGTCGACCCGCTGCGGCTTGCCGCCGCCAATGCACTCAAAATCGCCGAGGCCAAGCTTCGCGCGGAGGCGTAGCGCGACGTGCCGAACTTTCGCTTCACCCTCGAATACGACGGCAGCGACTTCGAAGGCTGGCAGTCGCAGCCCGACGGGCATCGAACGGCGCAAGACACTTTCGAAGCCGCCATTCTGCAAGTAACAGGAAAAAGTGTACGTGTGCATGCAGCAGGCCGCACCGACACCGGCGTGCATGCCGAAGGCCAAGTCGTCAACGCCGAGATTGAAACCGCGCTTGCCCCCGCAGCGTTTCGCCGCGCGCTCAACGCGACGCTTCCGTCGGATATCGCAGTGCTCGAGTGCGAGATCGTGCCGCCGGAGTTTCATGCGCGCTTTGGCGCGCGCGGCAAAATCTATCGCTACACGGTGTGGAATGGCGCCTTGCGCTCGCCGCGTCGTCGCCGACACAGTTATGCGTTTCCGTATCCCCTCGACCTCGATACCATGCGTGCCGCCGCGCTTGCCCTCGTTGGCCACCACGATTTCGCGTCGTTTGCGGCAAGCGGCTCGAAGGTGCAAACGACTGAGCGCACGCTTGCGCGCGTCGACATCACGGGCTGCCTCGGTGGCGAGATCGTCTTCGAGATCGAAGGCGATGGTTTCCTGCGCTACATGGTGCGAAATCTCGTCGGTACGCTCCTCGAAATCGGCCAAGGCCGCCGCTCCGTCGACGATCTGCAGCGCCTGCTCGCCGCCAAAGATCGCACGCTCGCCGGCCCGACGGCCCCCGCGCATGGCCTCGTCCTTTGCAAAGTCTTCTACTAGGAGTTTTGCTGCCGTCCGTCGGTCTCAGCGTGCCTGCGCGCTGCCAGCGCCGTCGGTGCGCAAACCACGCCGTTCTTCGCATGGCCGGCTTTGCGCGACATCCGGAATCCAGCACAAGGCGCAGTTAGTGCATTCGCGAAAACTTCCGCAATCTCGCGCACTTCCCTTGACGGGGCACAGGCCCTGAGATACCTGTTTCGCGCCTCCGAGAACCTTGCGGCGCGATTGCTTCAACTTCCGCGGCGCAGTTTTCGACTCGATCTTGCGATCCCCTGGAAATCCCAACGCGATCTCAAGGCAAAGTTCCCGCTATTTTGCGGAACGCGAGAGGCGCAACGAGGGAGAAAATTCATGAGCACAAATTCGAAACCTGCGTACCACTGTACGCCAAGCGCCAAAGAGGCGGATATCGAGCGACGTTGGTACGTCGTCGATGCGGCCGGGCAGACGCTTGGGCGCCTCGCGGCACGCACGGCCATGATTTTGCGCGGCAAACATCGCGCAAACTTCACACCGCATATCGACGGTGGCGACTTCGTGATCATCGTGAACGCCGAGAAGGTGCGGCTCACGGGTCGAAAACTCGATCAAAAAGTTTATTACCGACACACCGGCTACACGGGGAGCGTGAAAGAGCAGACCGCTCGCGAAGTTCTCGCCGGCCCGCATGCTGATCGCGTCCTCATCCAGGCGATTCGCGGCATGCTGCCGAAGAACAGCCTGGGCCGGAAGACGATTACGAAACTCAAAGTGTATACGGGGCCGGAGCATCCGCATGCAGCGCAAAAACCGGAGGTGTTGACTCTTGGCTAATCCGCAAACTGTAGTAACGACGGGCAAACGCAAATCTTCGGTGGCACGCGTGCGCCTGACACTGGGAAGTGGTCAGATCCTCATCAATGGTCGCACGTTTGAAGATTATTTCCCGCGCGAGACGCATCGCTTGCTTGTGAAGCAACCGCTCGAACTCACGAACAACGCGAGCCGCTACGACATTCGCGCCAACATCGATGGCGGCGGTTTGTCGGGCCAAGCCGGTGCCCTGCGCCACGGCATCAGCCGCGCGCTTGAGGCCTGGGATTCGACGCAGCGCCCGACACTCAAGAGTAACGGCTTCCTCACTTGCGACGCGCGCAAGAAGGAACGCAAGAAATATGGACAACGCGGCGCACGCGCTCGCTTCCAGTTCTCGAAGCGCTAAGCGAACGCCCGACCCAAAACCGCCCTACACCGGCGGATGTTACAGAACAAAGCCCGGAAGGTATACGGCCTTCCGGGCTTTTGTTTTTCTGGCTTGTTCTTTGTTTTAGGATGGGCGTGCCCCGAGCGTTGACTTTGCAGCCTCAGAAAATCAACGCCCAAAGCGAATTGCATTTCTCTCTTTTGGCTTACTTCTTTTGACTCGAAGAGCCTTGTCCGGTGAAGACGGCTCGTTTGCCGGCAAGTTGTCCGGCACCACCAAGTGTCATCTTGCCGGTGGCCGAGCCCTTGGCCGTGGAGTCGGTGTAGTTCGTCTTCACGCTCGCCACGCCACCAAACTTCATTTTTGTGTTGCCCGTAAAGTTCAGGACAAAGTTCACCTGGAAGTAGGCCGTCTTTTTGTAAGCACCCGGTGTAGTTCCTGGCGGAGCAATAACGGTGTCTGCGCTTTCGACTGAGAAGATCGTCTCGTCGATGGGGTCAAAGCCAGGCAGGGGACTAGCCTTCGCGTCCACGAGATAGGCTTTGCCTCCATTGGGGCCCAACGCATGCAAGGCGAGTTTTGTGCCTTTGGGCGGACGCGGCTTTCCCATCGTATCGGCGATCAGGTTGATCAAGTTTGCAGAAGTGACGGACACTGCAGCGGACTCTTGGTAGGCCTTGAGTTTGAAGTCGAGGATGAGCGGCGCGGTGCCAAGCCCGGAGATCGTGGCTCCCTACGGCGGCGTGATTTCGGCAATCCACGTTTCGAGCTTTCCGTCGGGACGGCGATGGCATAGCTCTGAAAGCTGCCTTCTGGGAGGTCGTTGAGCCCGACCATTCCGTCGGCACTCGTCCAGCGAAAGGGATCTTGTTCTGATGCGCTATAGCTAAAGCCAACGACAGTGGATCCGTCGGCAGAAACAGCGTTAGCGACGCTCACAAAGTTGCCTCCCGGGAGATCGCCAAGCCCTTGAAACGAGGCCGCCTGCGCAAGATGTGGATGGATCAAGATGGCAAGGAGACACAAAAAAGAGACACGCCCTTGAAACACGGAAAGATTTTTTACCGAACAAAACCAATATCACTTTTTATACCGGAAGCGGGAAATACAGCGCAGATTTCCACGACGCAAAAAATTCGGAAATTTTTATTCTCTGCGGTTGCAGATTTTATTGAAATTTTATTGGCTCATTCGTGCAGCGCGAAGATGCGATCGTTAGGTTCTTGGAGGAAAATATCGAGATGGCGCGCCGCAGGCGAAACGAGTTTTGTGGTCGCAGCGATTTTGAGTGTGGAGCGGTGTGCTGCAAGTCCAGCGCGAGAGAGCAAGAGAAGAGATGCGAAATGCGAGAGGGCGAACAGAGGGGGCGAATAAAGTGAAGGAGACACCGATGCGTGTAGCGGTCTTTGGAGCGAGTGGGTATACGGGGCTTGAATTGTTGCGCATCGTGCTGCGCCATCCCAAGCTTGAACTTGCCGTGGTGACGTCGGAGCAACGCGAAGGTGTGTCGGTTGGTGAGGCGTTTCCGGCGCTGCGCGGGCTTGTAGATTTGCGCTTCGAACGCGCGAATGCGGCGTCGATTGCGTCGCGCGTGGATGTGGCCTTCACGGCGCTGCCGCACGCGGCGTCGGCGTCTGTCGTCGGTGAGCTTCGCAAGGCAGGTGTTTCGGTGATCGATCTCTCGGCCGATTTTCGCTTGAGCGATCCGTCGGTGTATGCCGAGTGGTACGGCCAGCACGGTGCGCCAGAGATCTTTGGCCAAGCGGTGTATGGCATGCCCGAATTGCATCGCGAGGCGATTCGCAAGACAGACTTCGTGGCGGCGCCGGGTTGTTATCCAACGTCGGTGTTGATTGCGCTGACACCGTTTTTGAAGCGCAGCCTGGTGGCGACGGCGCCGATCTTGATCGATTCGAAGTCCGGTGTTTCCGGCGCGGGACGCAAACTCGACGCGACGTTTTTGTTCGCGGAAATCGACGGCAATTGCAATGCCTATAAGGTGGGCGGCACGCATCGCCACGTGCCCGAGATAGAGCAAGAGGCGAGCGCTGCGGCGGGCAAACCCGTTTGCGTTTCGTTCGTGCCCCATCTTTTGCCGACGATCCGCGGCATCAATACGACAATCTTTTTGCAGCCGACGAAGAAGCTCAACACCGCCGATGCGCTTGCGGTTTTGCAAGAGGCGTATGCAAACGAGCCGTTCGTGCGCGTGCTGCCCGCAGGCGAGACGCCGAAGTTGCAATCGATTCGCGGCAGCAATTTCTGCGATGTGAGCGCGGTCGTCGATCCGCGCAGCGGCGCGCTGATTTTGCTCTCGGCGATCGACAATCTTGTGAAGGGCTCGGGTGGCCAAGCCGTGCAGTGCTTGAATCTGATGCGCGGCTTTGACGAGCGCACGGGTCTTCTCGAAGCGCCACTCGTGCCATAAAGCCGCATCGCGCGCGGCATTGCTTGCGCAGCGAATGCATGGCGGCGAGAGTTTTTCCGTCGGTCGTGGTTGTGCGTTGACGGCGGCGCGCGCCGCAAGGTATAAACTGCCAAACCGGTCGATGGAAGTTTGCTGCACTTCTTACGCAGCGCGTTTTCATCACCCTCTGCCGCGATTCACAATTCAATCTTTTGCGTTGGTGATGCTTCGAGCGAGGCTCGAATGGCTCGTGTGGCTTGGTGGTTTCACTGGCTGCTGCGTGCGAGTGCGCGCCAAAGATTGAGAGTTAACGTGAAAGAGCGTGGGTAGCGCGCCAAGACGCGCAAAAGTGGTCGCGTGGCCCATTACTTTGCAAAAGATCCCACGGAAGTTCGCCTCTCGGTTTCGGCAATCGTTTGGCGCGATCGAAGTGTCGCAGAAATTCTCTTGATGCGACGTAGCGACAATGGGCTTTGGGGGCTTCCGGGCGGCTACGTCGAACTTGGTGAATCGGTGCATGCGGCGATCGAGCGCGAGGTGCGCGAAGAAACGGGTGCGCGCGTGCGCGTCGGCCGTTTGTTGGGTGTGTATTCGGATCCGACGCGTCAGGTGATCGACTATGGCGATGGTCGTCGTGTGCAGGCTGTGAATTTATGTTTTGAAGCCGAGGCGATCTCCGACGGTGAGCCGACCACGCCGCAGGAAACTCTCGAATACGGATTTTTTCAGATCGATGCATTGCCGTCGCCGTTTGTGCCGATTCATCGAATTCGCATCGATGATGCGCGTGCGGCGAAGGCGACTGCACAGGTGGAGGCGCGTGTGCGTTAGGTCGGGTCCGTGTGCTGCGTGCAATGACGAAGCGACACGAATTTGTGACGAAATAAATCGATGAAAGTTTGACGGCTAACAGTTTTTGCGATCAACGAGGCTTTACGATCAACGAGGAGCAGGACGACACCATGCAAGCACAAGAGACGGATCCGAAAAGAGGGGCGACGACTGCGTCGCGACCGACCAAGGTGATTTTCGTAACCGGCGGCGTGCTTTCGTCGCTCGGCAAGGGGCTTGCTTCGGCGTCGATGGGGGCGCTGCTCGAAGCGCGCGGCCTCAATGTTTCGTTCTTGAAACTGGATCCGTATCTCAATGTCGATCCGGGCACCATGAATCCTTTTCAACACGGAGAAGTGTTCGTTACCGACGACGGTGCTGAGACGGATCTCGATCTTGGGCACTACGAACGATTTTGTCGCACACGAATGGCTAAACGCAATAATGTGACGGCTGGACGCATCTACGACACCGTGATTTCGAAGGAGCGCCGCGGCGATTATCTCGGCGGCACCGTGCAAGTGATTCCGCACATCACCGACGAGATCAAAGAGCGCATCTGCGCCGCGGCGGTCGGCGTGGATATTCTGCTGACGGAGATCGGCGGCACGGTGGGTGACATCGAATCGTTGCCGTTCCTCGAAGCGATTCGCCAATTCCGCATCGACGTCGGGCGTGAGAACACTTGCTTCGTGCACATGGCGCTCGTGCCGTACATGGGCAAAGCCGGCGAACAAAAGACCAAGCCCGTGCAACACTCAGTGAAAGAGCTGCTGAGCGTCGGTATTCAGCCTGACATTATTATGTGTCGAACGGAACGCGAGCTGACGTCCGAGGCGAAGAACAAGATCGCGCTCTTTTGTAACGTGAGCCGCAATGCCGTGATTACGGCAAAGGATGTCGATTGCATCTACGAAGTGCCGATCGCATTTCACGAAGAAGGGCTCGACGATCAATTGATGCAGATCTTGAACATCTGGAGCGGTCGCCCGCAGTTGCAAGTTTGGGACGATTTGCTCGAGCGCGTGCATCACCCGGAAATCTCCGTCGATATTGCGATGGTCGGCAAGTACGTGAACCTCACCGAGTCGTACAAGAGTTTGAACGAAGCGCTGTATCACGGCGGTTATGCGCACCGAGCGAAGGTCACGATCCACTACTTCGATTCCGAACAACTCGACGATCCGTCGGTGTTGAAAGACATGGACGGCATTCTCGTGCCGCACGGTTTTGGTTCGCGCGGCGCTGAGGGCAAGGTGCGCGCGGTGCAGTACGCACGCGAAAAGAAAATTCCGTTCCTGGGAATTTGCTTTGGGATGCAGTTTGCGACGATCGAGTTTGCGCGCAACGTCGCACGGCTCGACGGTGCAAACTCGTTCGAGGTGAATCCGAACACGCCGCATCCGGTGATCGATCTTTTGCCCGAGCAACGCGAAGTGCAAGACATGGGCGCGACGATGCGGCTTGGCAGTTATCCGTGCGTACTCGTGCCGGGCACGAAGGCGCATGCGGCCTATGGCGTGGACAAAATTTCGGAACGCCATCGCCATCGCTACGAGTTCAATCCGGCGTATCGTGATCGCTTGGCGCATGCTGGGCTCATCATCTCGGGCACATCGCCCGACGGGCGCTTGGTCGAGATCGTTGAGATTGAGGATCACCCGTGGTTCGTCGCAAGCCAGTTTCATCCCGAGTTCAAGTCGCGACCGTTCGATCCGCACCCGCTCTTTGTTGCGTACATTGCGGCGGCCTGCGCACAGAAGCGCAACGCGAAGAAGTAGTGCGCTGCGTTGCTCTTGCATTTCACCAGTGGAATGCCTAAAAAGACGCGCGCTTCTCGGCGATGAAACAAGGGACGTTAGCTCAGCGGGAGAGCACTGCCTTCACACGGCAGGGGTCGCTGGTTCAATCCCAGCACGTCCCACCATCCTTGCTCGCGATCCTTGCGCTCGGAGCTTCGATCTTTGATCTCGCCCTTTTGATTGCTCGATCGAGTGGATTGCTCGAATGAAATGAATAGGGCAGTGGCCTTTCTGGCCCGGTAGCTCAGCTGGATAGAGCACCACCCTCCGAAGGTGGGGGTCGCGCGTTCGAATCGCGCCCGGGTCACTTTTCGAAAATTTTTCTGCCTGCAATGGGTGTGCTGCGCGTAGCGTGGTGAGCATCGGTGCGGCGCTCGCGCCCTTTGCGGTAACGCTGCAATTTGTCGCTGTGGCGTGCATT
Organism: uncultured Geobacter sp.; assembly: GCA_964424225.1. Classification (GTDB taxonomy): domain Bacteria; phylum Myxococcota_A; class UBA9160; order UBA9160; family JADFDR01; genus JADFDR01. The sequence goes on from CAYRID010000015.1 coordinate 17,091, forward strand.
CGGATTGGACGAAAAGGAATGGAGAGATGATTGGAGCGCTTCGACTCTTTTTGGTGTCAGTACGGTACGCGATGAAAAGTGAGAAGATCAACATCTTTGAGGTCGGTCGTGAGCGACGTATCAAAAGAATGTAGTGTACCCAGCGAGTCGAGTGCGTGCGCTGTGCTGGATCCTTCGCGCAAAGTGCAGGAAACAGTGAGGCCATGCGAGACGACGGCGTTCGTATTTGGCGGCGGTGGTGCGCGCGCAGCCTATCAAGTTGGTGTGTTGCGGCACCTTGCGAAGCGCGCACCCGATATTGCGCCGTCGATTCTCACTGGCGTTTCGGCGGGTGCAATCAACGCGACGTATCTCGCGAATCATCCCGGACCGTTCGCGGCAGCGGTGCGCGATCTTTCGCAGATCTGGCTCAATCTCTCCGTCGATCAAGTATTTCGCGTTGACACATTTTCGTTGTTGGGCCACATGCTGCGCGCATTTTTGCAATTGACGATCTTGGGCGGGCACACGCAGTTTCCCGCAGTGCGTGCACTCGTGGACACGACGCCGTTTCGCGCACTGCTTGAGCGAAGTTTTGCGAGTCATGACGGAAGTTTGACGGGAGTTCGCGAAGCGATTGAGCGCGGCAAGCTTCGCGCCCTCGCCATTACGGCCACGAATTTTCGCACGGGCGAGACAGTGACGTGGTGTCAGGGACGCGATGTGTACAACTGGCAAATGCAGCAACGTCGCAGCGAGAACACCGATATTCGCGTCGAGCATGTTATGGCCTCGGCGTCGATCCCGCTGGCGTTTCCGGCGATTCGTGTGGGTGATGGTTGGTATGGCGACGGTGGCGTGCGCTTGCACTCGCCACTTTCGCCAGCGACACATTTAGGTGCTACACGAATTTTTGCTGTTTCCAATCGCCGCTTGTCCGTCGCGCGCGATACGCCGCTGGATTCGATGGCGTACCCGAGCCCAGCACGAATCCTTGGTCTTCTGTACAACGCCGTTTTTCTCGATTTGCTCGATCACGATGCGGCCCAGCTTGAACGCATCAACCAGTTGCTCACGGAGCGCGCGGCGCCGCGCGCTCTCGATTTGCGCAAAGTCGACTTGTTCGTGCTGCGACCCTCGCAAGACCTCGGCGAGGTGGCTGCCGAGTTCGAGCCGCGCTTGCCACGCCTGTTTCGCTTTCTCACGCGACGTCTTGGAACGCGCAATACTCGCAGCGCAGATCTCTTGAGCGCGATCATGTTTCAGTCGGATTATGTGGCGCGTTTGATCGAAATCGGCGAGGCCGATGCGGCAGCGCAAGAAGACAAAATTTTAAGTTTTCTCGCTCCGGCGCCACGTTGTGCTTGAGGGAGATGTCTCTTTTTTGTGTCATTCAGGGATGAGGCAGAAAACCGGAAGTTGAGCGGCAAAGAAGCGGCAGTCTTTGCGTGGAATCATGGAGAATGGTTCGAGGCGCGCTAGTTGTGCTGCATGAAGTGCAGCAATGTGGCGGACGCACGGCGCTGTTCTGGTTAGGCTCTCTTGAGAGTGCAGCGCATGGGAAAGGCATGAGAACGTGAAGGAATCGACGAAAACAGAACGCGCTAAGGCGCATTCGAAGACCGCGTTGAGCGCGGATCCTCTTGGCCTCGCGGCGCACGATGAGGATTTGGTGCTTGAGACGGATGAAGGGTTTTCGCTTGGGCCCGGTACTTTGCCGCGACCCCATCGCGTGTCTGCGCGCGTCGTCGGTCGGCTCAAGACCGAACGAGGCATGATCGAGGTCGAGACGCGCAACGTAAGCCGCACGGGCGCGCTCGTAGCGACGAATGGCGAGGAACTCGAAATTGGCCACTCGGTGCAGCTCGTGCTCGAAGACGAGCTGATGAGCGCGATTTTGGTCGTCGCAGGACGCGTCGTACGCCAAGTGAAATCGCGCGGCTCGATGGTGGCGCTCGCCATCGAATTTCAGGATGCCGATGCGCGACGCGACGAGATCGTCAAGTTTTTTCACGATGCCTATCAGCGCGACGCCGCTTGGCAAAAGCGCGCGGTGCGCGGTCCGGTCGAAGATTTTGGCATCGATGGTTTGATTCGCATGTTTGCTGCGTTTTCGGCGGGAGGAACACTGCGGTTTTTTGCGCCGCCCGAAGAAGCCACGGTGGTTGTCGCGAAGGATCAAGTGCGTGGGGTGAAACTAGGGCGTGTAGGCGGCGAGAAGGCGCTTGCGCGGGTCTTGCAATGGAAAGAGGCCACGTTTGAGTTTGAATCGCGCATGGATCCGTCGGTGAAAGAGCCGCCGATGGATGTTGAGAAAATTCTTGCGCTGGCCCATGCCGAGCTGAATCGTTTGCGCCAGCTCGACATTGCGGATTTGCCGCTCGATGCAGAGATCATCGTCGATCCCTTCGAGCTGGAAGTTGCACGACGCCATCTCTCACGCGCCGAGGATGCGATTGCAGTGCTTGCTGCGACGAAACTGACGATTCGTCAAATTCTCGACATCATTCCCGAGGCTGACTCGCAGATTTATCCGGCAATTCTTTCTCTGCGTCATCGCAAGGTGTTGCGCACTGTTGGTGCGGGCGCATAGACAGCGACGAAAATGGCTTCGCGCAGAGGGCTTGGCTGCAGCTACGCGGTGCGCTCTGTGATTCGAAACTGCGGCGAGTGATTTGATACAACACAAAGGAGTGTCGAATGCGTTTTTCCATTGCAGAATCGATGTGTGATCCCAGCCAGTACCTACCGCTCGCGATTGCAGCCGAAAATGCGGGCTATACCTCGTTCGTGATTCCCGACAGCATCGCTTATCCGAAAGTTTCCGATAGTAAGTACCCCTACACTCCCGACGGCAATCGCGAATTTCTCGAAGACCGTCCCTTCATCGAGCCGTTCTCGTTGATTCCGGCGATGGGAGCGGTGACGAAGAAGCTTCGCTTTACGACTTTTGTCGTGAAGCTACCCATACGCAATCCAGTGTTGGTTGCGAAGTCTGCGACGTCGGTGGCGGTGATGACGAACAATCGCTTCGGCTTTGGTATTGGTTTGAGCCCGTGGCCCGAGGATTTTCGAATTTGCGGCCAAGAATGGAAGGGGCGCGGCAAGCGCATGGACGAGATGATCGACATCATTCGTGGCCTTGCGACGGGTGATTTCTTTGAATACCACGGAGAGTATTACGATCTCGAGAGCATCAAGATTTGTCCGGTGCCGACGCAGAAACTCCCGATTCTGATTGGTGGGCACTCCGAAGCGGCGCTCGATCGCGCAGCGCGGCTTGGCGATGGCTGGATGCACGCGGGTGGTGATCAAAAGGATTTGGAGAACTGGATCAAACGGCTTGGCGAGCTGCGTCGCGAGTACGGGCGCGAGAAAGAACCGTTCGAGATCCACGTGATCGCGCTGGCGGCCTTCACCGTCGACGGTGCGCGTCGACTCGAAGATCTTGGTGTGACGGATGCCATCGTTGGCTTTCGCAATGTCTACGAAAAAGACACGCTCGCGCTGCAAAACAAAATCGACGCGATGAACGCCTTCGCCGCGAACGTGGTCTCGAAATTTTGAGACACTTTTCTTTGTAGTGTGCCTTTGCAGTGCGCTATTGGTGGCTTTGATAAAACTTTTTGATGTTTTGTGGCTGATAGCCGCGAAAAACGTTGTCACCGATGACTGTGATCGGTACGCCGCGCAAACCTAGCTTGTCGTAGGCTTCGCGTGCGGCATCGCTTTTCTCAATGTCGCGCTCTTCGAAGGGGATTTCGGCTTGATTCAAGTCGTTGCGTAGTCGTGCGCAATAGCCACACCACGAAGTTGTGTAGACGATGATTTGCAGCGGCCCTTCTGCATCTTGCGATTTTCCCGATGTTTCCGCTGTGTCGAGTGGCACTTCGAAAAAGCCGACGTCGGCGCGTTTTGCGGGGGGAACATCTGCGAGCGCTTCGACAATTTGCACGTTGTTGTTTTCGTCGACAAATTGATACAGCAAGCGCATGCCGCGACTTCGTGCGTCCGCTTGGCGCTTGTCTTCATCGCGTAATTCTTCGATGTTGGGAAAGAGAATGCGCAGAAAACGCGCGGCGCGACTTTCGGGAAACGCCTTGAGCGTGACCGCAGTAAAGGCAATGAACAAAAGCAAAGCGGCCAAAATTCTCGATGAGTTTCTTTTCATTGCGTTACTTTCCTCTCGTGAGTCTGGAGAAAACTAGCCTAACGAAGACAAAGAATCTTCGAGACACAGCAAGAGGAATTCGAGTTTTCAAAGATTTTGGAGGGTATGAAGCCGTGAAAGAAAGTCTTGAGGCGATGAAGTTTTACTTTTATGCCGTTGGTGTGCTGATGGCGGTGGTGTACGGAATGATGTTGCGTACAGGGCATGAGACGGGACCGCTCGCACAATTTCCGGCTGTTGGTGTGGCGCTTGGTGCGGGTTTTTTGCTCGCGGGCTTCAAACTCAAGGAGTTGCTGAGCAAGCAGCCGCAGGCTGTGTATGGGTTGCTTGGAGCGAGCGGCGTATTTTCGGTGTTGATCGGGGTCATCGGTACTTTGCATGGCCGCACAACCGATGCGCAGACGACGGCGATTACGGGTGTTGCGATTGCCGTGTATCTCTGGTTTAGCGCGCGAAAGTTGGCTGCAGAGTATCGCGGGAAGTAAGCGCGTTTGTCTTTAGAATGAGCGGTCAGCGCGTTTTGTGTGATTTCTGTGCTCTCGCACGCGGGCGGCTATTGCAAAAGAGATTTGTGTAAGTAATTTGCGTGAGCAGGATGTGTCCGCCGCCGGAGGGAGGCGCCAGGAGATACGCCGGAATAGGGAGAGCACTCCGCATGTTTTGTTTACTCTGTACACAACCTTTGGCTTTTGTCTTTGTGCGCACATCGCGTGTCTTGAAGTTGCTTCAACTCAAATTTGTGTCGGTCTCCGCGATTGGGCTTTTGGGGATTCTCGGTTTTTTTGCGTTCTCCGCGCAGGCCTTGAGTATTTCTTCATTAACGCTCACAAATCTGAGCGATGCCAATTATCGCTACTACGGCAATGCGTGCTGTGGCAATCCACACGGGTATCAGCAGTTCCGGACATCCCTTCAGCAGACCAACCTGACGACGACGAGCTTTGGTACACGATTCAGCGGCGGATCCTATGCTGAAGCGCAGACACAAGGTTGGATCGGTGACGTAACGCTCAACAACACGATGGGATTTCGGGTCACGATTGGTGTGAGCGCAAACCCGAGCGAGGTCTGGGATCTCACGCTCGACTCTGCGCGCTTTGGTGCCACAGTTTTGCGTTGGCAAGGTCACACGGGTTCTTACATCGACATCGATGATATTGTGGTAGGCACGACGGGTGCGGACTCGGTGACGGGCACGTTGTTGGGCGAGGGAACGCCAGGAAACTGGCAACCGACACAAACCTCTCTTTTGCTGTACGATGATTGCAGTGACGCGGATGTGTGTAGCCAGATGGTGATGCGCGGAACAGGAAGTCGCACGGTCTCTTTTGAAGTGACGTGGAATGTGCTCGTGCATAGCGACGGGACGCCCGGTGTCGGTGATTCGACTGAGGTCGGCTATATGTTCGGCGAAGACAATACGCTTTATGGGAATTGTTGTTATATCGCTGGCGATTTTGCACCGGGTTATACCTACAACGGTGTTCCCTGGGATGCGCTCAATCAGGGAGACCACGGTCACTTCGTGACGGGCGTGTTGACGCTCGTTCCGGAGCCGTCGACGGCCTTGTTGCTCGGAGCGGGTTTGCTTGCGCTGACGACGCGCCGTCGTCCGTCTTCTTTGTATCGACTCAAATAACGAAAAATCGAATCGACCTTGCAAGAATCGTTATGGATTTCTCGAAGTGTCGTCGGTGTTGTGCGCGGGCGTGCCTGCATCGGGCGGCATGGAGTCGTGAACGATAAAGGTTGTACTACGCTTTCTTGCGTAGGGCTCATTCGAAGCTTCATCGTGGCTTGGAGTGTTCTCTGTGGTTGGTGCGGGACTGACGTCGGATGTCGAATGAGGCGCACCAGAGGCATTGAGAGTGTTGGTGTTGTTGGGGGGCGTCGCTGCGGGCGCGGCTTGGATATCCCCTGCAAGCACGCGATCGGCGAAGCGTTGTAAGCCTGGGTGTGCGAGTAACGCAAAAGTGTCACCCGTTTGCGCTGCAGCGGTCAGCGCCGGATCTTGCAGCAAATCTTGAAACTCAGGGTCGTGTTGGATCGCACGCAATCGCGGTGAAACTTCTTCGAGTATGTCATGGAAGTAAGCGCCAAAGGCTTCTTCGCTGGCGGCCGTCTTCGCGTCGATGAGGCCCAGTTCTCGAAAGTGGCTGCGCGTCGTCGTGTCGCGCGAAATTTCTTGAAATGTTTCGGTGTTGAGTGCGGCATCAATGTTTCCCTCTTGGATGTAGCTCCAAAAGTCGGGGTCGCGAATCAATTCTTGGACGAAGGGGTCTTCGAGAAGTGCGCGCATCGCGGTCATCGATGCTTTGGGATGCGCCATGATTTGCACTGTGGCACGAGTCGTAGGATTTGCGTCGCTGGGGACGACAATTTTGGCAGCGCTTTCGATCGTGCTGCTTGTGAGCGCGGTTGTGGTCGATGCGCTGAGATCCGGCAGACTCTGCAAAGTGTCGACTTCGCGGGCGGCGTCGAGCCAAAGCCCAAGCACGCCGAGTAAGAAGACGATCAGTGCGCCGCGCGCGAGCCCGAACACTGCGCCCAATGTGCGGTCACCAAGGTTGCGTTTGCCATCCACAAGGCGTGCGGTTTCGAGCTTGCTTGCGATTGCGCCCGCGATGCTGAGAAGCAAAAATATCGCCGCAAAAACGAGCGTGCCGGCGAGGGGCAATGCGAGGTAGCCGCGGCCGTTGAGCGTCGGTTTGATGCTCTCTGCGACGGGAGAAGCGAGGAAGATCGTCGCCGTGTAGGCACCGACGATTGCAAGAAGACCTACTGCTGCGGCCAGCGCACCTTTGCGTGCGCCAAGCCAAGCGAGCGCGATCAAAATTCCAAGAGAAGCGAGATCGAGAAGCATGGTTTGTATTGCATCGGAGTGGGCGCTGCGTTGCTAAAGCGCGAAGTGCTGTGCCTTTGCATTGCAACGCCTAGGAGATTGGATGCAAGCCTGCATTGACGATGCCGCGCAGCGCGATTCGTCGCGCCGCACGGCATCTACTTCACCTCTTTCGTGCATTGCTTTTTGCTGCAAATCGACTCGCGTTTGTGTCATTACGCTTTGGCGCCATTGGCACGCAACGCCGAAAGATCTTGCTCGTCACGCATGAGCCAGCGGATCAACGGTGTCGCCATGAAGGTGCTCACGATCGCCATGATGACGAGTTGTGTGAACATCACACGCGGTAGCACGCCAAGGTCGTAGCCGATGTTGAGCACGACGAGTTCCATCAGTGCGCGCGTGTTCATGCAGGCGCCGATTGTGAGTGCGCTGCGGTGCGTTTCGCCAGTGAAGCGTGCGGCGGCGTAAGCGCCACCGAACTTACCGACGAAGGCCACCAGGCATACGAGCGCGCACGAAATCCATTCGGCCGAAGTTGCAAAGGTGCCGATGTCTGTACGCAAACCTGTGTAGGCAAAAAAGATTGGCAAGAAAAAGACGTTGACCGTTGGGGCTACTTGATGTTTCCAGGCGGCGACGAAGCGGCGGTCGTCGTGCAAGGCAACGCCGATCACGAAGCCGCCAATGATGGCGAATACGCCGAGGTTGCTCGTGATGGCCGATGAGATGAAGAGCACGATGAGCAAAATGGCGATTGCGAAAGGGCGCAAATCCCCATGATGATCCATTTGGCGCGCCACGAAACGCTTCAAGTACGGGCGCACGAGGAAGAGGACAAAGGCAACAAAAACCGCGAGAAGGCCCAAGCGCGACGCGGCCCAGGTGATCGTAAATTCTTCTTTCAGAATGAGGGCGATGGCGCCGAGCAGAAGCCACCCAATGACGTCGTCAATGGCGGCGGAGCCAATCGTGAGCGCGGCCGTGCGCGTGTGCGAAAGACCAAGCTCGATGAAGATGCGACCCAAGATGGGAATCGCCGTGATGGACATCGCAATGGCAAAGAAAAGGCGGAAACCCAGCTCCGGCGGACGAGGTTCGGGCAGAGTTTGCCAAAACCAGTCTGCGACGAAGTAACCCAACAAGAATGGCACGATGATTCCCGAGAGGCTGATTGCGACGACGGAGCGCTTGTTGGAGCCGAGGTTGGCGTTGAATTCAAACTCTTGGCCGATTTGAAACATGAGGAAGATCAAGCCCACTTGTGCAAGCCCGACAAAGATGGTGGCCGTCGAGGGATGGAAGAGTTCTTTCATGAGATCCGGCGCGAGCGCACCGAGGAAGCTTGGCCCCAGTACGATGCCCGCAAGGATTTCGCCCGAGACGTCGGTTTGTCCCACATATTTGACCGCAGCGACAACGATTCGTGTCGTAATAAAAATCGCAATGAATTGATAGAGCAGATGCAGAATGGTTTCTTCTGCTTGCGCGCCCACTGGCGAGCCGCCTGTGGAGTCGGCCAATACGCTTGGTGCAAGCATGCAGAGCAAAAACGCAAGTGCAGTTCCAACAAATGACTTGGTTGCAAAAAATGAATGGTACGCCGAGAGCACACGGTTTTTCATCGCAAAAATCCTTCTGGAGTGTTACGCGTTTTTGTGTTGGCCTGGTGATTGTGCGCGCAGCAGAGAGGGCTCGATGCTGCGTAGGACTGCGCGGAGATTTGTCCACGCGACGAGCATTTTGTCGCCTGCCTTCGTGTTCGTCAAGGTGTGATCGCGCACACGAAGGCAGGCTGTGGATTTACTCTGCGCTGGCGAGTGCTTCGAGTCGCTCGACAGCGTCGAGAAATTCATCAATCAAGTTTTGTACGACTTGGCGTGCTGGACGTGATTCGCGAATGCTGCCGATTACTTGTCCTGCTGGATTGAATGCGACCGACTGCGCTTTGTCGGCATAGCGATGTCCGCGCACGACGGCTTCGGCGGTGACCATGAACTGCAGCGGCATGCCGAGCGGTTGCGGTGAATCGGATGCGTCCCAAGCTTGTGTCCAATCGTTGCGTAGCATTCGGCATAACTTGCCCGTCCAGGAGCGTGAGCGCACGGTGTCATGACTCGTTGCTTGCAAGTACGATTCTTTCTGCGCCGGTGGACAATCGGATTCGGTGACGGTGAGCCAAAGCGAGCCTGACCACACACCTTGTGCACCCATTGCGAGTGCGGCTGCCATTTGTCGGCCCGAGCCGATGCCGCCCGCAGCGAGCACGGGCAAATCTCCGACGGCGTCGATCACTTGCGGCCAGAGCACGATGCTGCCGATTTCGCCCGTGTGGCCACCGCCTTCAGATCCTTGGCAGACGACGAAGTCGAGACCCGCCGCTTTGTGTGCGAGCGCATGTTTCACGCTTCCACAAAGCGCACCGACGAGCCGACCCGAGGCTTGAATTTCTTTTACGACGTCCGTCGGTGGTGTACCCAGGGCATTGGCGATCAGTCGCACTTTGGGATGCTTGAGTGCGGTTTCGACGAGTGGCCCGGCGGTGGCGGCGGTCCAGCCGAGGAGTTCGCGTACTTGCTCCTCGGGCGGCAGTTCGGGTACGCCGGCGTTCGCGAGAAGTTGCTTCGCGAATGCGCGGTGCTCCGACGGAATCATTTCGCGCAGCTTGGCTTCGAGTTTTTCTGCATCGAGTTCGCCGACGCCTTCGTATTTGCCTGGAATCACGATGTCGACACCGTACGGACGATCGCCAACTTTTTGATCGATCCAACGCAGTTCGGTTTCAAGCTGCTCGGCGCTGAAGCCAACGGCACCGAGTACGCCGAGTCCGCCCGCGTTGCTGACGGCTGCAACGACGTCACGACAATGTGTAAAGGCAAAGATCGGATATTCGATACCCAGTTTTTTGCAGATGGCAGTACGCATTTATATCTCCTGAGTTTTGTGTGCGGAGCACAAAATAGATTTGAAGACCCTACACAAAATTGTTTGATATCACTATGGATTGACGAAGATCGCACCAAGCGCAAAGTTTGGTGTCATTGATTTACCGCGTGCATTGCGGTCGGCGACCTTGTGCTTTCGCTTTTTCGTAGATGGGCACGGTACGCGAAAGTTCCGAGTTGAGTTTTTCCATGCGTGTGCTGTGCGATGGATGTGTTGATAGAAATTCGGGGGGTTGCGAGCCGCCGGCTTTCGACATGTTCTTCCAGAGTTCAATGCTCTGGCGCGGGTCGAAGCCCGCCTTGGCCATGAGTTCAAGGCCGAGCACATCGGCCTCGCTTTCTTGTGCGCGACTAAACGGCAAGAGAATGCCGACCTGCGCCCCAGCGCCGAGCAGTGCGATGATTTGCGATTGACCTGCCGAGCCCGAATTGCTGAGGGCGGCAATCACTTGCAAGCCTGTTTCTGTTGCATACGCCGTTGAAATCCGTTCGTTGGAATGACCCGAGAGTACGTGTGCGACTTCATGGCCGACGACGGCTGCGAGTTGATCCTGATTCGTGGCCACTTTCAACAATCCTGTGTGTACCCCAATTTTGCGGCCTGGTAGCGCAAAAGCGTTGGCCGATTCATCCTCAAAAACTACGACTTCCCAGCTCCCGGGCTTGCCGGCCTGACTCGTTTTGGTGTTATCCAGCGCGCGCGTGATCGAATCGGCAACGCAGCGCACATAGCGTGTGGTTTTTTCGTCCTTCGTCGCTTTCGTCTTGGTTTTCAGCTCGGCAAAGGCTGTCGCCCCCATTTGGTCCATTTCGGATTCCGGGAAGAGCATGAGTTGCCGGCGTCCAGTTGGCGAAGTGACGCAGGCGACGATCAAGATTAGGCTGAGGAGACCAAAAACGAGAAACGGAGAAAAATGTTGGCGCTTCATCGTTGGCATTGCTCCTTGTTCGGCGCGGCGCCCTCTGCGTGTAGGAAACCGGCACGGCTTGAGTTGGTCTTTCGCACGCACTGAGTCAATGCGGATGTTGCAGCATTTTGTGCACGGCGTAGCGTGTCGTGTTCTTATACAAGATTGGTTCAGGAAAAGCTAAACGCTTGCGCAGTGTGAGACGATAAAAAAGCAGCGCGAGTGCAATTTTTGCGCGTAGGGGCCCCTCCATGTCGATCCTGGTGAATGAAGATTATTTTCCGCTGATCATTGAGGATTACGAGGGTACGACGACCGACGACGAGGCCGTTTGGCATCGCAAGTTCATTGCAGAACTTCTTGCGCGCAAGCAGCGCTATGCGATTTTGTACAACTTTCGAAACTTGATCGCTGAGAGCCAGGAACAGCGCAAAATCGACGCCGAGTTTATTAAAGAAAACAAAGAAAGCTTACGGCAGTATTCCATCGGTGTCGTTTTTGTGGTGTCGTCGCCACTTTTGCGCATTGCGCTCAATGCTGTGCTTTTCTTGGCTCCGCTGCCGATGCCCTACACGACGACGAAAACGATCAGCGAAGCCGTGCGCTGGCTCGAACGGCGCTTTGAAGAAGAACAAATGGTTTTTCCTGCGGCCGCACGGCCGTATCTTGCCGACCTTGAAATTCGTTCCGCAACAAAGCGGGCATGATGGTGCTGCGATCGAGCCAGTAAGAGCTGTGTGACAGAGTGACATTATTTTGTGTCGAGGTATTTTGTTGAAAGCTTGAGCGGAAAGTCGCTGTCGGCGAAAGCCAAGGTATGAGTGATTGGATGGGTTGCAAACGAGGGGTGCCAGGAGAAACGTACGATGCCGGTTGTCATCAACGAAGATTATTTGCCGCTGATCATTGAAGAATACGAAGGTGCGATGACGGACGAGGAGGCCATTTGGCATCGAAAGTTCATCGCCGAGTTGCTCGCTCGCAAGCAGCGCTATGCGATTTTGTATGACTTTCGAAATTCAACGGCCGAGAGTCAAGAGCAGCGCAAAATCGATGCGGAGTTCATCAAAGCCAACAAAGAGAGCTTGAAGCAGTATGCGATTGGTGTTGCGTTCGTAATGCCGTCGCCGCTTGTGCGCATCGCGCTCAATATGCTGTTCTTTTTATCACCGCTGCCAATGCCCCACACCACGACGAAAACCGTCGGAGAAGCGGTGCAATGGCTCGAAAAACGATTTCGAGAAGAGGGTGTCGCGTTTCCGGTCGCTGCGCGTCCGTACCTCGTCGATCTTGAAATTCGCCGCGCCGAAAAAGGTGCGTAACGAGAACTGCGGAGGCGTTGCTTCGCTGCCTCCGCTTGATATCGCTTTTGTATATCAAAAAAGTGTAGGGAGCATATGTGAAACCGGGGCTCGTTGCCAAAGTTGCTTTGCTTTGGGTGCTTTGGGCTGCCTTGGCGGGATCAATCTTGGCGTGTGCCGCCGTTGCATTTTTGCAAACGCGCACTACGGCTTTGGCCGATGCAAGTTTTCCGCAGACGCTGTACTGGGTTTTGCTCGGAATGGGTCTTTCGAACGCACTCGTTTCTATCGTGATTCGTCAGTTTCTTTTGGTACGTGCGGTGCGTCGCGGCACGCTTGATCTGCAAACATCGGTCGGCTTGCAGCGTGCTTTCGTGCTTTTTCTCGTCACTTGGGCGCTTTCGGAAACGCTTGGCATTTTTGGATTGGTGATCGTATTTTTGGGTGCGCACTTCGCGAGCGGCATTCCGTTTTGGGGTCTTGCGTTGCTCTTAATGCTTTTGCATCGGCCGACATCGAATTTCTTTCGTCGCGATTCATCGACGGAGTAGCGTGCTGCACGCCGCAGTACACTCGGAGAGGCATTTTTTCGTCATATTTTTGTGTTGCTCGAAGGCGAATGAGAAGGGAGTGAAAGATTTTATGGAACGAAAATTTTGTGTGTATGCGGGCAGATTTTTTAGCTTGCGAGACCGTCTCAAAAAAGCGTATGGCTTGCAAAAGACTGGATTTTCAATGCTCTTCGCGCTTTGGGCTTTGTCTTTGTTTGTAACCTCGCCTCCGGTGCAAGCGGCTGAGTCGGCGGTGATCAAAGTATTTAAGAGTGCAACGTGCGGATGCTGCACGAAATGGGTCGATCATTTGCGCGCTGCGGGTTTTACCGTCGAAGCAACGGATCGAGACGACATGGCGCGCCTCAAGCGTGAGAACGGAATTTCGGAGCAGATCGAGTCTTGTCATACCGCTTTCGTGGCCGGTTATTTCATCGAGGGGCATGTGCCCGCGCAGGATGTGAAGCGTTTGCTCGCAGAGCGGCCAAAGATTGTGGGTCTTGCTGTGCCCGAGATGCCGGTTGGTTCGCCAGGCATGGAAGGCCGAAACCCAGTTGTGTATGACGTGCTGGCCGTGGACGCGCAGGGCAAGACGACGGTCTATGCCACGCATCGCCCCAAGCCGGCGCATTAAACCGACATTGCGAATGCGCCTACATTGTTTTCAGCACGTTGCGTTTGAAGGGCTTGGCAGTATCGAGCCGTGGTTGCGCTCGCGATCGGCTCAAATTACGTACACGAAATTTTTCGAAACGCCGCAGTTACCGAAACTCACAGAGATCGATTGGTTGATTGTTCTGGGCGGCCCGATGAGCGTGAATGACGAAGCGCAGTATCCGTGGCTCGTATGCGAAAAAGAATTTGTGCGTGCAGCCATTGATGCGTCGAAGATCGTGCTTGGCATTTGTTTGGGTGCGCAGATGATCGCAAACGTACTTGGGGCGAAGGTGTTTCCAAATCGCGAACGCGAGATCGGTTGGCATCCGATTGCGCCGACGCCACAGGCCAAGCAAAGTGCGTTTTCGACGGTGTTCGATGCCCCGCTGGAAGTGTTTCAGTGGCATGGCGAGACCTTCGAACTTCCGCCCGAAAGCGTGCATCTCGCGACGAGCGTAGCCTGTGCGCACCAAGCGTTTTCGTTTCGGGAGCGCGCGCTGGGCTTGCAATTTCACTTGGAGACGACGCAGGATTGCGCGCAAGCGTTGGTTGCAAATTGCCGATCGGACTTGGTGCATTGCACCGAGGGTTCTCGGACGGAGCGCTGGGTGCAAAGCGAAGCAGAGATTTTTGGAACGAACGAAAAATTTTTACAAATCGATCGTGTGATGAAACGCTTGCTTGCGGTGCTCGCTGCGCTGTAATTTGAGCATCAATCGGGGACGAGGAGTTTTGAATGTCTGCTTTTTGGCAAGCTGCGGGACTGCTCATTGGTTCCAATTTATTTATGACCTATGCGTGGTATGGGCATCTCAAGAACCTTGCCGATAAGCCGTGGTATATGGCTGCGCTCGCGGCGTGGGGCGTTGCGTTTTTTGAATATCAACTGCAAGTGCCGGCCAATCGCATTGGCTACACCGCGCTGTCGCTGCCGCAACTCAAGATTCTCCAAGAAGTGATTTCGCTCTTGGTGTTCATGCCGTTTTCGATTTTCTTTATGCGCGCACCGATCACGAGCGATTTTTTATGGGCTTCGCTTTGTATCGTCGGCGCCGTGTTCTTTTTATTTCGACCGACAATCATGAGTGTTGTTTCATGAAATTTTAATATTGTCGTGCGCGCTGCATCGGCAAGCCGAGGAAAAGACAAAATGACGTTCGAAGCGATCCGCGCTCGTGCCTTGCTCGTCGGGGCGAGGATCGATACGCGTCAGATTCGCGGTTTCGAGCAGTTGGCGCTTGCGCCGTTAACCTTACGCATCGGTACGCAAGGTTGTGTTGCATTGTTTCGTTTTGGCGCACTCGTTGCATTTCAGACTACGCGTGAAGAAGAGCAAGTGTTTCTGGAAGCAATTGCGCCGCAGATTGAAGGTCGTTTCGATCGGATTGAAGATGAAATGTTTGAAATCCGAGTTGCGCCGGACGCGGCCGAGGGAGTGGATGCAAGCGGAATTTTGTTTCTGAAAGCGGCACCCGTCGAAGCGCTGCAAGTCGTGGCGCATGTGCTAGCAAAAAGTGTCGTGCTCGCGCGCCACGAGACCCGCACGGCGCGTGT
>CAYRID010000016.1:0-12728 GCA_964424225.1 uncultured Geobacter sp.
TCTTCGGCATCGCCGCGCCAATTCGCCGACCAGCGCGCAAACATTCCCTTCGCTACGGATGCCTTTTCGACACTGCCTTTAAGTCCTGGGCGCAGCGAGTGGTACAAGAAACAAATGGAAAGTATGGCCAATCCGACGAACACAGCGAGATTCGACCAAAACACACGCGTGACATTCAGCCAGACGGCTTTCTTCTCAACCGGATGCGCGATCCACTCAAAAATGTGTTCCCAGCCTAAGCGATCAACCAGAAACAGAATCACCGTCACGGGCACCCAGGCTGCAAGTGATTCGGCAATGCGCCGAACCGGACCATGCCAACGTGCATTGACTGTTGTGAGAATGCACGAAATCACGAGACCGCCTTGTGCGAGTCCGGCGAAATACAAGAAATTCACATGGTATGCGCGCCAAGCGGTTGCGGCATCCTTGGAAAGACCGACAAAAAACGCGATCACTCCTACCACAACCAGCAGGGCAGCAAGCCCAACCAGCGGCATTGGCAGAGCTCGCGGATTGGCAACTTCACGGGTGGCCGAACTCACGGCTGTCCCCCTCTCGAATCCAAATAGCGTAAATAATTCACAATATCCCAACGATCTTCCGACGGAATCCGGCTGTAGTTTGGCATGCGTCCGTTTCCACCAAAGGAACCCAACGTCATCGTGGTGTAGAGATGGCCGTCGTTAAGGCCACGCACAGTTCCAACAAGTGGCATGACGCCTGCAAACGGACCATTCGGACCCGCTACGTTACCCAAACCATCACCACGTACACCATGACACGTCGCACAGAAGCGATCATATTGAATACGACCGTTCTCGATCGAAGTCCCGATTTTTGCAATCACCGACGGATCTGCGAGGTCGCCCTGAATCGGCTTTGGATTTTGCAGCGTCTCACCAAGCGCAAGCGTAAGCACCGGCTCACCTTTCCCGACGGGTACAGCGCCTTCCGGTGGCATCCTGCCCACCGACTCGAACGCTTGCACGGCGGGCTGGCGTTTCATCTGCGGAAACCAGTTTGGGTCGACCTGCTCAAAACAACCCGTCGCCGACACCAAAACGAGTAGCCCAAACGCCGCGACTGCACGAAGGTTACATTTCAACAAGATTCACCTCCGTCGCAGCATTGGCACGCATTAAGGCTTCAATCTCCGACACATCGTTCTCGCCGCATTGCACGACGACGCCAAATTCCTCACCCGAGAATCGTGCGTTATACGCTTTGTCGAGCTTGAACTTCGGCAATCCACCGATGATGAACAGACCGGCTGCTGTCGCAAGACCACCAAGCAAAATGTTCGCTTCAAAACCAATCACCGTGTAGGCAGGAATCGACGCAAACGCCTTACCGGAAATCATCACTTCCCAGTTGTATGACATCCAAATCGGAACTGCGTACCCGAGAAATGCACCCGTAAGACAACCGATTAAAGTAAAAATCCGCACCTTACTCGGTTTCTCATCGACTGCATCGCAGATCTCATCCGACGGAACCGGGCAAAACACCTCAAGATTCGTAAAGCCACGATTCTTGAGTCGCTTCACGGTCTCTGCGACCGGCGTCATCGTTTCAAAAATGCCAACCAGAGTTGCCATCTAGTGCGCGCCTCCATGTTCCTTGGCGTGAATTTCAAGCTCTTTCACTTCGGCCATTGCAATCACCGGGAGTGCCTTCAAGAAAAGCAAGAAGAGCATCGAGAACAAGCCAAAACTACCGACCAACAGGCAAATCTCAATCGGGGAAATCAAATAACGTCCCCACACCGCCGGATCAAATTCGCGCGAAAGCGAACCGATGATGATCACATAACGCTCGAACCACATCCCGATGTTGATCAAGACCGACACAATAAAGACAGTCGGCAAGTGAGTGCGAAGCTTCTTACACCAGAACACCTGGGGCGACACCACATTGCAGAAGATCATCACCCAAGTTGATACGCAGTACGGGCCAAACATGCGCATCCAGAAGTTCGTTTGCTCCGCCTCGACACCGCTGTACCACGCAATGAAGTATTCAATGCCGTAGGCGTAACCGACGACCCATGACGTAAACAACAAGAAACGCGTCATGTTTTCGAAGTGATAATTCGTCAGCAATCGTTGCAAGCCGAAGATATGGCGCACGGGAATCAACACCGTGAGCACCATCGCAAAGCCACCGAAGATCGCACCCGCCACAAAGTAGGGAGCAAAAATTGTGGCATGCCAGCCGGGCACGAGGGACATCGCAAAATCCCACGACACCACGCTGTGTACAGAAAGCACAAGCGGCGTTGCAAGGCCCGAAAGATGCAACACCGTACGGTTATGCGCCTTCCACTGCCGCGACGTACCTTGCCAACCAAGCGAAAGCGCTCCGTAGATCACCTTGCGCAAGCCTGTTGAACGATCACGCAAAATTGCAAGATCCGGAATCAGACCCACAAAGAAAAAGGTGACCGAAATGATCATGTACGTGTTAACGGCCACCACGTCCCAAAGAAGTGGACTTCGAAAGTTCACCCAAAGGCCGCGCTGATTCGGATACGGGAAAAGCCAATAGTCCTTGAACACGCGACCAGTATGCAACGCAGGGAAAACACCGGCCGTCATCACAGCGAACACCGTCATCGCTTCCGCGCCGCGATTAATCGCATTGCGCCACTTCGCTCGGAACAAAAACAAGATCGCCGAGATCAACGTACCCGCGTGACCAATACCAATCCAAAACACAAAGGTCACAATATAAAGACCCCAGAACGTCGGATGCGTGTAGCCCGCTTTCCCAAGACCGTGATAGGTCTGATACAAGAACGCAGCGACACCAATCGACATCGCAATCACGGCCGACACAAGCAAGAGTAACCAGCCTGTCCCTGGTCGCGACATGATGACGCGCATCAGCTCTTGATTCGTCTGCGAATCCGGCTTCGTCGTCTTCGGTCGCGCCTTTGCTGCGACCACCTCTCCCATGGAAGGCGCTGTCATGCTTCTTCCCCAACCTTGCCGCGCGTCACCTGCTTCAAGTAGGTCACGGCGGGCCGCGTAAAGAGTTCATGAAGGGCGTGATAGCCGCGGTTCGCAGCTTCATCCGCTTGCTTCACAGCCTTACTATCCTTGTCTCGAAGATTTCCGATTGTAATTGCTTGCGTCGGACACGATTGCTGACACGCCGTCATTACTTCGCCATCGGCAATCGGACGCCCTTGATCTTTCGCAAGTTGTCGCGCTTCATGGATGCGCTGGATGCAGAACGAGCACTTCTCCATCACACCGCGCCCACGCACCGTTACATCCGGGTTAAGCATCAAATTCATGTCGCCCGGCCAATTGTCGCGTGAGTAATCGAACCAATTAAAGCGACGCACCTTGTACGGGCAGTTGTTCGCGCAGTAGCGCGTGCCGACGCAACGGTTATACACCATCGCGTTTAGCCCCTCGCTGTCATGCACCGTCGCCATCACCGGACAAACCGCTTCGCACGGCGCCGCGCCGCACTGCTGGCAAAGCGCAATGTAATGGCGCACATCCGTGTCGCCTTCTTTCTCGGTATTTGGCGCAGGTGCGTCTCCAAAAACTTTGTCCGTGTTGCCATCGCCAACAAAACGCTCAATGCGAATCCACGACATTTGTCGCGCACTGAGCGTCTGCAACTCGCCCACGATGGGGACATTGTTTTCGACGTAGCAGGCTGCAACACAGGCACTGCATCCAGTACACCGATCAGCGTCAATCGTCATGCCCCAGCGATATGGATTCGGACTACCATTCGGATAAGTCAGCAATGCATCGTTCGTCGCGTCGTAGTTCGGCAGGTGATGCCCACCCTCTTCGCCGTGATGCTCGCTGCCGTGCTCAAGCGCAGGCAAGTCGATCGCCAAACCAAACATGCGGCCACGCTGGTTGTCCGTGTACTGCACGAGCGGGAGCTTTCGCGATACACCGGTCGGCTTCACAGATGCACGTACGGAAAGCCAGATCTGACCACCCGTTTCATCGGCCGCCGCCGCCGGCAAGATATCGTTCACATTTACACCGCGTGCGATGCCGCCGCCCATCGAAGCATACTCTCCGACGGTGTGGCCCTGTCCGAGCGCAATCGCAATCACATCACTGCGCAAACCGCCACGCGGCAAGGCCGGCACTTCGAGCTTGCCGACGGGCGTCTCAATCACGAGCAAATCGCCAATTTCGATTCCCAGCTCTTTGGCCTTTTCATTACTAATCTCGGCCCACGATTGCCATGCAACCTTCATCACCGGATCTGGAATCTCTTGTAGCCACGGCAATGCCGCACCACTTCCGTCTGAAAGAAGCGGAGATGGATATGCAAGCAACGCAAAAGCACCTTCGCCTTCGAGAAGCGGAGCATCAATATCAATCGACGTAAAGTTTGGATCGAGTGCCGTCGGCGCAGTGGCGACGGCATCAAATACTCCACCGCGTGCCAAAGCTTCGCGGAAATTTGTGCCAAGCGACGTCGTCCATTCATTTTCAAGAAGACTACGGAACGTTCCTGCCGACACCGTAATCTGTGCAGCGCGCGCAGCGTCGAGCAAAGTATCCACGAGAGCACGGGTGTCTTTGAGCGGACGAATCACCGGTTGAATCAACGAACGCACACCCGGCTGCGACTCCACATCCCCCCATGACTCAAGAACAGTGTGATCTGGCAAGATGAGACTTGCGAGCGACGATGTCTCGTCTTGAATCGATGCCGTCGACACCACAAGCGGAACTTTCTTGAGCGCCTCAGCGAAACCCGCCGCTTTACGCAACGAATACGCCGGATTTGAATCATGAATGACGAGCACCTTCACGCGATCGTTTTGCATCGCATCAATAAGCTGCAAAAGATCTCGATAACTTGCACGATTGCGTGCACCAACGGCCCGACTTGGAATCTTCACCGTCTTGCCCACAGCACCGATGGCCAAGTTCAAAATCAAAATCGCCGCCACCGAAGCTTCTGCACGGCGGCTAGTCAGTGCCACACCTGGCGGTAACGCCACCGAGGCTTGCGCCTTCACGAGCGCACGCCCAATGCGATCAATGACATCGACCGCAATCCCCGCCTTCTCTGCAACAGCCTCAGGCGAGAAGCGCTCAACGAGCGCAAGCAATCGATCACTCGTTGCACCCGCCACACTTGCACTGCCTGACGCACCATTGCGTAACGCGACATTCGCAATGGCGAGCGCCACAAGGGGTTCCGTGCCCGGCTTCACCGACACCCATTCATCTGCGTTTCCAACGGTGAGAGAAAGGCGTGGGCCGAAACAAACTAGTCGCGAACGCTTGCCTTCGCCGGATACAGCGCGTGCATCCGAAAACTGTCGTGCGTGTTCGACGGGAGACACCCAGGTTTCAAGGAAGTCCGAGCCAAAATCTAAAATGAGATCAGCGCCCGAAAGATCGAAGATTGGCTCATGCGCGACACCAAACACATTCTTCGCCGCAACACGCAGCGCGCGATATGCAAACGGCTCATAGACCACACGCGTCGCACCGACGGCCAATGCCCATTCATCAATGTATTTGCTCGCCGTCGGACCCGGATCTGCACCAAGAATGTAAACGCCGCCACTGCCTTGCGCGGCCTGCAAGTGCGAACCAAACTTCGCAATCGCATCATCCCATGACACATCTTTGAGCTGGCCCTGCTCGTTGCGCAACAGCGGCCCCGCATAACGATCGGGATGGTAGGTACGGCCAATACTTGCCTGTCCGCGCGCACAAAGCGCACCGCGATTGATCGGATGATCGGGATTACCCTCGATCTTGATCGGCCGCCCTTCGCGCGTGCGCACATGCGTACCACAACCCGCTGCACACTCACGGCAGCTCGAGGCATAAAACACCGGAATGCCCGGCGTAATTTCCTCAGGTTGAATCACGTAAGGAATCAACTTCTCCACCGGCTCCGAGCAGCCCGCCGCTGCGGCAGCGCCCGCGCTCACTCCGATGATTTTGAGAAATTCTCGACGATCAACCTCGGCCATTCCGCAATCCTAATAGTGACAGGTGGCGCAATCGATCACCGCTTTGTTCGTACGATGACAATCGACACACCAACCCATTTGCAATTTCGCCGCCGGCATTCCGTTTACGAAACGCCGATCCGGCACGAGATACACTTTGTCCATTTCTTGAACTTGACCATGACAATCTTGGCAAGTCTTGCCTGCCTTCATATGGCGGTTGTGGCGGAACTGCACATGCTCCGGCAAGCGGTGCACCTGAATCCACTCAATGCTCTGCCGTTCATTCAGCGGACGATCTGTCCAGCGTCCGCCCGGCGTCCAACCCGCCACCGGATCCGCAACGACCGCACCGTTTGCATCCGTGTACGTCTGCCACTTTGAACGCAGGGTGCGAATACCCGAAAGTTCGTCGTACTCGGCCGGGAAGCTCTTGTGACAACCCATGCAATTTTCCACCGACGGAACGCCAGCTGCTTGCGCACGATCCGTGTTCGAGTGGCAATACTGACAATCGATCGCAAAACCACCGGCTTCTTTTTGGCCAGCATGATGTTTGTGTGAAAAAGGAATCGGCTGAAGCGGACCAGGCGTCGCTGCATCGAGCGCTGCATCGTGCGAATCGCAGGCAGACACCGACGGCCACTGGCGATCATATTCCGCCGGAATATTGGCAGACTTGGGATCAATACCGCGCGCTGCGAGGTCGCGCTTTAAGCGCTGCGCTTCGCAAACACTCTTCACGCCGGCACCTTGTGCCGCTGCGCTCGCATCCGCAGATTTTAAGTTTGCACTATCGCTACTCGCTGCGGTGTAGCTCGCCGGGAGGGTCACCACCAAGGCAACGAGTAGAAAGATCGACAATGCTGCGACGAAAGACAAAAAGCGAACCATCGGTCTGATCGGCCTAGTACGCCGTCCCCTCCAGAAATCAATCTTGCTTGTTCAGATTTAAAGATTCCCAACAACCACTGCCGGCTTTGCAGTGGCGGCTTTTTACAGCTTCGATTTCAGTGAGTCAAGAAGATGAATACAGGTTCGATGAGAATTTCTGTCGCGGTCAATCAAGGACTTGATTGGTACCCTTTCGACGGTGCGGTACAAATTTATTTTTCGCGTGCGCGGCCAAAGTCATCATCGATGCGCACAACATCATCCAGTTCAGGCGTCGACACCTCAATCAATTGCACGTCGCTCACCGCTTCGAAGCGATGCGTGCGTCCTACGCAAATACGCCGACTTTCGCCCGGACCAAGGTCATGAATCTCGATCCGTCCCTCGGAATTCGCCAAATGCAGGCGCAAATGACCTTGAACGACGTAGATCGCTTCGTCTTTTTTTTTGTGATACTGCAAGCTCAAGCGCTGTCCCGCTCGAATCACAATCATCTTTCCGACGTAACGATCCGTATGCGTCCAAATAACTTCATGGCCCCAAGGCTTTTCGATGCGCACGCGATCATCGGGTTTTGCGCTCATCTTTGCTGCCCTTTCAAATATGCCTGCTGCGTCTTCGACGCAAACACCTTTGCGCGTAGCGTTTTTGGCATGGCGCCACAAGGGAAACGCGCCTAGCTTCCGTCACCACGCGAAAACGCAAATCAATACACGCCAAACACGGGACCACCACCATGTCGTCGTCAAAAATCCAAGAGAAACTTTTACAAATCCTCGTTTGTCCGGAAACCAAGCAACCGGTCACGCTGGCCTCAGAGCAAATACTCGACGACCTCAATGCCCGCATTCGCAGCGGCAGCGTACGCAATCGCGGCGGGGATGTGGTTTCGACGCCCGCCGCTGCAGGCCTCGTGCGCCAAGACGGACGCGTGCTGTACCGCATCGACTCCGGCATCCCCGTGATGTTGATCGAAGAATCAATCGAGCTTGCATAGCGCCACAAACTTGCGCACGCTTTTCAGCAATTTGATCTCTACTCATTTTTGCGTTAAGCCAGCGCCTTGTACGATTTTGTTGATCCCGAGGCGGTTCTCGCAAAACCAAAAGGAGGCCGCTCCATGCCCCACTTGCGCTCTTTCGTGCACGACACATCAAAATACATTGTCGACACAAAAAAGAGATTAGCCTTACACAATTTTCTTCACTGGCTGATCTTGCCCTTCATTGGCATCGGCGCTTTCGCCTCGACGACATGCGCCGAGCTTCCGCCCGAAAATCGCTGTCCAACAGTAACTCCACCATCGGCCTCCGGTGCGCCGGCCGACGCAGGCGCGTTGCTCGTCAAAGAAGGAATGGAACTTACTGCAGCCGACATCCTGCACTTGCGTGCACTTTTCCCAAAGGAGATCTGGAACCAACGCGAAGTATTTTTCTTCGAGGGCATGCGTATGCTCGTCGGCCCCTGCCACCGCCGCTATTTCACTCCCGACTTCTTTACGCAAGAAACGCAAGCGCAACGCGGCAAGGCCGAACTCGATCAACGCGGCAATCTTGAAAAATATGTTGCTGGCACTCCATTTCCGCCGGAAACGATCGATCCCAAAGCTGCGGATGCGGCACTACGCTGGGCCTGGAATTTCGAAACTCGCTACCGAGGCGCTGGTTTCGTAGGAAAATTTCGACTCATCGATGTGTCACGCCGTGACAAATCGCCACTTACATTTCTCGGTGATTTTTTTCAAATTTTTCTCGCGCAGCGCGCAGATCTTAGCGAAAGCGAGTACAAAGACTCCGACGCTGGACGCAGACTTTGGGTGGCCGGTGGACGCTTCGACGAACCCTTCGATGCACGTCACTTGGCGTGGCGCCAAATTCGCAACCTCAAGTCGCAAACCGACGCAGGCAATCCTGATGACATTTTTGTGTATGTTCCGACAATGCGAAAGTCGCGCCGCGCCGCAACCGCCTGGGTCGATGGCCTTTTCATGCCGACTTATCACGCAAGCGGCGATACGGGCGGTGGCGGCATGCGCTACGGTGGCTTTGGCACGGGCTACGGCGATGCAGGCGGCACGGTCGCGCCTTCCGCGGGAAAATCGATCGCAGCCAGTGAAAACTTACGTCGAGGATTTATCGGGCTTTCGATTCGGCCAAACGCCTATACATGGGAATATGTCGGCGAGCAAGAAGTGCTCGCACCGCTCAATAGCGCGCGCATTGGTTATCCACAAAATCCCGATTTGAATTTCGGACCCTACGGGCTTTCTTATGCAAGCGATCGCTGGGACGTACGCTACGCCGTCATCATCCGAGGCCAATCAAAACGCGACGATGAAACATTCGATTTTCTGACTCTCTACATCGATTATCAAACCCTGCAGCCGCTCTACTACATCACACATCGCAAAAATGGACTCGCCATCGACATCGGCGTCTTGGCCCATCGTTACAGCGGCGACAATGCGAATTATCCACAGTGGCCCAACGGCAGCTCAGCACTCGTCTTTGATCCGGTCGGTGCCGCTTTCATCACCGTCGGTACCGGCGGTGGCTGGCGGCGTGAATCCTATGACGTGCTCTCGCTGCCGCCGGATTCTGAACGCCTGCGTCGCATGACCTCGATTAGTGCGCTCGACATCGAAGGCCGCTAGTCACCATCGAAGCCCGTGTGTGTGACTCGCTGCGTTGCAAAGCAATCGGGCTGGAGAATTTCTCTTCTCCAGCCCGATGCGGATAGATCGAATCTGTTCTACATCATGATGCCACTAGAATGTGTAGCGAATGCGTAAGTAGACCTCATCTTTGTCGCCCACCGGCGATAAGCCGTTTTGCACGAAGACCGAATTGCGATAGCGACCACCACGATTCGCTTCCGGCTCAAGCACCGTGAGAGGCATCTCTTTCTCATCCCATTTGTCGAAGAAGTAATTCACACCAAACTCGGCCGAAAAAGAATCGTTGAAGCGATACAAGAAACCCGGCAAGAATCCACCCGACCCCGAATTGAAGTCATAGACGAATGTAATCGTCGGAGTCAGGCGATCCTGGAAGTAGCCCGTCTGCAGCGTGAACGTCGCGAGTACATTCACAGGGCCGTTCGTCGTAAAACTCTTGCGGTAGCCATCGATGTACTGGAAGAACCACTGCGAGTTGAAGAAGAACGTACGATTCGCGTTCAAGAAGTTGATGAATGTCGGGCGATCCACCGAGACCGTTAAGTTATAGAGATCAGCGCGTGTAAGCCCGTCCCACTCCGCGTTGTCCATATGCGGCACGTCATTCATCCAAGTGAGCTCAACACTCCAGTTCGACTTGGTCGTATCCTCGGCGAAGTCCATCGAAAAGCCCAGCACATTGCGCTTCTCGTACTCAAGAACTACCGGCGAACCTGTATGCCACACAAAATCGCGTCTCCCACGCATCCCATTGCTTCCAATGCGGCGACTCTTCTTCTTGACGGCCGTCGTCTGCATGAAATCCTGAACGGCTTTGCAAAGATCCGGACGGACGAAGCCACACGCATTGGGATCCATCGCATCGAAATTTCCCGTCGTCGCAAAGTAGAGCGTGCCGTCCTCGTTGCGCCATTGACCTGGAAAATCTGGCGACGACATCGCAATGGTGTAGAGCAAGTTCGCCGAAAAAGCTGCCATCTCACTGACATAGCAGTTGCTTCCCGAGCGATCGTCCTCGATGAAAATTGGATTCATGCAGCGGCCGTAGATGCGACCGCCTCGCCCACCGGGGTCATTCGCAGCACCGGCCGCAATCATCTTGCTACCAATCGTTGTCTGCGACTCCGCACCAAACGCAACGATCGGCGCTCCGTCTACAGCGGGATCCCACTCGTAGTTGCCATACTTGGCTTGCATATCAGCACGAAACTGTGTCGTCGCTGTATTGATAATATTGAGGCTCGGGTTATCCGATGCCGGATTCCAACCCGCATTCGTAATCGCCGTGTCGAGCACCGTGTCCCAGTGCACTGCATCGGCCGATGTGCGAAACATCCGACGACAACCGGCTTGCTCGACAAGACCACGCTGCGAATCGTACGCCATGCATCCATTCCCCGAATACTGCGGATACTGATCGTAAAATCCCGTCGTGCCCGGCTGAAAGCCCATGTCCGTTCGTCGGTTGGCATTCTTCGGAAGATCGTAGTTGATGAACCAAGACTGTGTCAGCGATGGTGCGTGCGCATTCATGAAATCGATGCCATTGCGCGTACAATCTGCACCGCCAAAACCCGTTAATGCAAATTGATCGGGATCGCTCCAGAGCTTGCCGCAGCCAAGCAATGCTTGTTGCTCTGGACTCAAAGAGTCCACGAGATCCTGCGCCTGCGAAGTTCCGCCCCCTACGTAACCGGTTGTACCCCCGTTCACAATCGTTCCCGGACTTAAGCCCGGAGCGCCTTTGACACCCGTTCCGCCCTCATTCGAATTCAGCGGAATCCAGGGCGTACCGTCATTATAAGTCGCCCCGAACATGCGATAGCGCCCAGCCAACCGATTTCGAAAGGCAGTATGCGCAGGGGCCGTGACGGCACCGATATTGCCTAAATGAATGGCTGCTTGCTGATTTGAAGGGCCGCCCCCGAGCAGCAAAGAAAAGGCATTCGGCACATTCGCCGCAATACCCACCTGCACCCAGGCCCCGGAATTGTTCGTTCGAAGCCCACAGCTCTGCGCCAAGTTCTCCATCGTTTTCAGGGAAATTGGTGTGCCCCCTGGCGTCTGTCCGACCGTGGAGTTGCCGATGTTCACTGCACACGAAAACGCAAAGAGCTGCTGATTGGCATGGTGATTGCGCAAAGCATCGCGATTGTTTTCAACGTAGCCCCCCATGCCATCGCTCGACCACTTTGTTGGCTCAAGACACCCTCGCGTGTCGGGCACCAAAGCTCCCGGCCGAACTGCATACGGGTCACAAGGCTTGTGATTGTTGCCGGCTCGCGGTCGACCGGTGTATGGATCCACATTTCGTTCATACGTAAAAATGTGTTCTACATGCGGAATGTCGTCGAACCCGTAAAAATCCATCAAAGCAAAACTGAAGCGGCCGTAGCGAAACTCGACGCGCGCACCGCCTTCGAGCCCCTTCGTGCTCTCCCAGGGATCATCCGGGCGAATTTCGCCCGCAACACCAAGCCCGCTAAAGCCATGCGCCCAAAGACCCGTCGCCTTGAGACAAGCCATGTTCACCACAAAAGCCTCGCCGCAACGACCGATATCGACGGGCTCGAACTCATCAAAGTTCAGAGCGGCCTCGAAACGCACGTCTTCGAGCGGCCCCACATCGAAGAACGAATACACGAAGCGCCCAGCCCAAAGCGCAATGCGCGACTCTTCGAGACTCGCTAACGCTGAAAGGCCGTAATCCTGTGGATTGAATTGATCGGTGGTGCGGAAGAGTTCCGTCTTACCCCACACAATATTTTGTTTACCCACGCGGATCCATGCGCGGCTATCAAAAAGCTCGACATCGAGATACGCTTCTTTGAGTTCCTGCTCGTCTTCCTGGCTCGCACCGTGATTCCACTCGAGATCCTTCTCGCTGTAATTCTGATCGAAGTCGCCAAGATCGTTACAAACGCGGCGCAAGCCTGCATTGGGGATGTACAAGCCGCGTGCATCCTTGCAGTTGCTTCGCGAACCGGCTTGGTACTGCGGCGGCGGTGTGTAGGGGAAGTTGTAACCAATCACATCGTTGCCAGCAGGGTTGTACCAAACTCGTTCGCCCGTGCCGGGATGGATATAACCCGGATAACCGATTGTGGAATCAAAAGGCGGTGTTGCCGGATCCGGTCCACCAGGACCGAAATACGCAAAGTTACCACCAAAGCCATTGAGCATTCCGTA
>CAYRID010000016.1:12828-31465 GCA_964424225.1 uncultured Geobacter sp.
CGCGAAAGCACAAACGGTGCCGGATCATCCCACGATCCCCACGCACCGTCGGCGCCGCGACCACTAAACGCAATGTCCATTCCCGGAACTTGCCAGAGATTGGCGCGACGATCCGATCCCGAACGGCCCGGCTCGTAGGTAGTCGGATTAAACGGCGCAATCTTTGAACCGGAATTGCGTAAATACGGATTGGCCGGAGAATCGAGCGGGTGCACGCCGTGATAATCGCGTGTATCTCCGGTGTAGGTACCACCTGCCCAACCCGAGCGACGACCGTTCGAGCGATGTTTGGGCAAAGCTTTGCCGCGATCGCCATACACATCTGCGGAACTCATGGTTCCGCAGCCGTGGGAATACACACAATCGTATCGACCTTCGAGACGTACGAAAGCAGATGCCTTCGAAATCGGACCAAGGCCATTGGGCAAAAGATCCGCTTCGATTTCAACGTTGAGCACGTTGTACCACTGCGCCAGGTCGAGGCTCTCGCTGAAGTTATTGCTCAGCCCACGAAGCTGCACTTCGCCATAGCCGTGTACGTTGATCATTCCGTCTGCAAAGGAAAAAGCACGGCTCTGCGTTGGACACAAAAAAGTGACGATCAAGAAGCAAGCCGCGAGCCACCCTCGCAACGTCCAAGTTTCTTTGATTGCTCGCTTGAGGCTGGAGCCATCTACGTCCAATGCCAATGGCGAAATGTTTCGCTCGCGAGTCTTTACCCAGTGCATGCAACCTCCTACAACGGTACGCGGTACGCCCGGTGCGCTATTTCGCACGCGATCCGGCGCACTGCCACAAAAAATCCTCATCGCTTTGCCGCCGTGAACTTGATGCTTCAGCAGAAAAGCTTTGCGATGACGATCAAAATTTTGTGTAGCCCCCAAGAACGATTCACTTCAAAATTCATCCGCAAACCCTGCATGATCCACGGATCAAAACTCACCCATCCTTGATTGGATTGATGTGATGCCCTCCGCGCTTCGGCTTTACCGGGGATCACATCAAGGTTTTTTTAACTTATCTCGGCAACAAATGGGTTTCCAGCCTATCAAGCTCACGAAAGCCCTGGCAAGGATTCCTCGCAGTTTTTTACTTTACTTTCTTTTTCGAAGCTTTTTTCTTTGGCGTTTTTTTCACTGACGCCTTGGTCACCTTCTTTGCATCACGCGTCGGCTTCTCTGCGCTTCCACGCTCTGCACCCTCGCTCGGCTGCGCAGCATCTTCTCCCTCTTCCGCATCCTCGGCGCTCTTGCGCTCGCGCGGCAGGAACTCAAAGCCATGCCTTCCGGTTTCCTTCAAAACCAAGATCGCCTGAAAAGGGCGACCAAATCGCGAGGTAAACTCGGTCAGCAAATCCGTGCGACGGTTTTGTGTGTAGATCTGCGCTTCGTCGCGCGTAATTTCACGCTTGCACACAGTACGCGGCAAAACGAAACCGCAAGTTTTGGGAAATTCTTCCTCGGCCTTCTTGCGCGAGAAACGCTTGCCCGCAGCTTGCGCCTCAGCGCGAAGCTTGGCCTCGAACTCCATCTCTGCGAGTTTCGTCTGGCAAACATACTCGGTAGCCGTCTCCACGATCTGATGCTTGCCATCGGCGCAGAGCGGACACGGACCAAGCGGCTCGTTATTCACTTCATATTCCGGAGTATCCACCACGGCTTCACCGTCGGAACCTGTCGAGCGCACCATGAGCTTCCACGTGTCGCGATCAATTTCGATGACACCTTTGTAGGTACGTCCATTTTGCGCCGTAAAACCATCCAGTTCGCTACTCTGTCCGTCTTGCAAAAGTGCCTTGACCACTTCGCGGTTGAGATAACGCCCATTGGTGTCTTTCCAAAAACGCATCGGACAATCTTCTTCGGGTGTCACGTCGGGTTTTTCTTCGCAGCGATAGAACCAAGCAAACTCGCGCACCGGACGTCCGCAAGCGGGGCACGGCCCAAGCGCCGGTTCGTGTCCATACAATTCGTCGTAGCCAAAGGTTTTTGCGCGCTCGACAATGGCGCGTGTATAGTCCTCGACTTCACTCATGAATTGTTTTGCACTGCGCTGGCCGCGCTCGACTTCGAGAAGATGCATTTCGAGTTCGCCCGTAAGCTGCGGCGAGGCAAGACGATCGATGCGCACGCGGCGAAGCGAATCAATCAAGCGAATCCCTTTCACCGACGGACGCAGCGATCTGCCGGCGCGCACCACATAACCCTTTGAAATCAAGTTTTCGATGATGTCCGCACGGGTCGCAGGCGTACCAATGCCTTTTTCGTGCAATGCGGCGGCCACGTCTTCGTCTTCGATTTGCTGACCTGCGTTTTCCATCAACGACAAAAGTCGCGCTTCGCTGATTCGCGCAGGCGGCTTGGTTTGTTCGGCCACCAAATCACTGCTCTCGAGTTTCACCGCGACGTCTGCGGCCTCTTTCGCGCCGTCGATCAACGCGGGGAGCGGCTCGTTTTCTTCATCGACACCAAGCACCAGACGCCAACCGGGCTCTTGCAGTGAGCGCGCCCGCGTGCGGAAGCGGTGCCCCGCGACCACCGTCGTACGTTCCACGCGTTCCCAAACGGCTGGCGGGAAAAAAGCGCCCAGAAAGCGCCGCACCACGAGATCGAAAAGACGCTTGTCGTCGCCCGTGAGCGGTTGTTCGGGAATCAGCCCCGTCGGAATGACGGCGAAGTGATCCGTCACACCTTCGTTGTTGAAAATTCGCTCTTCGTTTTGCAGCCCCGCACTCTGCAATGCTCGCGCACCCTCGGCATAGTCCTGCGTCTGAGCCAGCATCGCCACCGTATCCAACACAATACTGCGATAATCCTCGGGCAAGCAACGTGAACTCGTGCGTGGATAAGTGAGTATCTTATGCCCTTCGTAACAGCGCTGCGCCGCATTCAAGGTGCGCCGTGCCGACCAACCAAAGCGACGATTGCACTCGCGCTGCAAACTCGTGAGATCGAAAAGCGGCGGCGCGCTTTCCTTCGAAGGCTTGCGCGTTTCCGAGGCAGAACCCGCTTGGCCGCGCATCTCTGCAAGAATGCGCTCGGCTTTGGTTTGCTCGAAAATTCGATCTTCGCGCAGCTCGGCCTCTTCCTCGGCAGTCGCATGAGCCGGATCGAACCATACACCGAGGTATGTATTTTTTGCATGCTGAAATTTTGCTTCAATTCGCCAATACGGCTTTGGCACATGTGCAAGCACTTCAAGTTCGCGATCGACGAGCAGTGCCAGCGTCGGCGTTTGCACACGCCCGGCCGACCAAGCCGTCTTCTCTTTGCGACTCTTCAAACGCTTCGTAATGGCGCGCGTCGCATTCATGCCAATCATCCAGTCTGAATACGACCGACACTTTGCTGCGTCGGCAAGCGGAACAAGCTCTGCGCCGGGGCGCAAATGTTCGAGCCCATCCAAAATGGCCTTCGGCGTCATCGACTGCAGCCAGAGGCGATAGATCGGCGGCGTCGAATCGAGATACTCGACGATCTCGCGAAAAATCAGCTCACCTTCGCGGCCGGCGTCACAAGCATTGATCACGCGGTCGACGTCTTTGCGCGCAAGCAGCTTCTTGATCGTCGCAATGCGATCGCGCTGGCCCGACTTTGGCTTCAACTTGAATGACTCGGGAATGATCGGCAGCGCATCGAGTGTCCAGCGCTTGTAGGCATCATCGAGTTCTTCGGGGGCCATCAATTCAAAGAGATGACCCACCGCGAACGTAATCAAATAGTCCTTGCCCTCGAAGTATCCGTCGTGGTCTTCCATACCCCCAAGCGTCGCTGCAATATCGCGCGCCACACTCGGCTTCTCGGTGATTAAAAGCGCTTTGCCCACTCTTATTCCTCTTCTTCGGCTCTTGCCTGCGTTGCGATTTCTGCTCAGCCACCCCAATTCATGACAGGGGGCCGCGAAAGGTTCGGAGTCTTAGCCGCTCCGCTTGGGTCTGACAAGCCAAAGCGACTTTGAACGCGTGGCATGGCTCTCGGGTTCTATCGGAAAAACTTGAGCCTTCCCGGCTTTTGAGTGACTTTGAGAGTCCGACAAAAGCGCGCGCAGATTGGCCACCGCATTGCCGTAGCGCAAACCGCTACGCACGCGAGTTTTCAAAAGAAGCAATCCACACGGCACCGAAACGACAAAAGCAACAAAGCGACAAAAACAGGGAGCAAAGCATGAGCGACACGATCTTTGGCAAAATCCTACGCAAAGAAATTCCGGCGGAAATCATCTACGAGGACGAGCAGGCGATCGTTTTCAAAGACATCCACCCGCAAGCACCGACGCATCTTTTGATCATTCCACGAAAACCGCTCATCAACCTCGCCAATGCCAGCACGCAAGACGAGTCACTGCTCGGGCATTTGCTTCTGGTCGCAAAACGCATCGCCGACCAACTCGGCTTGCAGGATTACCGCATCGTCACGAACAACGGTGCCGGTGCGGGGCAAACGGTTTTTCACCTGCACCTACACTTGCTTGCGGGCCGCTCGATGCAGTGGCCACCGGGATGAAAGCCTGCGCCGCGCTCTTCTCTCATTCCACCAACGCGCGCGGCACGGGCATGAGATTCCAGGTCAGCGCAGAATAGTCGCGGCGATCGATCGTCTCGCGCACAAATTGGCTGCCGTCCCAAACATAGCGACGCAATTCTGCGTCGTTGTCGCTTGCCACATACAATTCATCTCGGCCGTCGCCGTCGAGATCCAGCGCAATGGCCGCATGTTCGATGCCACCCGACTCGCGATCGATCACCTCACGCTTCCACTCGGCTTGCTTCGATGCTCCCGGAGTAAACTGCCAAATTCCGCGCTTATACGTCGCCGCAATGAGTGTTTTTTTGCCGTCGCCGTCAAAATCGCCCACCGTTAAAAATCGCGAATAGCGATCGTTGAGCTCTCCCACGCGCACACCCGCAGTCGGCGAAGTCTCTGCGTCAAAGCGCAAAATTTCGACTGGATCTTCGACGGAGACATAAAGCTCATCGCGTCCATCTCCGTCGAGATCGCGCACCAAAATTTCTTTTGCGTGTCGCGTGCCCAAGTCGGCCACAATCACCGCACCGTCGCCTTGACTCGGCACATAGCGCATGACTCGGCCAGGCTGCGGCGTGCCATCGAGTTTGTTCGGTGCACTCGGCGTCGCGTAAATTTCGCTCACTCCATCGCCATTGAGATCGCCAATTTCGATTTCATGCACGAACGGCCATTCTTGCGCGCGGCGATCGATCTCGCGCACTTCGTAACTTCCGTCGGATTTTGGATGCACCGTCGCAATCACACCTTGATCGTGCGTTGCAATCGCAAGGTCACCGCCGACGCCGCCATAGAGATTGCCAACTTCGACATCGCGCAAGCGATCGAACTTGCCACCAAATTTTGGCTTCCAAATTGTTTCGGCTTCAAAGCCTTCCCCCGATTTCGCCTTGCGCCAAATTTTTAGCGCTGCCCCTTCGGCGCCAATCGTCAAAATTCCCGGTGCGCCGTACGGCGGTGCGTAATACATAGCTTTGTGAAAAACATTGCTCTCGGGATCGTCCAGAATTTGCTTTGACCAAGCGCCACCTTTTCGTGTCAGGATCACGAGCCGCGCAGGCATCGTTTGCAACTCGCCTTGGGCATCGCGCTCGAATCTCGCTAAAGCCAGCAAAAGCCCCTGCGGCAAGTCTGCAGGCGTCGCCATCACCGTCGGCTTCTGCGATGCCTCCGTCTTGGATGCCTCTTGCTTCGTGCAGCCGGAAGTAAAAAAGCTCAGCACCAAGAGCAAAGCCGCGACGCGGACGGGCCAAAGCGACACGTCGAAATCACACGATTTCATTTGCAACACTTTTTTGTGATCATTCATCGCAAGCCTCATTTCTTGTATTTTTAATTTTCGCCGTCTTGCACACCCAGCCGCACTTCTTACTCCGCCTGCGCGCCGCTTCACGACTTGATTGCCATTGATCTCATTGCCTCGCTTCTTCGCACCCGGACTTCACTTGGCTCTCGACTCGCGTCGCTGACTTTTTGGCGTGCTCACCAAAGCATCATCCAAGCAAGCGTCGGGCATCTTACAAGTTTTCTTGCGCACAACGCACTTTGATGCAGGTAAGGCCAAGCAAGCTGTGGTATCAGGAAGGCCGTGACCAAACTCAACTTACAAGCACCGCGCGGCACACGCGATTTCTACCCCGACGAACTTCGGCAACGAAGCTGGTTGTTCGCGCATTTTCGCGCCGTCGCAAAAAGCTTTGCCTTTGAAGAAGTCGATGCGCCCGTCGTCGAGCACGCCGAACTTTTCACGCGCAAGGCCGGCGAAGAAATCGTCGAGCAGCTCTATCACTTCGTGCTGCACGAGCGCGAACTTGCTCTTCGACCCGAGATGACTCCGTCGATCGCGCGAATGGTTCTCGCGCGCGCAGGCGCGCTGCGCTTTCCTCTACGCTGGTTTGCGATCACGCAAAATTGGCGTTACGAACGAATGACGCGCGGACGCACGCGCGAACACTATCAATGGAACATGGATATTTGGGGCGAGCCCAGCGTCGCCGCCGAAGCAGAATTGATGGCCGCGATCTTCACGCTCTTTGATCGCGTACAAGTGCCGCGTGATGATGTGCGCATTCGCGTCAACAGTCGTGCGCTTCTCGAAGAATCGCTGCGTGCGACGGTGCTCAAGACGCGGCCCGAAATTTTTGCACCGCTTTGCGTCGTGATCGACAAGCTCGCCAAGATTGGTCGCGATGCCGTGATCGATCTCTTGCAAGATCCGCAAGGCGACGTGCGGCTAGCGAAGGTCGATGCCGTGCAAGTGGTTGACATGCTGAGCGCGCGCTCGCTCGACGATGCCGCGCAACACGCACCGAAGGGTACAACGACACTCGACGAGCTATGCCGCTTCTTCGATTTGCTCGCTGCCTACGGCATCGAGGATCGCGTCGTCTTCGACGCTTCGACGGTGCGTGGCCTTGCTTATTACACCGGCATCGTCTTTGAAGCCTTCGACACCGCCGGTGAACTGCGCGCGATTTGCGGCGGTGGTCGCTACGACCGTTTGGCGGAACTTCTCGGCGGCAAGGCGATTCCCGCCGTCGGCTTTGGCTTTGGCGATGTCGTGATCGGCGAATTACTCAAAGATCGAAACCTGCTGCCTGCACTGCACAAAGAAGTGCACGATGTAGTTTTCGCATTTTCCGACGCAGAACATCCATTTGCCGTACGACTTGCTTCGCGCCTGCGAAGCGAAGGGCGCTACGTCGAGTTGATTCTTGGCGCAAACAAACTCAAGCGCGTGCTCGGTGACGCCGATCGCCTTGGTGCGGAGCGAATTTTTTTACTCGGCCCCGACGAAATTTCTCGTGGCGTGGCAAAACAGCGTAACCTCAAGACTGGCGAAGAGACGGATCTAACCTTATAAGTAGCGGCCTGCCGCAGCAAAGTTCTCGACGTAAAATTTTCGACACAAACTTCCAAAGCGAAACACGGATTCACGCGCCGCGCATTCATCACCGAAGGAGAAAGCCATGGGACACTGGACCACGGAGGAAAGCATTAAAGTCTACAGTGTCACCAACTGGAGTTCCGATTTTTTCTCGGTGAATGCACAGGGCAACGCGGTCGTGCAACCCAAAGGCGCGCAAGGCCCCAAGATCGACCTGCTCGAACTCTTGAAAGACTTGCAACATCGCGGCTTGCGCACGCCACTCTTGATCCGCTTTCCCGACATCCTTGCGAGTCGTTTGCACACGCTCAATGCGGCATTTCAGCGTGCGATCCGCGAATACGACTACCGCGGGCGCTATCGCGGCGTCTATCCGATCAAGGTGAATCAACAACGCCACATCGTAAAAGAAATGGTCGAGCACGGTGCGCCGTTCGCACTCGGACTCGAAGCCGGCAGTAAGCCCGAATTACTGATCTCGCTTGCGCTCCTCGAAACCCCGAACGCGCTCATCATCTGCAACGGTTACAAAGACCGCGCTTACCTCGAAACCGCGCTGCTCGCGCAACGCCTGGGTCGCTATCCCGTCATCGTGATTGATCGCCAAAACGAACTCGATCTGCTGATCAAAACGGCACGCGAACTCAACATCCGCCCGCACATTGGCATCCGCGCGCGGCTCAGCACAAAAGGCGCCGGCAAATGGGTCGAATCGACGGGCGAGCGTTCGAAATTTGGTTTGTCTGCGTCGGAAATCATGGCGGCGGTCGATCGTCTGCGCGCCGAGGACATGCTCGATTGTCTCGAACTTTTGCACTTCCACATCGGCTCTCAAATCACCGCGATTCGCGCACACAAAGACGCGCTGCGCGAGGCGACACGAGTTTTTGTCGAGCTTTGTCAGATGGGCGCCAATCTCAAAATCCTTGACGTCGGTGGCGGCCTTGGCATCGACTACGACGGCTCCAAGACAAACTTTCATTCCTCGAAAAATTACTCGGTGCAAGAATACGCCAACAGCGTGATTGGTGCCGTGTTCGAAGCCTGCGACGCCAACGACGTGCCACATCCCGACATCGTGACCGAATCGGGGCGTTCGCTCGTAGCACACCATTCGGTGTTGATCTTCGACGTGCTCGGCGTAAACGAAATTCTCACCGGCAAAACGCCCGACCCGATTACCGAAGACGATCATCGCGTGCTGCAAGAACTCGTCGAAGTGTCCGCAACGGTGACACACAAAAACCTCTCCGAGTCGTATCACAACAGCTTGCAACTCAAAGAAGAAGCCATCACGCTCTTCACGCTCGGACACATGAGTTTGTCGGACCGCGCGCGCACCGAAAGTTGGTTTCACCACTGCGCCGAAAAAATCCTGAATCTCTTGCGCGAACTCGATGAGATTCCGGAAGAATTCGAAAGTCTTGAAAAAGAACTCGCCGACACATATTTCGGTAATTTTTCAGTCTTTCAATCGGCACCGGACCACTGGGCCGTGAAACAGTTGTTTCCCGTAATGCCCATTCACCGTTTGCAAGAAGAACCAACACGGCGCGGCGTCTTTGCCGATCTCACCTGCGATAGCGACGGAAAAATCGATCGCTTCATCGATCAACGCGAAATCAAGAAAGTGCTCGAACTGCATCCTTGGAACGACAAACCGTATTACATCGGTATTTTTCTCGTCGGTGCCTACCAAGAGATTCTTGGTGATTTGCACAATCTTTTTGGTGACACCGATGCGGTTCATGTGAACGTCGACGACGATGGCCTCTACAGCGTGGAGCACGTCGTGGAAGGTGACTCGGTCGATGAAGTGCTGAGTTACGTTCAGTACGATCGCTCGCTTTTGATCGAAACCGTGCGGCGCACCATCGAAAAAGCCATGCGCGCAGGCGACATCGGCCTTGAAGATTCAGCCCGATTGCGACGACACTACGAACAAGGCTTGCAAGAGTACACTTATTTGTCGCGCGAACCGTAAAGGCAAGGAATGCGTCACATCCAAACACGAAAAGACTGAAGCCTCGCTTCAGTAAAAGGGGGACTTCGTGGGAGCAGAATCAGCCGGCTTTGCTGCAGTACTCGATCAATTTGTCGGCGAACACATCGTTAGCCCACTGGCCAAAGTGCTCTTCTTCGATATCTGGTTTTGGGATGACACCAAAACAGGGATCAGCGTACCCCTCGTCGTCGGCTGGCTGATTTTTGGCGCCGTCTTCTTCACACTGCGCTTTCGCTTCATCAACTTTCGTGGCTTTCGGCATGCCATCGATTGCGTACTGGGCCGCTACTCGCGCCCGGACGATCCGGGCGAACTCTCCCACTTTCAAGCACTCGCCGCTGCGCTCTCGGCCACCGTCGGACTTGGCAATATCGCGGGCGTTGCCGTCGCAGTCGGACTTGGTGGTCCGGGTGCCGTACTCTGGATGACGATCGCGGGTTTTCTCGGCATGACTTCAAAATTTGCCGAATGCACGCTCGGACAAAAATATCGCATCCAACGCCTCGACGGTCATTTCTCGGGCGGCCCGATGCACTACCTCAAAGACGGCCTCGCCGAACTCGGCCTTCCTCATCTCGGGAAAGTGCTAACCGGAATTTTCACAATTATGTGTATTGGTGGAAGTTTTGGCGCTGGCAATATGTTCCAAGCCAACCAATCGTACACGCAAATCATTCATGTTCTTGGAGTAGAGCATTCCAGCGTTTCCGGAACAATTTTTGGTGTAGCCCTCGCGATTCTTGTAGGACTCGTCATCATCGGTGGCATCAAGCGCATCGGTCACGTTGCGGGCCTACTCGTGCCATTTATGTGCGTTACCTACGTCCTCTGCGGCCTCTTGATTCTGATTCTCAACTCCGAACACTTGATCGACGGAATGAAAGAAATCGTGCGCTTGGCCTTCACACCCAATGCAGCCCTCGGCGGTGTAGCCGGCGCCATCGTGCAAGGTTTCAAACGCGCAGCCTTTAGCAATGAAGCGGGCATCGGCTCTGCCTCGATTGCGCATTCCGCAGCGAGCACGCCCGAACCGATTCGCGAAGGGATCGTGGCGTTACTCGAACCATTCATCGACACTGTCATCGTCTGCAATATGACGGGCCTCGTGCTCGTGGTGACGGGAGCCTACGCAAACCCCGAAGCGGGCACCGGCATTGCTATGACATCCTGGGCCTTTGCCACGGTCTTTCCGTGGTTTCCAATCTTGCTCTCGCTGACCGCTTTTTGTTTCGCCTACAGCACGATGATCTCGTGGAGTTACTACGGCGAGCAGTGCTGGGTGCATCTCTTCGGCTTGCGCTCGATCTTGGCCTACAAAGTGCTTTTCTTGATCTGCGTTTGGCTTGGTTGTGTCATTGAATTCAAGAATGTCATCGACTTCTCGGATCTCATGGTGCTTGGCATGTCGCTTCCCAACATTTTCGGAATCGTTTTGCTCAGCTCGAAACTCAAAGCCGACCTTGATCTCTACCTCGACAAACTCAAGCGCGGCGAATTTGTGCGCATCCGCTAATTCGCAAAGCCAAGCCCCAAATGGCGAGATAAACTTCGACGCATTCAACGTGCGTCCAGCAAAAAGGAGAATCCCATGCAACTTGGAAAAGTCGGTGTTTGGAATTGGCTCGATGGTTTTTCTGCAAAAGACACCATCGCCTTCGCAAAAAAAGTTGAAGCATTAGGCTACACTTCTTTGTGGATGCCTGAGGCCGTCGGCCGTGATCCCTTCGTTACCCTCGGCTTCTTGGCCGCACACACCGAGCGCCTCGTACTTGCCACCGGCATTGCCAGCATCTACGCGCGCGATCCCATGGCGACCAACGCCGCTCTGCGCACACTCACCGATCTTTCCGGCGGGCGCTTCATCTTGGGAATCGGCGTTTCGCATCAACATCTTGTCGAAGGAGTGCGCGGCCATGCTTACGCAAAGCCACTGACGGCAATGCGAAGCTACCTCGAAAAAATGGAGAAGGCCTTGTTCATGGCGCATCGCCCCGAACACGCACCGACGATCGTGCTCGCTGCACTGCGCGACAAGATGCTCCAGCTTGCTGCCGAAAAAGTGCAAGGTGCGCATCCCTATTTCGTCACGCCCGAACACACGAAGCGCGCGCGCGCGATCCTGGGCCCAGACAAACTTTTGATTCCCGAGCAAATGGTGCTGCGCGAAACCGATGCCACGAAAGCGCGCGCTCTGGCCCGATCTGCGATGAAAATTTATCTCGCACTCCCAAATTACCAGAACAATTTAAAGTGTTACGGGTTTGGTGAAGAAGATTTCGCAAACGGCGGAAGCGATCGACTGGTTGACGCCATCGTAGCCTGGGGCGACGAAGAAAAAATCGTGCAGCGCATCCGCGAACATCTCGCGGCGGGCGCAACGCAAGTCGCAATCCAAGCCATGCCGCGCGAAGGCGAGAAGACTCCTGACATGGCGCTACTTGAGGCTCTCTCCCCAAACTCGATGCGCTGGTAACACAAAATGACGTATATCAATGAAAATTTTCAGAAATTGCAGGCGGGCTATCTATTTCCTGAAATCGGACGACGCGTGCGTGCGTTTTCACAAGAAAATCCGAGCGCAACCATCATTCGCCTTGGCATTGGCGATGTCACCGAGCCGCTCGCACCCGCAATTACGCAAGCCATGGTGAAAGCCGCGCAAGAAATGGGGTCTCGCAATGGCTTTCACGGCTATGGCCCCGAACAAGGCTATGATTTTTTGATCGACGCCATTCGCCGACACGACTATGCCGCACGCGGTGTCGAAATCGAGCGCGATGAAATTTTCGTTTCCGACGGAAGCAAATGCGATAGCGGCAATCTGCAAGAAATCTTCGCCGCAGACGCAATATTGTGTGTCACCGATCCCGTGTATCCTGTTTATGTCGATTCCAATGTCATGGCAGGGCGCAGCGGCGCAATCGACACGCATGGGCGTTATGCGGGAATCGTGTATCTTCCCGCCAGCGAAGCCAACGGTTTCTTGCCATCTCCACCGACGGAAAAAGTCGATTTCGTTTTTCTCTGCTCTCCGAGCAACCCCACCGGCACCGTCGCAACAAAAGAGTATTTGCAAGAATGGGTAGCTTGGGCGCGCGCCCAAGATGTCGTGATCGTCTTCGACGCTGCATACGAAGCCTTCATCCGCGATCCGAAACTTCCGCGCTCTATTTATGAAATTGATGGCGCAAAGGAATGTGCCATCGAAATGCGCAGCTTTTCAAAACGCGCTGGTTTTACGGGCGTGCGCTGCGCGTTCACAGTGATTCCAAAGCAGCTCATGGGAAAGACTCGAACGGGCACACGCGTTTCCTTCAACGCGCTTTGGAATCGTCGCCACTGCACGAAGTTCAACGGCGTCTCCTACATCGTGCAGCGTGGCGCCGAAGCGGTCTACACCGAAGAAGGTCTCAAACAAACCGGCGAGCAAATCGCTTTCTACATGGAGAATGCGCGGCTACTGCGCGAGGGCTTGGCCGTAGCCGGCTTTCGCATTTTTGGTGGCGAACATGCACCCTATCTCTGGATGCGTACACCAAATCGTGTCTCGTCATGGGACTTCTTTAATGACTTGCTCACCCAAGCGCATGTCGTCGGCACGCCCGGTGCGGGATTTGGCCCGTCGGGCGAAGGCTACTTCCGCTTGTCGGCCTTCAATTCGCGCGAGAACGTGCTCGAGGCCATCGCTCGCATTCAGCGCAGTTTTGGCCGCTAGCGCCTAACGAAACTGGCGTGGCACAGCCTCGCTGCGCCACGCCAGTCAACACAAAAATGAGTCGAATGACTCATTTCAAACTGTAAGTTTTTTGTAATGCAGCCGATGCGGCTGATCGGCATCAGCTCCAAGGCGACGCTTGCGATCCGCTTCATACTCTTGGTAGTTGCCTTCAAACCACTCCACGTGGCTATCCCCTTCAAACGCAAGCATATGTGTCGCAATGCGATCTAGGAACCAACGATCGTGCGAAATCACAACCACGCAACCCGCAAAATTCACGAGTGCATCTTCGAGCGCACGCAAGGTATCGACATCGAGATCATTCGTCGGCTCGTCGAGCAAGAGCACGTTACCGCCACTCTGCAAAAGTTTTGCGAGATGAAGACGATTGCGTTCACCGCCGGACAAATTACCGACGAGCTTTTGTTGATCGGCCCCGCGAAAGTTGAACGATGACACATAAGCGCGTGAGTTCACTTCGCGATTGCCAACGCGCAACACTTCTTCACCGCCGCTGATCTCTTGCCAAACATTTTTCTTGGGATCGAGTGCATCGCGCGATTGATCTACATACGCAAGTTTCACGGTCTCACCAAGGCGCAGCGTGCCCGAATCGGGTTTTTCGGCGCCAACGATCATGCGAAACAGCGTCGTCTTTCCCGCACCGTTTGGACCAATCACACCGACGATACCGCCGGGGGGAAGCGAAAAATTGAGGTCGTCAATCAAAAGTTTGTCGCCGTAAGCTTTGGAAAGCTTCGTCGCCTGCACCACCACTTCGCCAAGCCGCGGGCCCGGCGGAATCGTAATTTCCGAACTGCCGTAATTTTCTTTGGGTCCTTGCTTGAGCAACTCTTCGTATTGTCGAATACGCGCTTTGCTTTTCGCGTGGCGCGCACTCGGCGCCATGCGCACCCAGTCAAGCTCGCGTTGCAAAGTGCGCTGGCGTGCACTTTCCTGTTTCTCTTCGACGGCGAGGCGATTCTTCTTTTGATCGAGCCACGACGAGTAATTACCTTTCCAGGGAATTCCTTCGCCGCGATCGAGTTCGAGAATCCACTGCGCCACGTTGTCGAGGAAGTAACGATCGTGTGTAATCGCGACGATCGTGCCCGTGTATTCTTGCAAGAAGCGTTCGAGCCAGGCCACCGATTCGGCATCGAGATGGTTCGTCGGCTCGTCGAGGAGCAAGAGATCGGGCTTTTGCAAAAGCAAACGACAAAGCGCCACGCGCCTTCGCTCACCGCCGGAAAGTTTCGTCACATCCGCATCGCCCGGCGGCAAACGCAACGCGTCCATCGCAATTTCGAGCGTGCGGTCGATCTCCCACGCATTCGCAGCATCGATGCGATCTTGCAACTCGGCTTGCTCGGCGAGCAACTGATTCATCGCATCGTCGTCCATCGGCTCGGCAAACTTTGCATTCACTTCTTCAAAGCGACGCAACAAATCGCGCGTTTCGGCGACGCCGTCTTCCACATTTCCGCGTACATCTTTCGTCGGATCGAGTGTGGGCTCTTGCGGCAAATATCCAACGCGAATTCCCGGTGCAGGCCGCGCCTCGCCGAGAATGTCCGGATCAAGACCCGCCATGATGCGCAAGAGCGAACTCTTCCCGGCACCGTTGTGGCCGATCACGCCGATCTTCGCGCCAAACAAAAACGAAAGCGAAATCCCGTCGAGAATAATTCGATCGGGCGGAACAACTTTGCGCACTTCGTGCATCGTAAAAACAAACTGAGCCAAAACACTCTCTCCTTCTTGCTGATTTTCATGGGTCGATCGCGGGCCGGATTCTACCCGGTGACACACCTCCCGTCAGCGCAAGCTGCAAATCAAGAGATGCACAGTGAACGACAAAACGGATAGTATCGACTCCACCGCAAAACGAGGACCTTCTTCATTGATGGCGAAACGGCGCTTGCAAAAAACTATCTTTGCACTCTGTCTGCTTGCATTGGCCATGAGTGCTGCGCGCTGCAATTCCGATTCAACGTCGAGCGCACGCTTCGAATCGCTGTACAAGGCACCGCGTACCGACTATTCGAACGTGCTCGTCGTCGTCAACGGCAACAACGAACTCTCGCGCGCAATCGGCCGTTATTATCAAAAAGCACGCAAAATTCCCGATGTACAGTTCGTCGAACTTCCGCTGCCGGCCTA
The DNA here is from genome assembly GCA_964424225.1 of uncultured Geobacter sp. Taxonomy (GTDB): domain Bacteria; phylum Myxococcota_A; class UBA9160; order UBA9160; family JADFDR01; genus JADFDR01. Next base: position 28,125 of record CAYRID010000016.1, read on the forward strand.
CACGCCCGATCTTTCGCAGCGAAGCGATGAGCAAATTTCACGCGAAGATTATCAGCAACAAATTCGCGACCCGCTCTGGCAAGCCATCGAAACACGCGGTTTGCAAAAGCAAATTCAGTTCATCGTGCTAATGCAAGGTATCCCGCTACGCATTCGCTCCACAAAGCCGATTCCGACTGAGGAATTAATCTTTCGCAGCGACGAAGCTTCCGTCGATGCCGAAGTGGCCGTTCTGGGTTCGCGCCTCGAAGGCAGCGCTGGAATCACAAATTCGCAAAATTTATTTTATAACTCTGGACAATCGTTCGGGGAGTTTCGCAAGAAAAATCCTGACGCTCCTTTGCGTTATCTCGTAACACGAATCAGTGGATACCCGACGCCGCTCGATCCCGAAACGCAGATCCCACGCGACGTGCGCAGTCTAATCGATTCCGCCGTCGCGCCCGCACCCGTCGCTGCACACTTCGTGATCGACGAAGATCCCAAACAACCCAGTGCACGCGCAGGAGCCAATCTCCACTTCCTGCAAGCAACCGCTGCGGTGCTCGCCGCAATGGGCTTGCCCGTACTGCACGATCGCGATGCAAGCTTCTTTTCGACGACGAAAGAAATCGCTGGCTATGTATCGTGGGGCAGCAACGACTCGGCCCATCCCGTGCCATCGACGTACGGCGAAATAGACGGAAAGATCATTCCCGGACGTTTTGCACCACGCTCCGTTGCCATCGACATCGTCAGTACGAACGCACGAAGCTTCGTCTTTCCACCGGAATACGGGCAATCGCTCACCGCCGACTTGATTCGACTTGGCGCCTCGGGCGCGGCAGGACATGTTGCCGAGCCGTCACTCAACGGTGTCATTCGTCCTTATGTATTTTTTCGCGAATACGCACTTGGACGTCCCGCGGCCGAGGCGTTCTATCAAAGCGTTCCACATCTTAGTTGGATGAACGTCTACATCGGTGATCCGTTGATGCAAATCGCACGGCCAAGCATCGCGCTCCCCGACGACTACGACGGTGACGGACACCGCAACAAAATCGACAATTGCCGCGACAGTCCAAACTCATCGCAGCTCGACTCCGACGGAGACGGCTTTGGCAACGTCTGCGATGCCGACTTCGACAACGACGGGATCGTGTCGTTGGCCTTCAATCCTGCCCTCACGGATCGGCGCGGCGACTTGGAGAGCCTGCTCGCCGCCATGTCCAGCGGTCTCTACAACGCAGAGTACGACCTCAATGAAGACGGCAAAATCGACATGATCGATCTTGGCATCGCGCAAACAAATCTTTTTTTGCAACCTGGTCCAAGCGGACGCACGCGCAATTCTCGCTAGCAAAAGTTACACGAAAAGGCGAACAGACTGCTCAAAAATTCAACACAAAAAAGAGTCGATAAGAATTCAGTGTGACGTAGCAGCCGGCTTCGTCGTCAGCGGAAGCCGCACCGTAAATCTTGCGCCTTGGCCAGGGCGCGAGGAAACCTCGATCTCGCCGCTGTGCTCATGCACGATATCCGACGCAATCGCAAGCCCAAGCCCCGTGCCCTCGTCGGAACTCTTCGTCGTAAAGAAAGGTTCAAAAATTCGCGATTGCACATCGGCTGCAATTCCCGGTCCATTGTCTGTAATACGCACTTCGATCACAGTGTCGCGCAATGTGCTCTCGACGATGATCGTCGCATGTTCGGTATCGCGTAGCGCATGCTTCGCATTGAGTAAGAGATTCAAAAACACTTGGCCCAAACGATCGGGCGCTCCTTGGAGCAGTGGTAAATCCGACGCAAAATTGCGTATGACTTCGATCGCTTGTTTTTCATCGAGCGATGCCAAACGAATGGCTTCAATCAGCACTTGGTTGATGGCAACCGGGCGCAGCACGTCACCGGAGGTATGCGAAAACCGCCGTAAGCCACGCACCATTTTCGTAATGCGATCGACGCCATCCATGGTTTCTGCCACCACTTGTGGAATCTCGCTCAATTGCTTTGCATCAGCCTCACCAAACGCATCGAGACGCTTTTGTACGATTTCTCCCAGGCGCTCCAGATGAATCAGGTTTGAGCGCACATACGCGAGCGGGTTATTCACTTCATGCGCAATGCCGGCGACAAGGCTTCCTACACTTTCTAGTTTCTGCGTTTGCGAAAATAACCGCTCGCGACGACGCTCCTCCGTGCGATCGCGCATCACGATGTATTGACCCGCCACCTCGTTTTCCCGGCGCACGACCACAGCGTCGAACTCGATGCGATGTCCATTTTGCAGCGAAACTTCGAAAACAAATCCCGCCTCCGAAGCCGTGAGATCTTGAAAACGTCGATACAGCTCCACCCGAGCTTCCGGGGCCTCGCAAAGTTCACTCGTCAGCTTCGCCACGTCATGCTGAACGACTTCGCTGGCAACGCAACCCAGCAACGTCGCTGCGGCCGAATTCAAATCCGTAATTTGGCCTTGCGCGTCAGCAAGGATGACACCGTTGCGCAGCGGCTCGATCACATCGCGCCGTGCAATCGGCAATCCCTCAAAAAGGCGCCGACGAAAAACCGTGCCAAACAAAATCAAAACAGAAATCGAAAGCGCCGTCGGTGTGAAATCCATCGAAGCCGAATCGGAATCCAAAAGAAAAATTCCGCTCATGAGCAACGGCAATACAGCTGCAGCGGCAATCCAAAGCCAGCGATGGCGTTCGCGCGTACCGCGTTCGAGACGAGCGGCGCCGAGATACAATGCAAAAGCACCCAGGCCACAAAAAAAGGACCAAATCACAAAAAACCACAGTGCGGGTCCTGCCCAGACCAACATGCTTTCCATCATGGCCGCAGGAGATATGTCCTTGATCAAAAGATGGTGTAGGCCATTCGTCAGCAAAGCGACATACGCAATCACCGACGGCGCGGAAATCAGAACGATCACCTGTGGATTGGCTTCGAGCAAACGCACTCGCGCATACTTGAGTGCAAGCAAAACCCAAAGCGGCACCAAGGACATGATGCCGTAGTAGTGAATGTAGATTCCGGCGCTGTAGAAAAACTTTTCAGAACTCAACCAGCGCATGCTTTCGCCAAGCGCCCACATCATGAGCGAGATCATCACACCCGCAAGCAACCAATGCAGAAGATTCCAACGCGAGCGGAAACTGACGTAGGCAAAAATAAAAATCGCAACACTCAGAACGAAGAGGCACTGAAGGACCGAAGGGTGCATCGTCATATACTACTTTCCGCCTCAAAGATTACGAGACGCAGGTTTCGTCGAACCACTTTGCATCCGTCCCGACCATCCATCGACGAATGACACGAAATCCTGAGCCGCAGCTTCAAGGCGAGCACGATTCAAG
>CAYRID010000017.1:0-31318 GCA_964424225.1 uncultured Geobacter sp.
ATCTTTGTGGTGATAGGGATGGTCTTCGCGTTTTGGAAAAAACCTCACACCGACGGCACGGCGAAGCTCCCAACGATCATTGGCAAAGGAAAAACCATAAGGGCCAAAATCTAGGTCTTTGTTATAGGGATAACCCAGCCGCTTCGTATTGACGGGTGCGAGCAAGTCTTGCTCTCCAAGGCACTTCCAATCGTATTCGGGCACGAGGCCACCAAAACTGTTCATATCGTCGAGCGTGAAATCCGTACCGGAAATTGCGTCGGTACGCTGCGACATCGCGATGCGTCGCACGCGACGCAAACTTGGGACATAGACCCACATATCATCATCTTTGATCTCGCCAGGTGGACTCATTGAATTTTTGTAGCGATAGCTCAGCACCAGCGTGCCGCGATTGTCGAAAGGTGCCGTAACTTCAACACCAAAAGCGCCCAAACGATTTTCATTCGGGAACACATCGCCTTTATAGGGACCATCAAGAATTTGTTTCTCAACGCGACTCGCGAGTTTGACGTAACGCGAATTGCCTTCGTAATAAAGCGGCATTCGCTCACCGCGATCCCAATAGGAATAAAAAAAACTTACGGCTGCACCCGAGCCTTCCCACTGTGTCATGTAATTCCAGATAATTTTGAGACCGGCTTCCACTTCGTTATCGCAGCGAATCGCATCCGGATCAAAGGCCATCCCCGCGACATAACCTTGCAAACTTCCCGACGGCCCCAACTTCACCTGATCGGAATAGCGTTTGGTCGCAGCTATGTACTCCGGCGCAGGTGCGTAATTTCGTTGAACGGGACCGATCTCCATCTTCATCCCTTCGTAGAAGAAGAATCGACGGTTATCCCAAAACGCTGGAGGCAGAAAATCTTTGAGCTTTGCAATCTGATCGAAAGTGATGATGTCACCTTCGCGAAACGGAGCTGCCGTCGCAGCGTCGGAAGCATGCGCACAAGGCACCATCATCTGAAGACTGATGAAAAATACCCAAAGAGAAAAATCGATATGAAAAGGTTTTGCAAATCGACGCCTGCGTATCGTCGAAAAAGCCATCGCCTTCCCCCATTTCTTATTTCTTATCTTATTTCTTATTTTCTTATTTCTCATTCCGCAATGTCTTGGCTCTTGCTTCTTTCGTTTTCCTGCGCAAAGTCCATCTAGTCACAATTTTGTTTCAAAGTCATCCGCGATTTTCGAAAAGCGAGCGCCCAACGTTCTGCAAGATTTTGCAAACGGAGCGACACTCTTATACGTGAAATTCAATTTTCGATCCGAACGGATCGGCGACACTTTAGAGGATCAATCCATGGCGCGCCCGGCACGACTCGAACGTGCGACCTCCTGGACCGCAACCAGACGCTCTATCCATCTGAGCTACGGGCGCAATTGCCCTGGCTTGCAAAGCGGCGAGACTCTAGCGAATCGATTCTTACGAGCCAGACTCACGAAAATGTTTCGCACAATGGTGGCGGAGAGAGAGGGATTCGAACCCTCGTATGGAGTTACCCATAACACGCTTTCCAAGCGTGCGCCTTCAACCGCTCGGCCATCTCTCCGCAGAATTTTTTGCGATCGAGTTCGCGCGTATCCAACGCAAAAAACTACAAAAAACTTTGATGGCGGAGAGGGAGGGATTCGAACCCTCGATAGGGGATTAGCCTATACTCCCTTAGCAGGGGAGCGCCTTCGACCGACTCGGCCACCTCTCCATCGGCGCGGGAGAATAACCTTTCTTGTGGCGGAGAGGGAGGGATTCGAACCCTCGAGACGCGTAAACGTCTGCCGGTTTTCAAGACCGGTGCCGTCAACCACTTGGCTACCTCTCCACAAGCTTGACTACTCACTCGCTTTTTATGCATTCATCCCAGCGTACGGTGCCAAACCACGAATTTTCCGACGAGAAAAATCTGGATCCAGCGCGCGCAAAGCGTAACGAACGCTTGAGCTCGTGGCAGCAGTATGCTTCCTTTCCCGACCATGCTGGACCCGAGAACCTTATCCGAAAAACGCGCGGAAATCCTTGAAAGCTGCCGACGGCGTGGCATAAACCCCGACCTTGATGCAGCCATTGCCGCGCAAGAAAAATTCACGCAAGCCAAAACACAGCTCGACGATTTGAATCGACAGCGAAACGAGCACCAACAAAAGGGCAAAGGCAAACTTGATCCGACGGTGCGCGAAGCGCACACCGTCGAAGGACGACGTCTCAAAGAAGAAGCGGAAGCGCAAGAAAAGATCGTGGCGCAAGCACAGGCCGAAGCATTACGGCAAAACCGCGAACTTCCTAATTTTGTCGATTTGGAGTCGCCGGTAGGCGGAGAAGATGCCTCGCGCGAACTTCGCCGCGTCGGTACACCGCGCATTTTTGATTTTCAGCCTCTCGATCATTTGGAACTCGGCGAAAAACTGGGCTTGCTCGATTTTGAAAACGCCACCAAGGTGAGCGGCGCCAAGTTTTACTACCTAAAAAACGAGGCCGTCTTGCTCGACCTCGCTTTGCAACGCTACGCGCTCGACATCTTGCTTAGCGAAGGCTTCACGCCCTACATCACGCCCGACGTCGCTCGTCCCGAAATTTTAAGTGGCATCGGTTTCAATCCGCGCGGACCCGAAACACAAGTCTATTCCATTGAAAACCAAGATCTCTGCTTGATTGGTACGTCTGAGATTACACTTGGCGGTTTATACTCCGATTCCATCCTGGCACAAGAAGAGCTGCCGCTCAAAATCGCCGGTATCTCGCATTGTTTTCGCACAGAGGCCGGCGCGCATGGCCGTGAGAGCCGTGGCCTTTATCGCGTGCACCAATTCACGAAGGTCGAAATGTTTGCCTTCACTACGCCCGAACAATCGCCCGCTATGCACCGCGAATTGTTGCGCATCGAAGAACGAATCTTCCAAGGACTCGAAATTCCCTATCGCGTACTCGATATCGCCACCGGCGATCTCGGCGCTCCCGCCTACAAGAAATTCGACATTGAAGCGTGGATGCCGGGACGCGGCGACGGTGGATCCTACGGTGAAGTCACGAGCACGTCGAACTGCACCGATTTTCAATCGCGTCGCCTAGGTATTCGCTACCGAAGCGCCAGCGATAAGAAAAATCATTTTGTGCACATGCTCAACGGTACAGCCATCGCAATCTCGCGTGCACTGATTGCGCTTCTCGAAAACCATCAACAGGCCGACGGTTCAATCAAAATTCCAAAAGCACTCGAACCCTATCTTGGGCGAAGCGTCATTGGCCGGGCTACCAAAGCTTAGTTTCGCCCTTATGCTGCGCCAGGCACAAATGCAGCAATAGCGAGTTTTGTCCATTCGAGGACGTTGACCGATTTCAAAAAGAGCACGTCGAGGCCAGCCGGGAAAATACCGAGGAAGAAAACCGCAAATGCGCAAGCAATCAATACCAACGCTTCACCCGACCCAAGATCGACGCGAGCTGGCGTACGAAGCGGTTGCCGCATATACATTGCAACCGGAAGACGCAAATAATAAAAGACCGACACTAAACTGTTTAGAACCGCAAAGATCACGAGCCAGACTTGATCGGCATGCACGGCCGCCGCGAAGAGCCCAAACTTAGCAATGAAACCACCCGTGCCAGGAATGCCCGCCAGTGCAAACATGAAAAGCGTCATCAAGAGCGCAAGCCCGGGTCTTGCCTTAGCAAGACCTGCAAACTGATCGAGTGTCTCGAACTCTTCACCGCGACTTGCCAGTGCCGCCATCACGCCAAACGCACCCAAATTCATAAATGTATAAACGACGAGATAGAACAACATCGAGGAATAAGCTTCTGGCGTGCCGACCACGAGCGCAATCAATAAGTACCCTGCATGGGCAATACTCGAATATGCAAGCATGCGCTTCACATTTTCTTGAATGATTGCTGTAACGTTTCCGACGGTCATCGTAAGCAAAGCCAAAATCCAGAGTAGCGAGTGCAAACGATCTGCAAAACTTTCAAGTGTCACACCTAAAAAGCGCAGCAGCGCGACAAAGGCCGCCGCTTTCACACAAACCGACATGTACGCAGCCACAGGAGCCGGTGCACCTTCGTACACATCGGGCGTCCACTGGTGAAACGGCACCGTCGAAACTTTAAAGGCAAGTCCAACGACGATCAGAGCAAAGCCAAACAACGCCAGTGCACCCGCAGCGGGGAAAGGCAATGTCGATGCCGCGAGCGCACTGCGAATTCCCGTAAAATCCGTGTGACCAGTGGCGCCATAAAGCAGAGCCATGCCGTAGAGCAAAATCGCACTCGCAAAGCCACCTACGATCAAATACTTGAGTGCCGACTCATTGCTGCGTAATTTCTTTCGATCGAAACCCGCCATCACATAGATCGGAATACTCATCAGCTCAATGCCGAGGAAAAGCGTCATCAAATCCGTTGCGGCAACGAGCACCATCATACCGGCCGTCGCCAACAACAAGAGCCCGTAGTATTCGCCGTGATGAATACCCATTTCTGCGAGATAAGTGACCGACATCAAACAAACGAAAGCTGCCGCAAGCGCGAGGAGGGCAATCGAAAAATTCGAGAGGGAATCGAACGCCAGCATGGGGCTGAGCGCGTGAAAAACTTTCTGACTTCCCGCAGCAAACGGAAATGCGGAAGAAAAAAATGCCAAAGCAAGAAAGATCACCGACACCAAAGCGAGTATCGTACCCACCCAAACCGACGAAGTCGCTTTGCCAAGGAAAGTCGCGCGGCGCGACAGCAAAACTTCTCCCAGGATCACGAGCAATGCGCCGCCCGATACGAAAAACAAAGGCGCGAGTACCGAAAGATCCAATGTTTCGAGGCCGTTCATTGTATTTCCTCGCTCTCCGGCGTAAGCGGTGCTGCATCGCTCGAAAGATTCGATTCACTTGGCAACTCTTGCAAAGCCTCTTGGGCAGCCGGCGCTTCGACGCGCAGCGGCTCTGCAATCGATTCTACTCTTTTTTGTGTTGAACTCACATCGTCGGTAACACTGGGTATTTGAACATTCTTTGCTGCATCGATTCGCATCACGATTTCACTCACCGGGCGCAAAAGCGGATTCAAAAAAGGCTTGGGATAAATTCCGATCCAAAATGCTGGAAGCAGCACCACCACCAACACAAATTTCTCGCGCCAATCCAAATCTGTAAGAGTGCGATTTTCGGCCTGCGTCACCGGGCCAAACACCACGCGACGAAACATCCAAAGCATGTAGCACGCAGCAAGCACTACACCGAATGTGGCCGGAGCCGCAAAAGCCGGCGCTTCTTTCCAAGTACCAAGCAAAATCAAAAACTCGCCGACGAAACCGTTCAGCATGGGAAGCCCAATGCTCGCCATCGTCGCTACTAAGAACAAAAAGGCGAAAGCCGGCATCGGTTTGGCCAGTCCGCCAAAATCAGCGATCTCACGTGTGTGTCGGCGCTCGTAGATCATGCCGACCGCGAGGAACAACGCTCCCGTCGAAATTCCGTGATTGACCATCTGCAAGATGCTGCCCTGCAAGCCTTCGATGTTGAAGGCGAACATGCCGAGCATCACAAAACCAAGATGTGCCACCGACGAATACGCCACGAGTTTTTTCACATCGGTTTGCACCATCGCAATCAGCGCGCCGTACAAAATCCCGATGAGCGCGAGCGTCATGAAAAGTGGCGCAAACTCGATCGCGGCCAACGGAAAGAGCGGAATCGCAAAACGCAAGAAGCCATAAGTTCCCATCTTGAGCAGTACAGCCGCCAGAATCACGGAACCCGCCGTCGGTGCTTCAACGTGTGCGTCGGGAAGCCATGTATGCAGCGGAACCATCGGCACCTTGATCGCAAACGCGAGCGCGAAAGCAGCAAATAGCCACGTCGGTGTCTGCCACCAGTGCAATGCCTGACCCGCTTGCAAAAGCGGAGGAATCGTCGTCTGCAAAAGCGCGCCAGGTTTTGAAGCTGGAAAGAGCGTTGGATCAAGTGCAACGAGATCGAGATTTAACGCCTGAAACTCCTGATAATTCAAATAACAAACCACCAGCAGCGCAACCAGCATCAAGAGCGAACCGAGCATCGTAAACAAGAAAAACTTAACTGACGCATAAATGCGTCGTGGGCCGCCCCAAATGCCGATGATGAGATACATCGGAATCAGCATCACTTCCCAGAATACATAGAACTGGAAGAGATTGAGCGAAACGAATGCGCCAAGCATTCCTGTTTCAAGAAAGAGCATGCAGAAAATATAAGTGCGCTCAGCTTGTTTGATGCTCGTCCACGACGCAATCAGCGCAAGCGGCATAATGAAAGTAGTGAGCGCGATCAAGAGCAGACTAATTCCGTCGATGCCGACAAAATAATTGATGCCCCAATCCGGAAGCCACGGCAGATGCTCAACGAATTGATAGCCGCTCGCCTTTGCATCGAAATTGCAAAACAAAAACACACTCAACACAAAAGTGAGAGTCGTGCTCAACAAGGCATAGATGCGCCAAGCAAGAACGGGAATCCCATGCAAAAGCAAAAGGAAAATTCCCGTCGCCAGCGGCAGGAAAGTAATCAACGTCAGCAGATGATCGTGAAACAAGGATCCAAAGAAGTTCATGGAATCTGCCGCTTTCCTCTATCGAACCAAGTACGCCACGATGGCGCACGAGCCAAGAATGATCAGTAGGATGTAGCTCTGCACGAGCCCAGTTTGAAGCCGACGCAAGCCACGCAACGCAACGACACGCAAAAGTTTTGCCGGACCGTTCACGCCAAGTCCGTCGATCAAGCCCGCATCGAGGGTGCGATAGAACACGCGCTCTGAAATCCAAATCATCGGATTGACAAAGAGCGTCTGATAGATCTCATCGACGTAGTACTTGTTTTCGAGAAGCTTGTGCAGGGGCGCCAACAAGCGCGAAGCCACGAACGCAAGCTCCGGCTTTTTGGCATACAACCACCAGCCGGCAAAAAGGCCCGTAGCGGCCGTGAGCACCGCATAACCCGCTAACACACGCTCTTCACTATGAGTGAGTGCGGCTTCGTGATGACCAAAGAGCGGGCTAAGAAAATTCGCAAGGCTGTTCGAATGCGCGACGGTATCGGCATCAAGAAAGGGCAAAAGTTCCGCCCACGCCGACGGAATCCCTGCAATGGACGCAATAATCGCCAAACCCGCCAAAATCCAAAGCGGATAAATCACCGTATCGGCCGGCTCTTCGATGTGATGTTCTACGTCGTGCGCAACGCGACTCTTGCCCCAAAAAGTCAGTGCATGTAGGCGCATCATGTAAAACGCTGTCAAAAGCGCCGTACACAAACCGATCGCATACAAATATTGGTGTCCTGCAATATGCGCGGTGTACACCGACAAGAGTATCTCGTCTTTCGAGAAAAATCCGGAGAACGGCGGCACACCCGCAATCGCGAGCACGCCCACCAAAAACAAACCGTGCGTGATGGGGAGTTTCTTCGAGAGCCCGCCCATCTTGCGCATGTCTTGTTCGTGATGCATTGCAAGAATCACCGCGCCGGAACCGAGAAAAAGCAGGGCTTTGAAAAAAGCATGCGTGCCAAGATGAAACACCGCTGCGGTGTAGGCACCACAACCGGCGGCCATAAACATGTAACCCAACTGACTTACGGTTGAGTAGGCGAGCACTTTCTTGATGTCGTTTTGGCAAACCGCGATCGTCGCCGCAAAAATGGCCGTGAGCCCGCCCACCCACGCAATAACCGTCGAAGCGCCAATGGCCTCCGCATACAAGAAGTGCATACGACAAACCAAGTACACACCCGCCGTCACCATCGTCGCTGCGTGGATCAAAGCCGAAACTGGCGTCGGACCCGCCATGGCATCGGGCAACCAAACGTAGAGCGGAAGCTGTGCAGACTTTCCACATGCACCGACGAAGAAGCAAAGTCCAATCACCGTTGCAAGCCGCCAGTCGCCAACACCGCTAAGTGTCGCAAGCCATTCCGGCACATGCACGGTCTGACTCGAAATCGCCGAAAAAGCCTGCTCAATACCGCGAAAGCTCGCCGTCGGTGTACCAGCCCCGGCAAGCGCCCAGAACAGGAAGAAGAAACCAAGCAAGAAGGCAAAGTCGCCAATGCGGTTCACAATGAAGGCTTTGCTTCCGCAGTAAGCATTCCAACGATCGGCGTACCAAAATCCGATCAAAAGATAGGAGCAAAGACCCACACCTTCCCAGCCAAGAAAGAGCAGTGGCAAATTGTCAGCAAGCACAAGCATCAACATCGAAAACGTAAACAGGTTCAAATAACAAAAGAAGCGCTGAAAACCGCGATCGTCACGATGATCGTCATCCATGTACCCAATTGAATAGATGTGGATCAGAGTGCCCACGCCCGTCACGACGAGAATCATCACCGCCGAAAGTGGATCAAGCTGAAAAGCTACCTTGGCTTGAAAGTCACCCGCACTGATCCAGGTAAAAACTTCGTCAATGAGCAAACGCTTCGATGCCTCAAGCGGAATCAACTGCATCATCACGGCATAAAACGAAATCAAGAACGAGCCGAATACGGCTCCGCACGAAAGCGCAATCACAAACCAGCGCGGTGCTTGTTTGCGTAGCAAGCCAAGCATTACGCCGTGAATACAGGCCGCGAGCAAAGGCAGCGCCGGAATCCAGCGCAGCAAGTCGGTCGAGATCGCGTTGAAAGTCTCTACCATTTGAGCAAGCTCACTTCCTCGACGTTCATCGAATCACGATTGCGAAATAACGAGATCACAATACCAAGCCCGACAGCGACTTCCGCGGTCGCCACCACAATCGCCATCAACACAAAAACTTGACCATTGAGCGCACTCACCGTCGCGCCGGCTACTTCTTTCATCGGCCAAAGTCGGTTGAAGCCAACGAAGGCAAGGCTTGCCGCATTGAGCATGAGTTCGATGCTCATCAAAAGCACGATGATGTTGCGGCGCGTGAGCGCACCGACGGTGCCGATCAAAAACAAAATTGCCGAAAGTCCAAGCACATGTTCCAAGGGAATCATCGAACTACTCGAGCCTCCGTTTCGCGAGCACGACCGAACCCACGATCGCGGCGAGCAACAAGAGCGAAGTGATCTCGAACGGCAAAATGAAATCGCCCACCACCTGCGTGCCATTGCGAGCATCTCCACGAGCGAACAGCGCGCCCGCCACGTCGCGGTAGCCGCCAAAACCTTCCGGCAGCGACGGAAAAGCCGGCAAGCCACCGGCGATCGCCGTCCAAAATTGAAAGAGCACGAAACTCGCGATCAAAATTCCAAGAAACTTAAGGAAGATCTGGCGCCCCGGCGCAAACACATCCGTGCGAACATTGAGCAACATAATCACAAACAAAAACACCACTACAATTGCGCCGGCATACACCATAATTTGTACAGCTGCTAAGAAATATGCGCCGAGCAAAACATAAATCGCGCCAAGCGAAACCATCGTCGCCACGAGACAAATCGCCCCGGCCACAAGATTCCGGAAATTCAAAAGCAGGCCAAGCGCACCAAGCACGGCGATCGCCGCAAACAGGTAGAAAAGAATGACTTCAATCGTCATCGCGCCATCCCTTCAACCCAAAGCAAAATCAACGCCGTCACGACGATGTTCGCAAGCGAGAGCGGCAGCATATTCTTCCAGCAAAGATCCATGAGCTGGTCATAGCGAAAGCGCGGCAAGAGCCAGCGAAGCCCCATCTGCACCCAAATCATGAAACAAACTTTGAGCCAGAACGTGAGCACATGCAAAACAATACACAAAATTGTGGCAACACTCGTGCCGATGACGCTGCTTACACCGTCGATGATGGTCTGCGTCGAAAGATACGGAATCGACCAGCCACCGAGGAAAATCGCGGTCATAATGCCCGAGATCACCACCACTTCGACAAACTCTGCGGTGTAGAACAAACCAAAGCGCATCCCGGAATATTCCGTGAAGTAGCCGGCGATAATCTCCGACTCGCCTTCCGGTTGGTCAAAAGGCGGGCGCTTGTTTTCGGCCATGATCGCCGTGAGGAACATGAGGCAACCCAGTGGCTGCAAGAAAATTCCCCAGTTCGGAATACGAATCCAATCGAGCCACCACGGCAACACGCTGACCCAACCAAAAAGCTCCACGAAACCGAGCAAGCGAAAGGTCGTGTCCTGCGCGTGCGACATCTCGCTGAGTTTCAGCGTGCCGAACACCATCATGACACCAACAAGTGACAGACCCATACAGACTTCGTACGAGATCATCTGCGCCGATCCGCGCAAACTACCAAGAAGCGACCAATTGTTGTTGCTCGCCCAACCCGAAAGCACCGTGCCATAGGCGGCAAGCGATCCGATCGCGAACAAATACAAGACGCCCCAATCACAATCAGCGACGATGAGGTTGTAGGTGCTCTCACCTAGCTGATAGGTGCCGCCAAACGGAATCACGGCGAAACTAATCAACGCTGGAATCACCGCAAGCAGCGGCGAAATCAAATGCAGCAGGCGGTTTGCGCCAAGCGGCACCACATCTTCTTTCGTAATCAATTTGATGACATCGGTAAGCGGGTGCAAAAGCCCAAGCAGCGTGATGCCAGCGATGTCGGCACGGTTTGCACCAATGCGATCTTGCATCACAGCACTTTGCTTGCGCTCGACCCAAGTCATGAGCGGTGCGAACAGACCCATGATCATCGCGAATACAAACGCAATCTTGATGATGACTCCAATCAACATTTATGCGTCACCCTTTGCAAGCAAAAGTCCGTGCTCGCCCACCGAATCAAGGTTGCACCCCACAAAAGCTTTGTTCGCCGCCTCAAGGCGTTGTGAGACTTTGGCGACATCGTACGCTTCGCGGAAAGCATCAAGGCCAAGCCAAGCTCCGAGCCGTGCGATTGTCTCTCCGTCGGTATAGACTTCCCAAGTGGGCTCGACCGCCGCTTCGATTTTTTGCACGCGGCCAGCATGATTCGTGAATGTACCGCGCTGTTCGAGAGCATGACGCACGGGCAACACAACATGCGCCACGCGCTCGAGTGGCGAGCGATGCGTATCGAGCACGATCACCGTATCGAGTTTCGCGAGCGCCTCCGCATCGAGCGCCGTAAGCAATTCGTGGCCAAGCACGATCAAGCCGTCAATACCACCACCGCGCACGCGCTCGACGACCTTGGCGATCTCGGGGAATCCCAAGCGGCGAGCTCCCTCGATGTTCGCCGCCTTCTCGGCCTTGATCAAAAATGTGTCGGATTCGCCCATTGCAACTGCAACACCCGAAAGTTTTACTCCAAGTGACGACAAAAGATTTTGGAAAGTAAGCAGGCTCTCGTTCGTCGCGTGCGGCGAGGCTACGCCCGCAATCACGCCGGCACCCTTTTTATCAATCAGCTTGCGCAAGCGCGCTGCAGCGTCGGCAAATGCGTGCTCAAGCGGCGCCTCTTCGAGCAGACCTTCTGTGCTGCGCACGAGCGAAAACTGCAAGCGGTCTGGCGCACCAATTTCGTGATAAGAAAGTCGCCCCGCATCGCAAATCCAGGTGTCGTTCACTTCGTCGTTACGACGCGGTGTGTAGCGATACACTTTTCCGTGTGCAGCCCCCGCGTTGATATTGCAACCCTGCGAGCAGCCCGGGCATACGCTTGGCACATCCTTCAAAAACCACGTGCGAATCTGGAAGCGATAATCTTTCGAAGTGAGTGCGCCGACCGGACAGATATCGACCACATTGACCGAGTACGGATTGTCGAGCTTCGTGCCCGGAAAAGTGTCGAGCACCGAGGCTTCGCCGCGATTGAACACAGCGAGTTCGCCCGTCTTCGAGATCTCACGCGTAAAGCGCACGCAGCGTCGACACAAAATGCAGCGCTCTTGATCAAAAACGACGCGTGGCCCGATTTCGACCTTCTTCTTGCGTGCGCGGCGCGGCTCAATCGTGCGCGCATGCGGCAAGCCGTAGTCATACGCATAATCTTGTAGCTTGCACTCGCCGGCTTGATCGCAGATCGGACAATCGAGCGGATGATGAATCAGCAAAAGCTCCATCACGCCTTCGCGCGCGCGCTTGACGCGCTCGCTCTTGGTGACAATGGCCATTCCATCACGCACCGCTGTGTTGCAACCGATTTGCAACTTCGGCTGACCCACAATCTCGACCTGGCAAAGCCGACACGAACCGTCGATCGAAAGCTTCGGATGCCAGCAGTAATGCGGAATATCGACGCCGCGCATGAGGAGCCCCAGCCGGTCCATCGCCTGCAAGATGGTCAGACCATCTTCGACTTCATACTGCACGTCGTCGATCGTGATCTTTGCCATCAGAGTTCAAATCTCCCGGAGAAGGGACATTTCTGCTGCTCGATATGCGCTTCGAAATCGCTGCGGAAGTGGCGCAAAAGACCCTGGATCGGCCACGCCGCAGCATCGGCAAATGCACAAATCGTTGCGCCTTCCATTTTGGCCGTGATGTCCGCGAGCACATCCAAATCTTCTTTGCGGCCAAGACCGCGCTCGATACGCTCCACAATCTTGTGTATCCAACCCGTGCCTTCACGACACTGCGTGCACTGCCCACACGACTCGTCGCGATAAAAATAAGAAATCACGCAGGCGACGCGCACCATGCAGGTGGTTTCGTCCATCACCATGATGCCACCGGTGCCAAGCATGGTTTTTCGCTCACGCAAAAATTCGTTGGCCATCGGCACATCGAGCATTCCGGCCGGCAAAATCGGCATCGACATCCCGCCTGGAATCACGCCCTTGATCTTGCGCCCCTCCGGCACACCACCCGCATGCTTGAAAATAATGTCACTTAGCGGTGTACCCAGCGGAAGCTCAAAGAGACCAGGACGCACAACGTGTCCAGACACACCAAAAAGCGTAGTACCCGGACTTTTCTCCGTGCCAAAGCCTCGAAACCACGCCGCACCGTTGTTCAAAATGTGCGGCGCATGGCAAAACGATTCGACGTTGTTCACTGTCGTCGGCATCCCAAACGCACCGTACTGCGCAGGGAAAGGCGGCTTCTTGCGCGGTTGGCCCTTGCGTCCGCCAAGCGATTCGAGAAGCCCCGTTTCTTCGCCGCAGATGTACGCGCCCGCACCGCGGTGCACGACGATGTCATGCTTAAAACCCGTGCCGAAAATATTCTTGCCGAGATAACCCTTCGCGTATGCCTCATCGACGGCGCGCTGCACTTGTTTCGCCGGGAACGCATACTCGCCGCGAATGTAAATGAATGTCTTCGCAGCTCCAGTCGCTTTGGCCGCAATCAAAATGCCTTCGACCAAGAGGTGCGGTGCGCGCTCAAGAATCATTCGATCTTTGAACGAACCCGGCTCAGATTCGTCGGCATTGCAAACCAAGAACTTCGGCTGCGGCGAATCCTTGGGCATGAACGACCACTTGAGGCCCGTCGTAAAACCTGCACCACCGCGACCTTGCAAACCCGCTTCTTTGATCAGCTCGACGATCGCATCGCTCGCCATCTCCCCAATGGCTTTACGCGCTGCACGATAACCGCCGTAGCGCTCGTAACCTTCGAGTGTGCCATACGCATCGTCGTGAAAATTTTCCGAGAGATATCCCGTGATGTACGGCGCCTTGAGCACGACTTACTCCAACGACTCGAGAATTTGCTTCGCTTTCTCGAAATCCAAATCCTCGTGATAGGTTTCATCGACGCGCATCATCGGCGCATAGGCACAAGCACCCAAACACTCTTCATGACCCAGTGTTAGCTTGCCATCTTTCGTTGTCTCACCTGCGTGTATGCCGAAGTACGCTTCAAGCTTCTTCAGCAAAACGCGCGAACCTTTCAGCGAACACGGCAAATTCGTACACACATATGCGTGATGCTTGCCGCCTTTGTGAGAAAGAAACATGTTGTAGAAGCTCACGACTTCGAGAACTTCAGCGGGATAAATCCCAAAAATTTCTGCGAGCTCCTTCGCCGCTCCCTCGGAAATTTCGCCAAATTCTTTTTGCACCAAGTGCAACGCGGGCAAAAGACCACCGCGCTGCTCGGGATATTTCTCGTTCGTCTTGGCGATCTGGTCACGAAGTTCTTGGGAGATCACCATTCGAGGGCTCCTTTCATCCATACATACGCCAAGCCGACGGCCAAGATGCCAAGGAATGTGAGCATCTCGAAGAAGCCAAGCCAGCCAAGCGTGCGAAACGCAGCCGCCCACGGATACACAAAAATTGCTTCCACATCGAAAACGATGAAGAGCATTGCCACCAAGTAGAATTTCACCGAGAAGCGTCGGTGCGGTGAAACGATTGGCTTCTCGCCGCATTCGAAAGGTTCAAGCTTCGACGGAAAACGACGGCGCGGGCCAATCAAAAGGTGCGCGCCCAACATTCCGCTCGCCACCAAAACGCCAATCACAATAATGAGTAAGACGCCCGTATAGTCCGCGAGCATGAAAATTTTTCCGCTACACGACACAGCTTGCGATGGCGAAAGTCGCACGCGCGATCACTGCTGGTCGAATTCATTTTCGTTTTGAGTTTTTGTTGTTTCGGTTTTGCTGTGATTTCTTTGCCTAAGCTCGCAACTCTGCGCCGAGCAAGGGGAAAACCGGCCTCACGGTAGCCGCGCACTCTAGGAGCGTCAACAAAAAAGAAGGCGCTTCATCGCGCCACCGAGAGTGCTAAGGTGCAGCGCATGAATGCATCGATCGGAGTCATCGGCGCGGGGAGTTTTGGCACATGCCTCGCCATGCTTTGCGCGCAAAAAAACGAAGTCGTACTTTGGTCGCGCAATCAAGAGATCGCCGACGGTGTGAATCGAACGCATCGCAACCCGCACTATCTTAAAGACTTTGAAATTCCCACGCGCGTTCTCGCAACGACCGACCTCGCGCGCGCTGTTTGCAAAAAAGATCTTTTGATCTTTGCGGTTCCAAGCCACGGCGTGCGAAAAATCTTACAAGATGCCGCGCCCCGGATTGCGACAAATAGCCTCCTCGTGACGACGGCAAAGGGCATCGAAACCGAGACCTGTATGTTGATGAATCAAGTCTTCGAAGACGTGCTCACTCCCGAACAAGCCAAACGCCTGGTCGTGCTCTCGGGCCCGTCTTTTGCACATGAAGTCGCGCAGAAAAAGCCAACCGTCGTCACGCTTGCAAGCCGCGAAGAAAGCCAGGCCGTGTTGGCGCAGTCCCTGCTTTCCTGTGAGTACTTTCGTTGTTATTCACACGACGATGTGATTGGGGCCGAACTTGGCGGCGCGCTCAAAAACGTGGTCGCAATCGCCGTCGGAATCTCGGACGGACTCGACCTTGGCAACAATGCACGCGCCGCAATCATGACGCGCGGTCTGGCCGAGATTGCGCGCCTCGGCGCCGCGATGGGTGCAAATCCCCTCACTTTTCTTGGGCTCTCCGGAATGGGCGATCTCGTACTCACGTGCACAGGCGATCTTTCGCGCAATCGCACCGTCGGCCTTGAACTTGGACGCGGTAAAAAGCTGACGGAAATTCTCGAAAAAATGAATCAAGTTGCCGAAGGCGTGCGCACGGCATATTCGGCGGCCGAGCTTGCAAAGCGCCACGGTATAAAAATGCCGATCGTCGATCTCGTGCGCTCGGTTCTCGAAGACGAAATCACGGCTCTCCAAGCTGTGCGCTTTTTGATGTCGCGCCAACTTCGTAGCGAAACCGAGTAGTTACAATTTGCGAACAAAATCGCTTTGTGCCGTGTTGTGGAAATTGACGAGTAATTTCGACAATGCGTAAGCCCTTCTTCGTGATGTGAGCTCGAAGCAGAAAAGCCGAAGCAAAAAATAAAATAAGAATGGATGGAAATGCGCCACTCAAAACTTTTTGCTCCGACTCTTTTTCTCTGCCTAGGTCTTCTTCTCGGTGCTTGTGCAACGCGTACGACGCGGAAGTTCGTGCAAGAGGATGAGAATATCCGCCTGCTTTTGCGCGGGAAAACTCACCAGGGCGAGCCAATCGACCGCGGCTATGCGCACCCGCTCACGATCTCGCCGACGCGAGTGGCGCATTTGCTTTCGCGAATCGATTTTCGGCCGCGCGATGCAACGCGTGAACGAAAGCCTGCCATTGCAACAGACCTTCTCTACCCACTTGGCGATGCGTTGAGCGCCGCCTTCGCGCAGGCCGATGCAAGTCAAGAAATCGTCGGTTGGGTGACCGAGAAACGAATCAAGGCCGGCATCTTTCAAGAGCGACGCCTCACTTCATTCATCGCTTATGCGAAGGACAAAAATTTGTACATCCATTTTTATCGCATCGATTGGCCGATCCCCGAACACGCCGCAGACGAAGACCCTTTCGAGCCAAGTCTCGACACAAAACCCACGATGCAATTTCAAGTACTCGCTGCCGAGGGCATGACGATCTTGCAATCGAACACCGTCGCCATCGACTGGCAGAACGATATCTTTCGCACTCCTTCGCGCGTGCAAGTTGCACCGACGGGAAAAGTATTGCGTCGCGAAATTTTACTTCAGGAATCCGACCCGCCTGCGAAATGACGAGCCTGGCTAAAAATCTCGATCCGAAGATCGAACACTCTTCCCACACCGAGTTACTCTGCGATTTGCACCTACACAGCAATGTTTCGGATGGATCGTTTGCACCCGCCCAAGTGGTGCGTTTTGCCCACGAAAACAAAATACAAGCCATCGCGCTCACCGATCACGACAGCATCGCGGGACTCGACGAAGCGCGTGCCGAAGCCACGCGCCTTGGACTCCTCTTCTTAAACGGCGTCGAGATTTCGACAAATTGTGAAGAGCGCGAGATCCATCTCTTGGGTTACGGCTTTGATCCGCTGCACGCAGGGCTCTGCGAACTTTTGCAGCGCCTCACCGACGAGCGAAAAGCACGAATCCCAAAAATCGTGGCGCGCTTAAACGAGCTTGGCATCGCCCTCGAAAGCGAGCATGTCTTTGCCATCGCCAAGCAAGCAAATCCGGGACGCCCGCATGTCGCGCAAGCACTCGTCGAACTCGGCATTTGCAAGAGCACGCAAGACGCCTTCGAGCGCTATCTCTTTAACCGCGGCCCGGCCTATGTTCCGCGCTCCGCCGTCTCAGCGCAGGAGGGAATCCGCATCGTGCATGACGCAGGCGGTGTGGTGTCTTTTGCGCATCCGGGACTCACCAAAAATTCGCGCCTTGGAACCGCTGCAGATTTTCAAAAAATCTTGATTGCACTTTGCGACGCAGGCCTCGACGCACTCGAAGTCGATCACCCCATTCATCTGCCCAGTACACGACGCAAGTTTCGAAAACTCGCGCGCGAATTTTCGCTTCTCGAAACGGGAGGCAGCGATTTTCATGGTGCGGCAAGCCCTGGCGTTTTCGTCGGCCGTGGACGCGGTGATTTGCGCGTTTCGCTGGCGCGTTTCGAATCTCTCAAAGCGCAAATTGAAACCAAGCAGCGTGAGCAAAGAGCGTAGATCGCAATCAGCGATTCGAAGAAAATAAATTTTGCGAAGTCGATCTGACGCAAACGATCCCGTACACCGGCCGCCGCATGCAACACGCACCAACGATTGACGCACACCAAGGCTCGGTCTAGGCTTCTTCGCGACGGGTTCTGAGAGTGGGATGATTTCCGTCGCTTGCAAATCCTAGGACCCCCTGCCTTATCGTTTTCGATTTCTGGGTTGGGTTCCTCTCCCGACGTGCTAAGCGACCCAAAACAAATAGAAGAAGTTTTATGTCCGACCAAGACAAGACGCAGGACACCGATTTGTGTTGCAACACAAAAGGTGAATTTGGATTTTCAACACGCAGCGTGCACTCTGGCGAACGCGATCGCCAAACGAGCGATTCGATCACGACGCCGATCCATCAAACCTCGACGTACTGGTTCAAAAACTCAGAGGAAGTGCGCGCCTATCAAGAAGGCCGCAAAGCACGCGACGAATACGGCCGCTACGGCAACCCGACACTTCGCGCTGTCGAGCACAAACTCTCAGAGCTCGAAGGCGCAGACGACACCGCGCTCTTTGCATCGGGAATGTGCGCAGCAACTACGACTTTCCTCGCCTTGCTGCCGCAAAACGGACACTTGGTCGTTACGAGCGATTGCTATCGCCGCACGCGTCAGTTTGCCCGAGAGTATCTGACAAAACTTGGTGTCGAAACAACGGTGATCGAACCGTCGGACAACGCCAAACTTGCCGCAGCACTGCGCGACAACACCACGCTCTTCTTCACGGAACTTCCGACTAATCCATACTTGCGTGTTATGGACATTCCTGAAACTGTACGTATTTGCCACGCACGCGGAGTGAAAGTCGCCGTCGATTCGACGTTTGCAAGTCCGATCAACTATCAACCACTTTCCGACGGTGCAGATCTCGTCATTCATAGCGCAACCAAATATCTCGGCGGTCACAACGACTTGCTCGCCGGCAGTGTCTCGGGCAAAGCCGAAGTGATGGCCGAAGTGCGCAAAGCCGTCGGTATTCTCGGCGGCGTGCTTGCGCCACATTCCGCGTATCTCTTGCTTCGCGGTTTGAAGACGTTGAGCCTGCGCGTTGCGCGACAAAACGAAACCGGTCTTCGCGTGGCGAAGATGCTCGAAGCGCATCCCAAGGTGCGCCGCGTGTATTACCCGCTGCTCGATAGTCATCCCGATGCTGCGGTCGCCAAGCGCTTGCTCAAAGGCGGCGGCGGCGTCGTAACTTTCGATCTCGACACCGACTTCGACGGTGCCGTGCGCTTCGTCGATGCTTGCAAAATTCCATACATCGGTCCAAGCCTCGGCGGTGTCGAAAGCTTGATTGAAATGCCGGCGTTGATGTCGTATTGGGACATCACCTCAGCGCAGCGCGCAGAGTTTGGAATGTCGGATTCGCTCGTGCGACTTGCCTGCGGCATCGAAGACGCCGACGATTTGTTGCGCGATCTTGAAAGCGCTCTCACCAAAATCTAAATCTGAGAACACCAAAATGCGTATTTTGTTTACGAATGATGACGGTCTCGACGCAAAGGGACTTTGGCACGCCTGGCGCGCATTTCCGGAACATGAACGCGAAGTCGTAGCACCGATGTACAACCAAAGTGGTGCCTCGCACGCCTTCACGCTGTACAAAACTTTGCACGTAGAAGAACGTGCCATCGACGGCATTCGCGGACTCGCCGTCAATGGCTTTCCGGCCGACACCGTAAAGTTTGCAGTGACGCGAAGTCGTGTACCATTCGACTTCGTCGTGAGCGGCATCAATCAGGGCGAAAACTCCGGTGTGGCCCAGTTTTACTCCGGCACGGTCGCCGGTGCACGCGAAGGGGCGCTCTGGGGAATTCCGTCGGTGAGTATTTCGATTTGGTACGAACGTCCACGCATGTACGAAGCGGCCGCAGCTTTCCTCGGCCACTGGGTACCGCGCTGGCACGAAGCCTTGCAAAAAAATCCCATTCGTCCGTTTTTCGTAAATGTGAATTTTCCCGATTGCGAGCCCGAAGAAATCGAAGGCATCCGCATCTGCCAACAATCGCAGGCTATGTTCCTTGACGAATTTCTTGAAGAGCCAGGTAGCAACGGGCATACATTTCGGCTCGCTTCCGTCTGGAAAGACACGAATGCAATTGTGTCCGGTAGCGACGACGAGGCCATCAAACAGCGCTGCATCGCCGTGACGCCGCTGCAACTCGATGCGAGCTCACCCGCGACACAAAATTGGCTCAAAAAGATCGACGGCTTCGAGATGCCATGAGCGGCGTTCGGCAGCTTGCGCACGCGGCAACAATTCTGGCTACGATCGAAGCCGGTGAGCAGCCAAGCCTCGTGCTCGTGCAAAATCCAAGCGACGACCCGACCCTGCTTCGTTTGATCTCGGTTTGCGAAGAGCACGGCATTCCTTTGCGGCGTGAAAGCGAGAACGACTTGCGGCGTATGAGCCAAGTGAGCCCGCCGGCGCAAGCGCTTGCGCTGTTTGGGCGCGACCCCGCCGCAAGTCTCGAAGCGACACTTTCTCGTGACGGAATGTTTTGGCTTTTGAGCGGCATGACCTACCCCGGAAACGTCGGCTTTGCACTCCGCTGCGCCGAAGTATCGGGCGCCGACGGCATTGCGATCGACGCGAGCTTCTCGCCGCAGGAACGCGATCAAGCGCTGCGTTTTTCGATGCGCGCGAACCGCTTCATGCCCGTGTTCTGGGAAGAATCGCTGCGCGTGCTCGGACTCGCGCGCAAGGCCGGCCGCTTCGTGGTCGCGCTCGAAGACGTCGGCGCCTGTGCACCCTGGGAAGTCGACCTCACGAAGCCCGTGCTTTGCGTCGTCGGTGGCGAGCGCCACGGCGTAATGCAAGAAATCCTCAAACGAAGTGACGCCATCGTGCGTATCCCGATGGCCGGCTTCATTCCCTCATACAACCTACAAGCCGCCGTCACCACCCTCGCCATCGAGCGCCTGCGCCAACTCGCACAGCAAAAGCCGTAATCGGGAAAATCTTTTTCAATCGCAAAATCTCTCGAAAAATTTACCGACGAATCTACCGACGAAATGAAATAAAATTTTTTGTGGGAAGCTCCTGCTCGAACTCCGCAATGCGCTCTCGATAACACGAAATAATGTCGCTTCGCGTGATCATCCCAACGATTTCTCGTCGAGTCGAACGCGCGATGACGGGCAAACGGCCGATATTATGATGAGCCATGTGATCCGTGGCCTGACGCACCGTGCAATCGTCATACACAAAACGTGGCGGCTGCGTAATGAAATCCGCGACCTTCGCTGTATTGGCTTCCGCCGACAACAAATCGCGTCGCGTCAGCACTCCGCGCAATATGCCCGATTCATCCACAACAGGAAAACCTTGATGCGAACTTCCGGGAGACTTCAATGCAATCCAGTTCTGTACCTCGCCAATACTCTGCGTACACTTCAAGGTGATCACCGGCTTTAGCGCAATATCGCGAACGAGAACATGATCGAGTGGATCCGTCGCATAGTCGGTGGGTATCCGCACACCACGACGAGCGATTTTTTCCGTCATGATGGTATTTCGCATGACAAGCGATGAAGTGAGATAGGCCGCCGCACAGCCTCCAAGGAGCGGCAAAAGCGCTACCGTTTGATGCGTCGTTTCAAAAGCAAAAATGGCCGAAGCGAGCAAGGCGCGCGATGCACCCGCAAAAAGCGTGGCCATGCCAATTAAACCTGCAAGACGCAAATCAACTCCCAGCGACGGCAAAAAACTGCGTATCGCACTACCAAGCAATGCGCCGAGTGCACCCCCGATTGTAAGGAGCGGCGCCAGCGTCCCTCCCGATGTGCCACTTCCCAGAGCAATCGACCACGAAAGAAATTTGAATATACAAAGAAATGCGACAGCCTTCAGGGGTAAGTCGCTTGAGAGAATCGCCGTGATGTTGTAGTAGCCAACGCCTAAAGTGTCCGGCACAAAGTATCCAACGAGGCCAACAACTACTGCACCCAGTGCAGGCCACCACATCCAGTGTATCGGAAGCCGCTCGAACTGATCCTCTACGGTGTAGACCACTCGGGTCACCACCACGGCAAGAAGTCCCATCACGGAACCCAAGAGCAAATAAAAAATGAGCGCAGAGAAAATGGGCGGCTCCAAATTGGGCATCCCAAAAACAGGTGCCGACCCTTCGTAAGCCGTGCGCAACCCCGTCGCCACCGTCGCCGCAAGCGCCACGGGAATGATCGAACGAGGGCGATATTCAAAAAGCAATAACTCGACCGCGAGAAGCACCGCTGAGACCGGACTTCCAAAAGTTGCCGCCATGCCCGCGGCGGCTCCGGCACCAAGAAGTGTCTTTCGCTCGGCAGGACTGCAGGAAATGAACTGTCCGACGAGGGAACCCAGTGCACCCCCTGTGGCGATAATCGGTCCCTCCGCACCAAAGGGACCGCCGGTTCCAATCGAAATCGCCGACGAGAGAGGCTTTAACCAAGTAACGCGCGCTGGAATGCGACTTCGATTCGTAAGGATCTGCTCCATGGCTTCGGGAATACCGTGGCCGCGAATGGCACGCGATCCATAGCGCGCCATCACACCGATGAGGAGACCACCGACGACAGGAATGAAAAGAACTCCAAGCCCAAGCTGCGGGACGGCGCTTGCCGGAGCTACGGTTTCCAGAGAAACACGCCCAAAAAAAGCAAGGTTCGTGACAAAAGCAATGAGCCACATCAACAAAAGTGCAACGCAAGCCGAAGCAACTCCTAAAAGTGTAGAGAGAAGGCAAAGACGCAAGGCGCTTCGATCCATCGAAGCGTGTTCGCGGGGAACCTGTGCCGCATCGACCACGGAATCGAGCGATGGCGAGATCGTCAACGCATCAGTCGATGAGGTGCGCAGTCGATCTTTACTCATCGAATTTTGCTTTTCCTGACTCATTCATCGAATGTCCTAATTGAATGTCCTCTTTTTGCGTTCTACTCCACTGGCCTCGTCGCAAAATCTGTACGCCTACATTCTTTCGCTACAAAGCGAAAAATGCCTTGCTTCCAGTGCAAGTAAGCGCTCTTTGAGTTCGCGGCCGCCGGCGTAGCCGCCGAGTTTTCCGCCGCGGGCGACGACGCGGTGACACGGAATGATGATCGGGATGGGATTGGTGGCGTTCGCGCTTCCGACGGCGCGCATGGCTTTGGGATTACCGATGCGCGCAGCAAGTTCGCCATACGTACAGGTTTTTCCATAAGGAATCTGCTGCAACTCGCGATACACCGCGCGCTGAAAAATCGTGGCGCGCAAATCGAGGGGCACAGAAAATTGGCAACGCTTGCCCGCAAAATATTCTTGCAATTCATCGACATAAATTTGTGTCGATTGAGTATCCGGAATGCACTTCGCATCTTTTGCATGATGTGCAAGCCAACCTTGCAAGCCGCGCCCACTGGCGTTGGGTAAATCCAAATAGAGCAGGCCTTTTCCCGAAGCTGCAATTCGAAAGACACCCAGCTCTGTGACCAAGCTTGCGGTATAAACCTTCTCCATGCGTGCCTCCAGTTTTGACGATGCACTTTCTTAAGGAGCGTCCTCATGCATTTGAAGTCGCTTCATCATCTTTTGCAGCGATTGACGCGGAATGCCCAGGCGCTCGGCGGCGCGGCTCTTGCTGCCGGTTTGCCGAATCGCGTCGCGAATCATGCGTGACTTCAATTGGTCGACGGCTTGATTGAGATCGAGTGAGGACGGTTCGAGCAGCGCATCAGGACTTGCTCCCGACACTTCTTCGAGTATCTGCTCGGAAAGCATATCTTCGCGCACGGTGTCGGCATCGCCGGCGAGCGCGACGATGCGTTCGATCTCGTTTTCAAGTTCGCGAATATTGCCGCGCCAACGATATGCCATCAGGCATTGCATGGCGGAATTGGAAAAGCCCTGCAAATGCCGACCCATTTTTTTGTTGGCGAGTTCGAGGAAATGATGTGCGAGTTCGGGAATGTCCGCTTTGCGCTCGCGCAGCGCCGGAAGATGGATCTCGACGACCCGCAAGCGGTAATACAAATCTTCGCGAAAATTTCCGTCACGCACTTCACGTTTTAGGTCGCGATTCGTCGCAGCAATGATGCGCACATCGACGCTCACCGATTCCGAAGCGCCGAGCGGACGCACTTCGCCGTTTTGCAACACGCGCAGCAAACGCACTTGCATGCTCGGTTTCGTCTCGCCGATTTCATCCATGAAAATCGTGCCACGATGAGCCAGTTCGAAAAGACCTTTCTTGTCCGCGTGCGCGCCCGTGAATGCGCCGCGTTTGTGTCCGAAGAGTTCGCTTTCGAGCAATGTGTCGGGCAGGGCTGCACAGTTTTGTGCAATGAACGGACAATCCTTCCGCAAACCGCTGTAGTGAATCGCCCGCGCAATCAAATCTTTGCCCGTGCCGGTTTCGCCAGTGAGAAGCACCGTGGCATCCGTGGCGGCCACTTTTTCGAGGATCTCGAAAACTTTCTGCATCGCCGGACTCGAACCAATGATGCCCGCAAACGAATAACGACGCTCTACTTCACGGCGGAGATACACATTTTCGCGTTGCAGACGTTCGTTTGCTTCGCGCAGTGCGTGGCTGAGTTCGCGATTTTCTTTGGCGAGCGCATATTGCTCGAGCGCGCGCTTCACGATCAAGCGCAGTTCATTGGGTTCCCACGGTTTTTGGATGTAGCGATAGATGCGCCCCTCATTCACCGCGCGCATCAACGAACTCATGTCGGCGTAACCCGTCAATAAAATGCGCAGCACATCCGGGTAGCGTTCGTTCACTTGCTCAAGAAATTCGACGCCACTCATCTTTGGCATCACTTGATCGGCAATCACGAGTGCAATGTCTTCGCGCGCAAGCACGTCGAGGCCATCAAGGCCATTGCGCGCTTTGAAGATTCGATAATCGTCTTGCAACGTGAATTCGAGCGATTCGAGAATTCCTTCTTCGTCGTCGACGAGCAAAATGCCAAAGGGGGTGCATTCGCGGCTCTCGTGCTCGGTACTCGATTTTGTTTCGCTCATTTTTGCCCAACTTCGCTTGCGCCATGAACTTCATCGGTGACAAATCAGCCATCCAAAGAGATGCAGCGCGCTTTGCGAAGCCTAACACTTCGCACGACGTGTATTGCAGGTGCGACGCGACGCGCGCAAAAAAACACCAGACTTCGACGCCCACGGCAAAGCACAACGAGTGCAAACACAACAAGAGCGACGGAAGCACGCTTCCGTCGCTCTTGGTATCGATATCGCTGGACCGACCGTTTAGCGCTTTGCCACTTTGCGCTTGACTTGTGTCGCCGGTTTGCGTTTCGGTGCAGCAGCTTTCTTGGTGCTCTTGCCACTGCTCTTTCGACGTACCAACTGCGCCATGGCAACGTTGCCCTTCTTGTCGATGAAGTACAAATAGCCGGGTTTTTTCTCGACTCCGACCTTCACGACCTTTTGAGCACGCGCACCTTTCGGCTTCTTGCCTCCACCTTGGGCCATCGGAGCACGACTAATGTCTCCATTCTTATCGAGGTAATACAACCAGCCCTTCTCGCGTTTGATTCCTGTATTTGCGACGACTTGCGCCATGGCATTTCCTCCATCACATGAAACGCGCTTCGAAAGCCTCTCTTTCGAAACACAATCGGGATGTCACTTCTTTTGATTTTCCGACGCAGCTTCTCGCTTCGAATTTTGACGGTCCGACGGAGAAACGCAAAAACGCATCCCATTTCGCGATCATCTCCGGCGAAAATACGCATGTCAAACAATTTTTTATCGAAGCGTATTTTTTTTCCAGCGACGAAAACTTCGTCCCTTAGCGGTTTGGTGTATGGCAAAGCGCTTCGACGCGGTCCATCAC
This sequence comes from uncultured Geobacter sp., assembly GCA_964424225.1. Lineage (GTDB taxonomy): Bacteria > Myxococcota_A > UBA9160 > UBA9160 > JADFDR01 > JADFDR01. The sequence goes on from CAYRID010000017.1 coordinate 25,253, forward strand.
GCTGCGTTCAAGTTGGCAGTTTTCGAGAAGATTGATTTCTTGCACTCCCGTCGGACTCGTCACATTGATCTCGGTGAGAAAGCCGCCAATCACGTCGATACCGACGAAAAAAAGGCCAAGTTCGCGAAGCTTTGGCTTGAGTGCGAGGATGATTTTTCGATCGTTCTCGTCAAGCGCCGCACGCACTGCACGCCCGCCAACATGAAGATTCGCACGGGTTTCGCCTGCGGAAGGCACACGCAAAAGTGCACCGAGCGGTTCGCCTTCCAAAAGCAAAATACGCTTATCTCCTGCGCGCACCGCCGGCAAATAACGCTGCGCCATCACGAGCGAAGTGCCAAAGCGCGTGCTTTGCTCGAGGATCGACGCAAGATTGCGATCGCCACGCTGCAAATGGAAAATTCCTTCACCGCCGCGGCCATACAGCGGCTTGACGATCATCTCACCGCCAAGTTCTTCCATGAATTCAAGAAGTTCGTGAATGCGGCGTGTCACCAGCGTCGGAGCCATATAGTTCGCGTAGTGCAGTGCAAAAAGTTTTTCGTTCGCGATCAAAATACTTTCCGGACGATTTAGAACTAGCGTCCGACGGCAAAGCGTAAGAATTTGCGTTGTCGACACATAATCCGCATCAACGGGTGGATCTTTGCGTTGAAAGAGTACATCGACACTTTCGTCGAGAATCACGCGCCGAGGTGTACCGAGCTCGACGTGGCGCGGTGGTCCGCCCGCAACGATCTCCGAGGGATCGGGCCGACGTACGCGCAGCGGAAATGCGGTTGCGATCACTTGATGGTCGCGCACGCTCAAGTGATGTGGCTGCAAATACAAGACTTCATGACCGCGCCGCTGCGCTTCGAGCATGAAGACGAAAGTCGTATCGCCCGCAACGTCGATCGTTTCGATCGGATCCATCAGAAAGGCCATGCAAAGCGAGGACGAGCGCATTGAAACTACTCTCCGAGTTGGCAGCATCTGCCGAAGCAGTAGCGCAAAGAGGAAAACACTGGCTACGGTACTTTTGACCACGACGCGTGGATGGATACTTCGTTTCTCACTACCTCTTGGTCGCAACGAACCATCGACCGTGTAAACTCTCAAGTCCTCTACAAACCATTGCAGAATGCTTTACCGACTTTAAGGAAACCATGGGATCTCTGCGCCAGTATAGCCTTCGCATTGTACTTCTTACCTTCGTACTGCTCGCACTCGGAGCAGCTACCGTCGGAGCTGGAGCGTTTTACTTCTTGGTGCTCTTCGATTTGCCCAACATCAAGAGTCTCGCCGATTTTCAGCCAGCCCTGTCGAGTCGTGTTGTCGATCGCAAAGGGCGTCCAATCGGTGAATTCTTTGAAGAACGCCGACAATTGATCGCTATCGAAGAGATTCCAAAGCACGTCATCAATGCGTTCGTCGCTGGCGAAGATGCTTCTTTTTTTTCGCACCAAGGCATCGACTACATCTCGATTCTTCGTGCCGCAATCAAAAATCTCTCGGCAAAACTCGATTCTTCCGGCACAGGCAGGTTGCAAGGCGGAAGTACGATTACACAGCAGGTTGCAAAAAGTTTCCTCACGCCCGAGCGCACACTGCGTCGAAAATTCAAAGACATCATGCTTGCGCGACGCCTTGAAAAGAATCTCACGAAAAATGAAATCCTTTACTTGTACTTGAATCAAATTTTCTTCGGACAAGGTTACGGTGTCGTCGAAGCAGCGCGGCAATACTTTGGAAAGAGCGTGCAAGAGCTGACGGTCTCGGAAGCGGCTTTGCTTGCCGGTCTTCCAAAAGCTCCGTCGGCCTATTCCCCGTATGCCAATCCAAAAGCCGCTGAAAATCGACGACTCTACGTACTCGCAGAAATGCGAAAGAACAAATTCATCGACGAGGCCATGTATCAAGAAGCCGTCGCTTCACCGCCGGTGCTGCGCCGTCCAAAAGAATTCCAAGACTATGCCGCGGCGGCCTATTTCACGGAAGAAATCCGACGTGACCTCGTGCGCCGACTGGGTAACGAAACCATTTTGCGTGGCGGACTCAAAATCGAAACCACGCTCGACCTCGACTTGCAACACGCAGCAGTGAAGGCTGTACGCGCAGGACTCAGCGAACTGGATCATCGTCGCGGTTATCGTGGACCTCTGCGTCAAGCACAGTCCATCGAAACAGAACTGGAAAACCTCGCCGCCGAAAACAAATTCGCGTCGAAAAGCAAATCACAAACTGGCTCGGATCAGGACAAGTCCAGCACCGAAAATTCAACCTTCGACGAACTTTTTCCCAAAGATCGCGTTTTCGTCGGTGTAATCACTAAACTTTCGCCGGAGACCGCGACAGCAACCGTAGGTTTTGCTCCGAACCTCTTTGGAACTGTTTTGCTTGGCGATGTGTCCTGGGCCCGCCGCGATCAAAAATCCGGAATCGCAGGTTCGATCGACAAAGTTTTTCAAATCGGTGACGTTGCAAAGTTTCAGCGCATTGCACCCAAAACATCGAGCAAGAACACAAAACTTTCGTCGGAAGAACAGCGGCGTTTTTCACTCTTTCAAGAACCCAAAGTGGAAGGAGCCTTGCTTTCGGCCGATGTGACATCCGGCGATGTACTCGCGCTCGTCGGTGGATATGATTTCACGCGCAGCGAATTCAATCGCGCTACACAAGCGCGACGTCAACCTGGCTCCTCGTTCAAGCCCATCGTCTATTCTGCAGCCATCTCAAAAAACTTCACGCCTGCAAGCATCCTCGTCGATCGCCCGTACATCTACAAAGACGAATACACCGGCAATGTTTGGCGACCCAAGGGCTACACCGGAGAATTTCTTGGTCGGATGCTACTTCGCGATGCACTCGCGCAGTCGATCAACAACGTCGCGATCCATCTTCTCGACGATGTCGGTCTCGACTACACGATCGAGCATGCACGCAAGCTCGGCATCGAAGCGCCACTCGTTCACAATATGTCGCTTGCACTTGGATCCAGCGACCTTTCGCTACTCGAACTAACGCGAGCCTATTTGGTTTTTCCATCCGGCGGAAAATTCAAACCACTACGCTACGTCGTACGCGTGAGTGATCGAAACGGAAAAGTGTTACTTGAAAATCTATCCCTCGGAAATGATCCGGCACTCACCGCGAAACAAGCATCAAAGTCGATCCGTGCGGCACAATCTCCTGCAGTCACTACAACTGCCGACGTCACACCAAGCGATGTGACTGCGCCTACGTTACCCAAAAATCAAGTGCTATCCGAAACCGACTCCTTCTTGATGATTGATTTGATGCGCGGCGTGGTTTCGAGTGGCACAGCGATGAAAGCACTTTCCCTTGGCACTTTTTCCGACGGAAAACCTGTCGTCGCGGGCAAAACCGGTACAACCAATGATCAAGCCGATGCATGGTTCATGGGCTTTTCGCCGAACATCACTACCGGTGTTTGGGTCGGCTTCGACGAAAAAACGCTACTCGGACGCGGAGAAACCGGCTCGCGTGCAGCCTTACCCATCTGGATCGACTACATGGGCACGGCCATCAAACGCTATCCACCTGAGGCATTCGTCATTCCGGAAGGAATTGTCTTTGCCAACATTGATCGCGACACGGGCTTTTTGGTGTCGAGCAAAACACAAAGAAGTATCTATCTGCCTTTTCGTAAAGGCACTCAGCCTACAGCGGCCTCATCGCTTCAAGACGCAACTGACGAAGCCAAGGCTTTGCGCAGCGAACTATTCTGATTCTGCGCAATCTGCCTGCAGCCAAGCGCAAACAATCTGATTTAGCTCTGCAAGACCCGACCGAAAAAAATGATCGGCTTCGGCGATGACTTCCAAGCGACCATGCGAAAGCCCTTGCGTCACTTCTTCGAGTTTTGCGACGGGTGCATAAATATCTTGTGATCCGACAACGATCAGTGTTTCACCAAGAAATGTATCGAGAGCTGCAACATCAAGGCGATCCGTCGGTGGCGCGACAAGTAAAAGCTTGTCGACACGCTCAAGTTTCGCCGCAACGCAAGCCGCCACAAGCGCACCAAAGGAGTATCCGCAGCAAAGAATTTTCCCCGGAATCGTTTCGGCGAGATGTGCAAACGCCGCCTCGAAGTCTTGTTCGGCTTGCGCGATCTCGCCACTCGCTTGGCTTGAACTCGCCCCAACGCCGCGCCAATTGAAACGCAGCGAAGCGCGACCCACTTTGGCCACCGCATAGGCAAGTTCACCCACGACGGGCGAATCCATACTTCCACCAAGGAGTGGATGCGGCGCTGCCACGACAGCGCCCGCAACATCCCCAGCAAGCCCACGCACGAAAAGTCCTTCGAGCACGAACTCACCCGCATCGATGCAAACTGCACGTTCTGCTTGATCGCGCCGCAAAGAAAACTCCAAAAAGTGATTTTTTGTTCGTGAATTTGCCGTACCCACCGACTTCGCGAAGCAGCTCACGTGGTACTTTGAGCGTGCAAAATTTAGCGAGCAAAGTTTCGTGTCGCACGCACGGCTTTAACGAAAACAACGACTTTACTTCGTGCGAACACCGTCGGAAACGGTTGTCAGAGCAAAAACAAAGATGGAACAAAAACTCGTATATCGCGGGCGCAGCATTACGGTCTATCAAGAAAAACTTCAGCTCGAAAACGGTAGCGAAATCGTGCTCGACATCGTTCGCCATCCGGGAGCATCAGCCGTCGTGCCGTTCCTAAACGAGAAGGAAGTCTTGCTCATCCGCCAATTTCGTCATGCAGCGGGCGGCGTGATTTACGAAGTGCCGGCCGGAAAACTTGACGGCGACACGCCTGAGATTTGTGCTGTACGCGAACTTGAAGAAGAAGCTGGCCAGCACACGGATCGGCTCGTGAAAGTCGGCGAGATTTTTACATCACCCGGTTTCACCGACGAACGAATCCATCTTTTTGCGGCCTTCGAGCTTTCGCCTGTACCCCAGCGCCTTGAAGCCGATGAAGTGATCGAGCTTGTTCCCATGTCCTTTTCGCACGCACTCGAACTGGTTTGGCGCGGTGAAATTCCCGATGCCAAAAGTGCGCTCGCGCTCTTGCACGCCGCGCGTCACCTCGGACGAATTTGAACGCAAGCTTGCGCGTCGGATCCACTCTCGAACCGGTTGCGCAATCTCAAGGCGACGACAGCACCTTCTCAAATTTTTCGCGTGCGTTGACTCACTCGACTCCGCGCCGTTACCTTGAGGCGAGATACGTTTTAAAAGCGAAAATTTGCGCAAACGACCGACGGGCCAACTCACTGCGCCAACAAAAAAGCAAAGCAAAAGGCGAAATACATGGGCATGCAAATCGGTCCTCCGCAGACCCCCGAAATCATCAAAAAATTACTGATTGCCAACGCGGCAGTTTTCTTGATTCAAACCATCTTGCGCAGCTCGCAATTTGCCTACTTCGAAGTCTATTTCACCGTCGTGCCCAAGTTGTTTTGGACACAAGGATATGTATGGCAAGCTTTCACCTACATGTTTTTGCACGGAAGCTTTGCGCATATCGCCGCCAATATGTTCTCGCTTTGGATGTTTGGCTCGCCCTTGGCTCTGGCGTGGGGAAATCAGCGTTTTCTCAAGTACTATCTCACTTGCGGCACCGGTGCGGGCTTCATCATTGCATCCTACCCATATTTGTTTCGCGTCTTGGGTTTTGATGCACCGACGAGCATCCCGACGCTTGGAGCCTCAGGCGCAACCATGGGCGTGCTGCTCGCCTATGCACTGACGTGGCCCAATCGAAGGCTCATGCTTCTCTTCCCACCGATCCCGATCAAGGCGCTGTATTTGATTCCGCTGCTCTTCGTTCTCGAATTTACAATGGGCCCCGCAAACGTGAGCCATGCAGGACATCTCGGTGGTGTTCTCGTCGGATTTCTCTATTTGTGGCGCTCGAAATCACACGCCGTCGTGCCCACATGGCGACAAATCAAATATCGCTGGGAGCGCTACAGAATGCGCAAGCGTTTGCGCGAAGCCAACCGCGATTTCTATCGCGGCGACGATCCGCCGAACCGCCCACATTGAATTGTGTAGGTCCGGGATGGCGTAAACTGCGAGATATGC
>CAYRID010000018.1:0-30425 GCA_964424225.1 uncultured Geobacter sp.
TAACCGTTTTCGCGCAAGCGCTGCGGCACGATCGGCGTGATGCCCCATTCTTGCCCGAGGTCCGAAAACGGATCGGGAGGCGCACCGAGCGACGCACCGACGGCAAAGAGACGCGAAAAACTTTCCGTGTCGCTTCCGTCGGGTGCAGAACCGACCGCGAGATCTTGGTAGATGCCAAATTGGATTCCACACTTTTTTGCGTAAGATTTTAAATCGGCAAGCTGTCGTGCGATCTCGAATTGCAGATAACGCTGCAAATCGGCGGTCGTAGAGTGCTCGGCGCAGTGTGCGGCAAAGCGTTCGAGGTGCTTGCCTTCGTGTTCCAAATAGGCGGCATAGGCTTGGCCGCGCACCGTGCCGCCGTGGTCGTGCGCGCGCAAAAATTCTTGGTGCAAAAGTTTTAGGACGGAGAGCTTGAGCGCGAAAAGCCGCGAATAGTGCAAGTGTGTTGCGCTACGCAAATCTGCAAGCTCGGTTTGAAACTCGTCGGAGGCATAGAGCGACTGCGCGGCGGCGCACGTCGCAAACTCAGGGATGTCAAAGACGTTCAGGTAGAGGAAGTTTCGATATAGGCGGCTCGTTGGAAAATATGGACACCCATCGGTGTCGGGCAGTGATAGGGCGTGCAAAGGATTGATGCCGATAAAATCGACACCGTTCGCGGCACAAAATTCGATCAAGCGCCGAAGGTCGGCGAAGTCGCCGATGCCCCAGTTCTCGTCGCTGCGCAGGCTATACAAATTGCACCAAATTCCGAGCGCCTTGGCTTCACCGATTTTCTCCGACACCGTATAACAACGCGCGGGTGCAACGATGAGGCGCTGTGCCGCAGCAGATTCCAAGGCACCGAAGCTTCGCCAGTGCAGAGTGTGATAGCCAAGGGGCAGCTCCTGCAGCATCGGCGTTGCGATTTCGATCTGCGGTGAGAACGGTGAGGGCAGTGCTTCAATGCTTCCATCAAAGTTTTGTGTCAATCCGTCTTCGTGTACGACTTCGAGATTCCAGTGCAGCGGCTCGTCGCTTGGATGTGAAACTCGAATCGTGAGCATTGCAAGTTCGTGCGAGCCTTCGAGCACGACGCGCACGGGCTCAAGAACGCGCGAAGCCATGCGCGCTTCTTCGGTAGCGAGCCACTGCGCGCAGCTTTCTTCGCTTGCGGCGTCGATGTCCATCGCGGCGAGCAGTGCGACGCGTGTGGCGTCGCTTGTTTCGTGCCATTTTCCGTCGGTGCGCTCATAGCGGTCGAGGATGCCGTAGTGCTCGGCCAGGCGACGGAGTTGCGGGCGCGCTTCAGTCATCGGAGCACACTGGTTCCAGCACGAGCGCGCCGAGGGGCGGCAAGTGCAGCACAATCGACTGGGGGCGTCCGTGTGCAGAAATGGGTGAGGTGTCGACGCAATCCGGTGTCGAGATGCCGCTGCCGAAGTATGCGTATTCATCGCTCGAAAGACGCTTGCGATATTTGCCTGCGCGCGGAACACCAATGCGATAGTCGCTGCGCGGCACAGGTGTGCAGTTCATGACTACGACGAGGTGCGCTTCGCCGTCGCGTCGCAGATAGGCGAAGACTGAATTTTCGCGGTCGTTCATGTCGATCCACTCGTATCCATGCGGATTGTGATCGCAGCGCCAAAGACAGCTTGTGCTTTGGTAGAGTGCACCCAAATCTTCGAGAAATCGCGCGAGGCCGACACGTTCGGGTGTCGAGGCGAGATGCCAATCGAGGCTCTGGTTGCAATTCCACTCGTGCGACGGAGCCAGTTCACTTCCCATGAATAAGAGTTTTTTTCCAGGGCGCGTGTATTGGTAGGTGAGAAGCAATCGAAGATTGGCAAATTTTTGCCAAAGATCACCCGGCATTTTTTCGAGAAGCGCGCGCTTTCCGTGGACGACCTCGTCGTGAGAGAGCGGCATCACGAAGTTTTCAGTGTATTCGTAGATCATGGCGAAGCTAAGATCGTTTTGGTGATAGCGACGATATGTCGGGTCTTTCGCAAAATAGTGTAGAGTGTCGTGCATCCAACCCATATTCCACTTGAAGGTAAAGCCCAGCCCGCCTTCCCAAACCGGACGGCTCACGCCTGGCCACGCCGTTGATTCTTCGGCGATGCTCATGCAGCCTGGATAGTCGGCATGTAACACAGTATTGAGTTCTTGCAGAAACTGCACTGCGTCGAGATTTTCGCGTCCACCGAAATGATTGGGAATCCATTCGCCGGGCTTGCGGCTGTAATCGAGATAGAGCATCGATGCCACCGCGTCGGCGCGAAGCCCATCGATATGAAATTCATCGAGCCAATACAAAGCGTTGGCGAGCAAGAAGTTTCTCACTTCGTTTCGAGAGTAGTTGAAAATCAATGTCCCCCAATCGGGATGCTCGGCGCGTTGTGGGTCTTCGTGTTCGTAGAGCGTTGTGCCGTCAAAACGCCGCAGAGCGAAGTCGTCTTTGGGAAAATGTGCGGGCACCCAGTCGAGTATGACGCCGATGCCGTTCTGGTGGCAGAGATCGACGAAGAAGCGAAAGTCATCGGGCGAGCCAAAGCGCGCCGTCGGTGCGTAGTAACCCGACACTTGATAGCCCCACGAGCCCGTGAAGGGGTGTTCGGCGATCGGCAAAAGTTCGAGATGTGTAAAGCCAAAGCGTTTTGCATTTGCGATCAAGCGCGGTGCAATCTCACGATAGTGTAGGGTGCGGCCACCTTCTTCGGGAATGCGCGCCCACGAACCGAGATGCACTTCATAGATAGCGAGTGCTTCTTTCTGAGGTTCGAGGTGGCGTCGCGCTTGCATCCAGGCAGCGTCGTTCCAAGTGTAAGACGACACAAATATGCGTGACGCTGTTCGCGGGGGGTCTTCGCAGAAAAAAGCGAAGGGATCGGCTTTGTGCAGCAGTTCCCCGGTTTGCGTTTTGATTTCAAATTTATACCTCGTTCCGGGCGTGAGCTGCGGCACGAAGAGTTCGAAGACACCGGAAGCGCCGAGGTTGCGCATGGGCAAGATGCGTCCGTCCCAGTGGCAGAAATCTCCGACGACGCTGACGCGCCGCGCATTGGGTGCCCAGACCGCAAAGCCAATGCCATCGACGCCGTCGATGCAGCGCGCATGCGCGCCAAGCGTTTTCCAAAGTTTGCGGTGCGAGCCTTCGCCGAAGAGATAGAGGTCGTGTTCGTTCAAGGTAGGCAGGAAACGATAAGGATCTTGCGTTTCGTAAATTTCTTGATTTGGAAAATGAAACCGCAAAGTGTAGGAAAGTGGAAAGGTTCGTTCGGGAAGAAATGCTGCAAATAAGCCGTGGGGTGCGATGGCTCGCATCACGATGACTTCGCCCGAGCCGAGCACGCATTCGACGCGTCTGGCTTCGGGGTGGAAGGCGCGCACGACGAGACCATGCGTGACGTGTAGTGCCTGCGAGGCGAGAGTGTCGTCGACGGCTTCGCATCCTTCCGACGCTGCAACGGGCCGCGTCGATACCGAGTGCACGCCAAGAATACGGTGTGGGTCGTGAAGGTTTCCGTCGCACAAAAGCTTTTGGTCGGCGAACGAAATTTCAAGAAGCGAATCCAGCGCAGCAGGATCGTTGAAAAAACTTGTGCTTTGCATCTTCTGCATCTTCAACAGGCTCCCGATTCAAGTAGCAGAAGGCAACGCGCGTCGAGGTGGATCGTTTTTGCGTATTGGGTTTGCGGTATGTAACGCTCTTCGGTGCTTACGAGAACCGTCCAGCGTGCATTGCAATCGAGTGCTGGCAAATGAAACTCGCACGGCGTGTCACTCCCGTTGATCAAAAGCAGCAAGGCCGAGCTGCGCAGAGGGGTTTTCCCGTCGGTGCGCGCTCCGTACTCCGGCGCTTCGCGGCGCTGCGCTGTGGCGCGCTGCAACGCAGGGTTGGGTGGAATTTGCAAGAGCATACCGAGTGCGTTTTGCGCGGTTGTAAACCAATCGTCGTGTTCAAACTCGCGACCATCGCTGCGAAGCCAAGTCAGATCTTTGCCTTGGTGATTTGCAAAGTTTCTCCCTGAGAAGAAATCGCGCCGACGAAACGCTTCGTGTGCGCGGCGTAGCGCAAAGAGCTGGCGCGAAAATTCGAGAAGCTCGCGTTGCGCAGGATCGAGCGCCCAAGACACCCAACTCGTCGCATTGTCCTGGCAATAGGCGTTGTTGTTGCCATCCTGCGTACGACCCATTTCATCACCTTGCGTAAGCATGGGAACACCGACGGAAAAGGCGAGAGTGGCCAGGGCATTGCGCACTGCTTTTCGGCGCAAATTCAAAACGACAGGATCATGTGTCGCACCATCGTGGCCCCAGTTGTGGCTGAAGTTTTCGTCGGATCCGTCGCGATTGTCTTCGCCATTTTTCAAGTTGTGCTTTTTTGTGTAGCTCGCCCAGTCGTGCAATGTAAATCCGTCGTGGCTTGTTGCGTAATTGATACTTGCGCGCGGGCCGCGACCACTCATCGCAAAAAGGTCGCTGCTACCGGTGAGGCGTGACGCAAAATGGCGTAGCTCGCCGCCGTCGCCGCGCCAAAAACGGCGCAAGCTGTCGCGATAACGCGCGTTCCATTCCGACCACTCCGACGGAAAATTTCCAATTTGTTCGCCGTTTGCGCCAAGGTCCCACGGTTCGGCGATGAGTTTGACTTGCGAAAGCACAGGGTCTTGTGCGAGCGCTTGCAAGAACCCGCTCTCGTGATCGAAACCTTTGTATGTACGGGCGAGCGCCGGAGCGAGATCGAAGCGAAAACCATCGACGTGCATCTCTTGCACCCAGTAGCGCAGGCTGTCCATTACCATGCGCAGCGCAGGAGATTTGCGCGTATCGACGGTGTTGCCACAACCGGTTACGTCGAGGTTGCGCGTACGATCGCTTGGATCAAGGCGATAGTAATTTGCGTGGTCAAAGCCGCGCCACGAAAGTGTCGGCCCCGATTGATCGCCTTCGGCCGTGTGGTTGTAGACGACGTCGAGGATGACCTCGATGCCCGCGCGATGCAGCGCTTTGACCATGGTTTTAAATTCATGCACTTGCTTGCCGAGTGAATCGCTTGCAAAGCGATAGTCGGGCGCAAAAAAACCAAGGCTGTTGTAACCCCAATAATTCGTGAGCCCACGCTCGACGAGATGGCGCTCGGAAAACGCTTGATGCACGGGCAAGAGTTCGACGGCGGTGACACCGAGCGAGTGTAGGTGCTGCACGATCGGCTTTGCGGCCAAACCCAAGAATTTTCCGCGCAGTGCTTCCGGTACGTCGGGGTGCAGTGCAGTGAGGCCTTTGACGTGACATTCGTAAATCAAACTGTCTTCCCATGCTGTGCATGGGCGCTGGTCGCCCTCCCAATCAAAATCGGTATCGACGACGACGCTGCGCGGTGCGTGAGAGGCGCTGTCGCGTGCGTCACGCTCGTGACTTGCATCTGCGCTCTCGCATAAGATTTCATTCCAGTGCATGGGGCCGGTGAGAGCGCGCGCATACGGATCGACGAGGAGTTTGTTTGGATTGAAGCGGTGTCCGTCGGAGGGAGAGTACGGGCCCTCGACGCGGTAACCATAAATTTGACCCGGAGCAATTCCGGCAACGTAGCCGTGCCAAATATTTTGCGTGCGCTCGGGCAGGGCAAGGCGCGTCTCGCGCAGGGGGGCGTCAGCGTCGAAAAGGCAGAGTTCTACGCGTGTTGCATTGGCCGAGAAGACGGCGAAGTGAACGCCTTGTCCGTCCCATTTCGCACCGAGCTGTGTTGCACTTCCTGCACGAATTTTCACGCCGCATCCTTTGCATTCATTCGATCATTTCTTAAATGAAGAAAAACGATCGGCTGAATTTTTTGCCTCGCGCATCCTCTCGATGATTATGGAATACTCAAGCCTCAACATGAAAGCTACAAGCAGACTTTTTTCGGGGCTCGCGTGATTGATCTTCGCACTCGTTTAACACGGCTTAGTGAAAATCTTTGGTGGAGTTGGTCAAACGAATTAGATTTGATTTTTCGTTTGATCGACAACGACCTTTGGCGCGAGGTGAATCACAATCCCGTCGCGTTTCTAAAAACAGTCGATGACCAGTTGCTCGCGACGCGCGGCAATGAAGCGGTTGTGCTTGCGCAAACAACGCACGCCGAGATGAGTTTGCGTAGCTATCTCGAAAGCGAGCGACATTGGGCGGCTTGGAATGCACCGAGTTTTCGTGCGGCGCCGGTGGCGTACTTCAGCCCAGAGTTTTGCATTCACCAATCGTTGCCGATTTATTCGGGCGGGCTCGGTGTGCTCGCGGGCGATCATCTGAAGAGTTGCTCGGATCTCGGCATTCCGACGTACGGCATCAGCTTGTTGTATCGCCAAGGTTATTTCACGCAGCACATCGATGCCGACGGAAATCAGCAAGAGCTGTATTGCGATCTCGATACGTCGCGCGTTCCGATTAAGCCCATCACGGACGCCAAGGGCGAGCAAGTGACGATTGTGGTGCCATTCAACGACGGTGAGGTGCAAGTGGGTTTGTGGCAAGCCGAAATCGGGCGGTGCCACTTGCTCTTACTCGAGTATCTCGCGTGTGCTCCGACGGGATGTTTTCCGCAAACGCTGCGTCTTTATGGCGGTGATCGCTTGACGCGCATTCAACACGAAATTGTGTTAGGTGTGGGAGGGTATCGCGCGCTGCGGGCACTTGGGATACGGCCAGGGGTGCTGCACTTGAACGAAGGGCATTCGGCTTTTGCAATTTTTGAAGCGATCGCACAGCAGATGGAGGAGACGGGCTTGCCCTTTGCGCGCGTGGCGCACGAGGTGGCGGAATCGGTGGTCTTTACGACGCATACTCCGGTCGAGGCAGGACATGATCGTTTTGCGCCGGAGATGGTGCTCGATGCGCTGCGCCCGCTGCAAAAGCGCTTGGGTATTTCCGATTCAGAGCTGCTCGCGTTTGGTCGCACGAACCCCGAAAACGAGCATGAAGAATTTTGCATGACGACGCTCGCGCTTCGGCTCTCGCAACGTGCCAATGCCGTGAGTGCATTACACGGAACAGTGACACGTGAGATGTGGCGGCCGCTTTGGCCCGGTCGCGACAGTGCGGATATTCCGATCGGGCATATTACGAACGGCACGCACGTCGATAGTTGGCTTGCGATGGAAATCGCCCAGCTTTTTACTGATTGCCTTGGAAGCAACTGGAAGACACATCTTTGTGATCCTCTTTATTGGCAACTGATCAACAATCTCGATGATTTTCAGCTTTGGGGCGTAAAGAGTGCTCTGAAGCAGCGCTTGCTTTCATTCGTGCAGCGTCGTTTGACGAGTCGATGGGAGCGGCTTGACCTTGCAGAGCCGATGCCAACTCTGCGGATGGATGCGCTGACGATTGGTTTTGCGCGGCGCTTTGCGTCCTACAAGCGCGCGCTTTTACTTTTTCGCGATCTCGATCGTTTCAAGCGTTTGGTGACGAATGCCGAGCGTCCGGTGCAGATTGTTTTTGCGGGGAAGGCGCACCCGGCGGACGAGCCTGGCAAGGCGATCATTCGACGTTTGCTCGAAATTCGCCATGACCCAGAATTGCGTAACCATTTGGTATTCGTCGAGGATCACGACAAAAACGTGAGCCGACATTTGCTTGAAGGTTGCGAGCTTTGGCTCAATTCGCCGCGCCGCCCGCTCGAAGCCTGCGGCACGAGCGGAATGAAGGCGGTCTTTAACGGCACGCTCAACTGCTCGGTGCTCGATGGTTGGTGGAACGAGGCCTACAACACACAAAACGGTTTCGCTTTTGGTGAGGGGCAGGTGCACGTCGATCCGGAGGTGCAGGACCAACGCGACCACGAGAGTATGATGCGGGTGCTCGAAAATGAAGTTGTGCCCTTGTATTTCCAGCGAAACGAAGCGGGCATTCCCGTCGAGTGGCTCAAGCGCGTCAAAAACGCACTCATCACGCTAGCGTGGCGTTACAACGCAGATCGCATGGTCAAAGATTACGCGCTTCGAATGTATCTTCCGGCGTCGCGCACGCTCACGGCTGAAAATCGCTTCTGAGGAATTTCTCCCGTTGCTTCGAGCGCTTCCTGTGCTTTGGTCGCACCGAATGTGTTTGGTTCTGCCGTGGCCGTGACGCGTGCGCTCGGGTTGGCGAGAAGCAGCTCAAGATGCGGATGGAAGTTTCGCGTGATCACCTCGGGCCAAGCGTATTGGCGTGCGGTTTCGCGACCCGCACGGCGCATGGCATCCATGGCGCGCGGCTTGCCGCGAAGCTGAGCAAAAAATCCCATGAACTCATCCGGATTTTCCGTTTGTAACACAAGCGCGTTTCGACCCGGAATTGCGTAGTCCTCGCCGGAAAATCCTGTGCAGGCGATGCCGCCGACAGCCATGGTTTCAAGGCCGACGAGACCGAAGGGCTCGTGACCGCTGTTGGCCAGCACCGCGTCGGACGCGCGGAACAAAATCCGGCGCGCTTCGGGATCGACGTGCGAGCGAAGATTCACGAGATCGACATTTTCAAGGCCGTGCAGTGCTTCGAGGATTCCCTTGGCACCTGCGAGATTGTCGCGATCGACAATGCGAAGTCCCTTTGCGCGCGCGGCGGCGATCACTTCGACGCCATGCGGCTCCGTACCGCCGCGTGCGATGACGAGCGGCTTCCAGCCTTGTCGCTTCAACACCGCCGCGAGTTCAATCGTCGCAAGCCAGCGCTTGTCGGGATCCCAGCGCGCCATCTTGGTGATGAGCGTGCGATCTGGGAAGAGCGCGCGCAATTGTCGAACGGCAGCGGGTTGCGCCGGAAGAAAAGCATCGGGTGCAAGGCCGTTTGGGATCACAATCGCGTCGATACCGAGCGGCTGCATCAAGAACTTCATATAGCGGCTGACCGTCGTGATGACTGCCGCACTTGCGAGGCGATTCCAGTCGATTTGATCGAAGCCAAACGTGTTGTTCGCATTCCAGATGATGCTGACGCGATCGCGCAGGCCCGCTTGTTGAAGCAACCAGTCGAGGTGCAAGACGGCATTTACAGTTTGCCATTCTTCAGCGATGACCACCGCGCGGCCACCTTGCAATAGGTAGGGCGCAAGTGTGGTTTGCAACAAGAACGGCGGCAGCGATGTGGCGTAGTCGATTGCTTTGGCTTGCTCTCCCTCGTAAACACCGACCGGTGTAGAGTGGCTCAGGCTTTGGCACCAACGGTGCAAATGTCGCAAGCCCTGCGTTTCGTGCCCGGGAAGTTCAGGATCACCGACGAACCAAAGATGTGTCGCATGACCTTCTGCACAGAGTGCATCGAGTAAACCATCGACCCGCGTCGCTAAGCCGCCCACTCTCGCGTAGAGATCCGGTCCTTCGAACGAAAGAAGATGAAACTGCATTTGCCCCTCACTGATTGAAGTTTCGCTTTCGACGTAAAATTGTAAGCACAACTTGCTGTCTGGCCAGCGCAGCGTCGAAAAAACTTCTTCATATTCAATTTCATCATGCACATTCATCACGTTTGCTTCGCACTCAAGTGGTGCATCGAGTCACAGCAAAAATTTTCGCGCGTGATATGAGCAAAAGATCACGGGATCGAGACAGAATTATCGAAAGTTGTTGTTCTCTTTCGGTGTTTGGTGTCGATGCTTCGTGTCGATATTTGGTGTCGCGCTGGTTCGCAAGGCAATCGGCGCTAAAGTAGTCCTTTCTTACGAGCGGCACTCCTGTACAAGCTGTTTCCTGCAGGTTTCTTCTTTCCAGTGCTCATCTTGCTTGGCGTGGCTTTGATTGCAATGGCGTCTGGCGCCAGCGCGTTGTTTTCGCGCTCTTTTTTAAATCACTTCTTTGGAGGTACTTATGAAAGTCGAGCAAGTCATGAACAAGCGGGTGCGCACCTGCATGATGGAAGACAGCTTGAATGAAGCGGCGCGAATTATGTGGGAGCAAGATTGTGGGTGCGTGCCGGTTACGATTTCAGATCGTTCTGGGCGCCTGGTTGGAATTTTGACGGATCGTGATATTTGCATGGCGAGCTATCTCCGAGGCCGAAACCTAAAGGAGTTGCGTGTTGCAGATGCCATGTCGACAGGCGTGAGCTGCTGCAAGCCGGACGATACGATTCAAGAGGCGCTGAAAATAATGCGCGAAGTGAAAGTGCGGCGCTTGCCGGTAATCGATGGCGCGGGTCACCTACTCGGAATTGTGTCGATCGCCGATTTGGCGCAGGAATGCGAGCGTGAACTTGCCAGCAAGAAGAGGGCGGTTGCGGAAGCCGAGGTAGGGCACGCGCTTTCGGAAATCTGCAAACCGCGCGAAACGCTCGTTCTGATGGCCGAGGCCTAACGGCGCCTGGGGGGTTGTGTTCTCGCACCAAGCCCCCGTATCTCGCCTGCTCTGGCTGCTCGCTAGGTTTTTCTACGCTTGCGTGCGGAAAGCTTCGTTTCGGCGTGACCCGGTAGTTAACCCTGAGGGTTTGCGTGCCGAAGGAATGGCATACACCGGCAATTCAGAGAAACGAGGAAGAAGGCGAGATGGCTGCAGGCGAGAAAGTGCACCCGTATTTGGTCGTGACGCGTGTCGGGCAATCGGATCAGGTGATTTTGTGGGACACGCTACGCATTCGCGTTGGGCGCCATCCGGATCAAGATCTGGTTTTGCCGGAGTCTGAGATTTCGCGCGAGCATGCGATTTTCAAGCGCGAAGGTGCGCAGTTTGCGGTCGAAGATTTACACACCGCGAATCACACTTATGTGAATGGGCAGCGAATCACCAAGTCGGTGATTACACCAAATGATGTCATCACGATTGGCGATTGGAAGATTCGCTTCTGTGTGAGCAACGAAAATCCAGCGCGTCGCATGCCGAACGCAAAATATGCTTCGCAGCTCAAGGATTATCATCACGCAGAGGACGACGATGGCGCGCGCACGATGCTGGGTGTCAATCTCGAAGAAGACCCCGCACTTGCAAAGCGCAGTGAGAGACCGGTGTATCGCGCGCCAGATTTGCGCAAAAAAATCGACGCCGAACCGCCACGGCCGAAAATTGATCTCAAAAATCAAGGCCTCGAAGCGCTCGATGCTGACAATGGTTTGAGTTTTTCGAATGGTCTTTCGGGTTTTGATTTTGTGGAGTCCGCACCCACGGTGCCGGCGATTCGTTCGCAGTCCGACGCGGCGGCTGCGCTCTCCGAGGCTGGCGCTGCACAGGCTGCCCTACCTCAAAAAGTGTCTCCTACGGCAATGCCAATCAGCGCTTCGCCGCAAACTCCGCCACCGCAGATCGAGATGCACGATTCCGTGGACGATTTTGAGTTTGGTCTCGAAGAGTCCTCTGCGCGGAGTGGGTCGGTCGCCAAGGCGCCTGCACCGGCTTCGCCGGTAGTTACGCCGCCGCCGCCGGTGGCTGCATCGTCGGAGCCCATGCCTTCCGGCGAGGTTACGATGATTGCGATCGGTGCGCCAAATCGTCGTACTTCGCGCGTGACGGCGGCGCCTGTGTCCGCACCGACGGTGCCGACACGGCCATCGGCGTTGCCGCCGAGCGAGAAGACAACGGATGTGTCCAGTACGACGTCAAAAAGTGTCGATGCACAGCCGATGCTGCACGACGTCTCGATGACTTTGCAACTCAGCGGCGTGAGCAATGAACTTTTGCAGCTCTTGAAAACTTTGCAGGATCGCAAGCTCGATCTGCGAGACCTGTCGGTCGTGCTTCAGTCGATCGCCTTGTCGCAATCCGACAAAAAATAGTGTTACCTGCAACTATTCCGGTTGAATGCTTTCGAGATAGAAGTCGTAGCAACAATCGCGATTGTCGGCGTTGGCGCGGCGCTTGATCGCCGCGCGCGGATGTTGATTCAGGTAGCCGCCGATGCCGTAGATGTCGTTGAAACCCCACTCGATTTCTTTGCGTAGCGGCACGAATTCTTCTTGAATCGCTTTGTAGATTGGGCGCACATCGAATTTCGGATTCTTCAAGAAGTTGAGGAGCAGTTCGAGATTGCAGTTTCCGGCACCACGGCCGATGCCGTTGATCGTCGCGTCGAGCATGTTTACACCGTCGATGATTGCTTGCTGTGTATTCGAGAACGCAAGTTGTTGATTGTTGTGCGCGTGGAAGCCGAGTTCTTTCGTCGGTGCGTGTTTTTTATACATCTGCACATACGCTGTGACTTGCTCGGAATAAAACGCGCCGTAGCTATCGACGAGATACAACCAGTCGATTTCGGCGACTTCGTTGATTTCTTCCAGGCCGGCGATGAGTTCGGTTTCGATTGCCACCGACGGTGCCATGATGTTGAGTGCCGTCGCGTAGCCGAGGTCTTTCGTGCGGCGAACGAGTTCGATGCCTTTGTCGATTTCGTGCGCGTAACACGCGGTGCGGATCATGTCGAAGGGCGTTTGGTCGACGGGTTTTAAGCTTTTTACGTCGACGCGGCCAACGTCGTACATCACGGCAATCAGCGGCGCATTTTCGCAAGAGTACGAATCGAGCACGGCGCGCACATCGTCGTCGTCGCAGAAATTCCACTTGCCCCAGGCCGTGCGCGAGTACACTTCGCTCTCGGTGAGTTTCTTGCCGACCTCGATGATATCGACACCGGAATCACAGATTGCGCGATAGACGGCTTTTACGAATGCATCGCTGAACTGATAGTTGTTGATTAAACCGCCGTCGCGGATCGTGCAGTCGAGGACTTTCAGTTCTTTGCGAAACATCATGGTTTTCCTTTGTTGAGAAAAGCGGTGCGAAACGTAGCGAAAAAACATCGACCCAGTAGGATCGCTGCGCAGGAGAAGACAAAATGGCGACGATGATTTCGGCCGACGATTGCATGAACTGCGGCGCATGCGAAGCGGAATGTCCCAACGATGCCATTACGAAGGGCGAGTTCGTCTATGTGATCGATCCCAAGCTTTGCACGGAATGCGTGGGATTCGCCGAAACGGAACAATGCGCGCGGGTTTGTCCGGCGGCCGCTTGCGTGCCAGATCCGGAGCGCCCCGAAACGAAAACTATACTTTTCGAGCGTGCTCAGCGCTTGCATCCCAACGAGCCCAACCTTCGTGCGCCAAAATCGTAGGGCCCGGTGCGTGGCCAGGTTGAAGTGAAAGGGCGGGGTTTGCAGTGACTCTTTTCCGTGTAGGACGTATCACTCCACGACGTACGCTTGTTTGTTTTTATTTGAGTGTTTTGGCGGTGGCTTTTACCTTGGCGAGCCAGGCGCGGAAGTCTCGCCCCAAGGCTTCGTAATCGATTTCATAAGCGGGAATGGCGGCGTGATACGTGCCGACGAGTGCCAAGCAAGCATCGTTGAGTTCGGCGTTTTCGCTGACGCGCGCGGCGTCGAAAGCTTTGAGATCGAGTGCGCGCAGCGCGGCGCGTGCTTCGTCTTCAAGTTTTCTGCGCTCTTGCATTTGCTCGTCCGCTCGAAACGGCATTGTGTAGAGCGCAGTAACGCGTTGTCGAAATTCAAGTTTGATTGCAGCAATTTTTCGCAGGTCGTGATTGCGTTTGCGAGCTTCGTGCGCTTCGAGTGAATCGGCTCCGTTCGCAGCTTCGAAGAACAACACGGTGGCTTCTTGGCCGGCGAAGGTGGCGGCGGCTTCGTTGAAGTCAGCATGTCCTTTGGCGTAAACCGTTGCATGCATCAACTCATGCAGGATGACTTCGGTGAGTGAAACAAAATCGTGTTGGAGCATCGGCGATGTGAGTGGGTCTTCGAACCAACCAAGCGTCGAGTAGGCGCGTACAGGAGATAGACAGACGTCGTCGCCAGCGGTGCGCAGGCGCGCGGCTTCTTTTTCGGCGCGGGCTTGGTTGAAATAGCCTTTGTAGGGAACTTCACCGACGATCGGAAAGCGAAACTGAATGGGATCGATCGAGTGCGGCGGCGTGGCGCTTACGAGTGTGACGATGCGATCGTGCGGCCAAGCGACGTAACTTGTGTATTGTTGGTCGACGCTGAGACCCAGCGTGCGCGCAAACTCACGAACTTTTTGGACATGCTGCAATTTCTCGCGCACGCTCTCGGGTGTGTGCGGATTTGCGATGACGCGCGCTACCGGTTTTCGTGCGAGCAGAAGTTGTGTTTGACCGTATGTGACATGGCTGAGGTAGCAGCCCGTTGCAAGAAACATCGTTGCGGCAAGGGCAAGGCGACGCAGCCAAGAAAGGGATGAGATGGGTGCTCGAAACGACACAAAGTTGAGTGACGTACCCTGTGATGTGGGGGCAGCGAAAAAAACATTGCGCACGAAACGCAAGGTCGAAACTACTGTGTGTATCCGCCTTGAATTTGGCGCTGCGGCATTGGCAGGGGCGCCTGCACTGGACGCTGAAGCGTGCGAGGCGCTGGCTGAGCGCAGCGTCGCCGAGGCGATGGACTGCGGACTTCTCGGCGTCGTCGAGGAAAGTTTGCCCGCGTTGGCGTCGCAGCCGTCGGAAAAGCCGTACAAGGTTTTGCTCCTATATTTGCCGGTGTCGCAGGCCAGCGCGCTGCGTGAGGCCGTGCTCAGTGTAGTCGGTACGCACGCGCTCGTGGGTGAGCCGGAAGTGGTGGAAGATCAGGATTGGTCGAGTTACTGGAGTCGCGACTTTGCTCCGATCGAAATTTCGCCGCGGCTCGTGATTTGTCCGTCGTTCATCGAGTGCTCGCAAAAGTCTGGGCAAGCGCAGCTTACGATTGATCCGGGGCAGGCCTTTGGAACGGGTCGTCACGAATCGACGTTCCTTGCATTGCAGGCACTCGATTCCCTGCACGCGACACTTGGCCCACGCACGACGGTGCTCGACGTGGGCACCGGAAGCGGAGTGTTGGCGCTTGCGGCGCTACTGCTTGGAGCAGGTTCTGCGACGGGATTCGACATCGATCCGCTCTCGCCCGAAGCCGCACTGGAGAACGCGCAGAAAAATGGGCTAGCCGAGCGTTTCGAAGTGTTTGCGGGCACGCACGCAGCGCTTGCGCCGGGCATCCGTTACAAAATTGTGTTGGCCAATATGCTGCGCAGCGAGACAGAGCCACTGCTTTCTTTCATCGCCGAGCGCACCGCGCTCGACGGATGCACCGTCTTTTCAGGCTTGCTCGCGTCGGAGCGCGAGCGCTTTGCGCGGAGCCTCGAAGCGGTTGGGCTCATGGTCGAGCGTGAGTTTTTGCGCGCGGACGCCGACGGTACCGAGTGGCTTGCTTTGATCGCAGTTTCCGCCGTCGCTTGAAGCGGGCGAGCGGAAGGCTTGTCTCAAAAAAGTGTTATTTCGCGACTTGGGTCTTATTGGCCCGAGTTGGCTTTCTGAATCTGCGTGCGCCAGGCATCGAGGAGTTCGTGCAAGGTCGTTTCGAGCGAGATTTTGGGCTCCCAGCCGGTGAGATTTCGTAGTCGATCCGCATTGCCGACGGCGTAATCCGTCGGGCGAAAGCGACGCGGATCAATGCGAATTTCGATTTTACACGCAAGTGTGTTGGTCATGGCGTCGAAGAGATCGCGGATTCGCGTCGCGCGCCCGCTTGCAACATTGTACGCAGCGGCAGGTACGTTGGGATCGAGGAGCGCGAGATAGGCATCGATCACGTCGTCGACGTGAAGAAAATCGCGCACCGAGTCGAGGTTGCCGACGTCGATTTGCGGCGCGCGCACTCCCGCTTCGATTTCGGCGACTTGCCGCGCGAAACTCGAGATCACGAGATCGTCTTTTTGGCCGGGACCGGTGTGGTTAAATGGGCGCACGCGCAACACATCGAGTCTGCGCGCGGCGTAGCTCGCTCCGAGAAGATCCGCTGCAGCTTTGGTGATGGCGTAGGGTGAGGTCGGGGCAAAGGGTGAATCTTCGCGAAAGGGTTCGCGCACGGCGGCACTCGTGCCGTATTGATGCCCCGAACCGACGAGCAAAATTCGCGCATGCGGAGTTTCGCAGCATGCGGCTTCAAGCAAGAAGCGGGCTCCAAGAAAGTTCACGCGATAAGTGCGCGCAGCATCCTCGAAGGAGGCGGGAACGGAGCTGATGGCGGCAAGGTGCAAAATTGCGTCGGGCTTTTCGCGTGCGAGCACGGCACGCAGCGCGCTTTCGTCGGTGACATCCACACTTGGCTTGCCAAAGTGATGGCCCACCACTTCGTGGCCCAACTTTGCAATGCGCGGCGCGAGATGCGAGCCGACAAAGCCTTCGATTCCGGTAATGAAAATGCGCATGACGTTCAAACCTGCCAGAAGTAGGTGCGTTGTGCATTGCGATTTTATGTTGGGGAGGCTGACAATTTTGCGTGAAGTGAAAATGCGTCTGCAAGAGGCGGTGCATTTTGGGATAGCCTGTTACAGCTCGCGCTGCGCCGATGTTCTCGTGCGTGCAGTGCGCGAGACAAACGGTATGCGGTCGAAGATCCGAAAAATCAACGATCGGCAAGCGAAACCAATGCGGACGAAGGTGAAGTAAGGAGGAGCATGATCTTAGGAATTTCAGGGCCCAACGGTGCGGGCAAGGGCGAAGTGGTGCGTTATCTCGTCGAGCGAAGCTTCTATGCGCTTTCGCTTTCGGACGTCATTCGCGACGAGCTGGCAAGTCGCGGTCTGAGCGAAACGCGCGAGCGGATGATCGAAACCGGCAATGCGCTGCGCGAGGCGCATGGGCCGGGCGTGCTCGCCGAGCGATTACTCAAAAAAGTGTTGGCCGATCGCAACTATGTGATTGATTCCGTGCGCAATCCGGCCGAAGTGGCGGCGCTGCGTGCGGCAGGCGCACGTTTTCGTTTGATTTGGGTCGATGCGGATATTCATTTGCGTTTTGAGCGAATGCGCGAACGTGCGCGTCCCGGCGATCCGGAAACCGTCGAGCAGCTGATTGCCCTCGAAGGGCGCGAGCGTGCGAGCGACAATCCGGCGGCGCAGCAATTGAACAAGATTCAAGAGATGTCGGATCACACGATTTTGAACGACGGCTCCCTCGATGGCCTGCATGAGAAGTTGCAGGGCTTGCTCACGAGTATGATGCGCTTTGAGCGCCCAAACTGGGATGAATACTTCATGAGCATTGCGCGCGTTGTGGCTTCGCGCAGCAATTGCGTGAAGCGCAAGGTGGCGGCCGTGGTGGTGAAGGACCGACGCATCATCTCGACGGGTTATAACGGTACACCGCGCGGTGTTCGAAACTGCAATGAAGGCGGTTGCCCGCGATGCAACGCGTTTGGCAAAAGCGGAGTTGGGCTCGACGAGTGCTTGTGCTCGCACGGCGAAGAAAATGCGATCGTGCAAGCGGCGTATCACGGCACTTCGCTTCGCGGTGCGACGATCTACACGACGATGTCGCCGTGTTTGTTTTGCACCAAGTTGATCCTCAACTCGGGCATCGTCGAAGTGGTGTACAACTCGCATTATCCGCTTGGGGACGTGCCGCTCGCACTCCTGCGCGAGGCCGACATCGTGGTGCGCCAAGTGGTGTTTGCCGCAGACTGAATTGCAAACGCACAGAAGGGAAATGCATGTCGAAAAAAGTCTCAATTTTGTGTCGGCTGCTTGCGAGGAAGCGCTCGCGGCATGTTTGGCAAACTGCTTTTGTTATTTTGCTTCTTGTCGCAGCGTCGTCCTCTGCGCCGGCGGAAGTGGCGTCACCGACAACGCCGGTGCAGGTGTTGATTTTGCCAATCACAATGTACGCTGCCGACGATCAACCTTTCTTGCGTGCGGGCCTTATTGAAATGCTCGCCTCGCGCCTGCGGCAAAATTCGGGTGTTCAAGTTTCTATTTTTGGAGATTCGAAGGTGACGGTGTCGAGTGCGAGTACGGCACGCGAACTTGCCAAAAATCGCAATGCGGATTTCGTGCTCTTTGGTTCCTTTACGCAATTTGGCGATGGCGTCAGCTTCGACTTGCAGTGTTTGGCGACGAGCGCGACCGCCATGGCGCGCGCGGGCGATGCGTCGCGCGGCGTTTTTGCGAAAGCGTCGAGTTTCAAGGATTTCATTCGGGATCTCGACGATTTGGCAGCGCGAGTCAGTGTCTTTGTGTTGCCGCCCGGAGCGAGCGTCGCCTCGAACTCTTCCGTCGGTGGTAGCGCTGCTGCAGGAGATTTGCGCGAGCTAGAGCGTCGTGTCGAAAAAATCGAACGCGAACTGCACGCACTGCAAAAAGATGTGCAGACACGCGCCGCCCCCGCGTCCGCACAAAGTGCGAATTAGAGCGTCGATCGGCACATCTTGCCCCTAGCGATCCCGAAAGGCCCTGCCTACAATGCGGTCGCCAAAACCCGAGTGCGTCCCATGTGATTCGCGAGATGATCTCTGTACGGCGACCTTCGAGTGGACATTCGGCTTGATCGAACGCAATTGAACGTGATCGAGCGAGGGGGCAACAAGGAGAGCGCGAGTGCGAAAGCCTGCTTGATGCAGTCTGCGCACTCGACATACGGCGGTGTAGCTCAGTTGGTTAGAGCGGCGCCTTCATAAGGCGTAGGTCGTTGGTTCGAGTCCAACCACCGCTACCAGTTCTTTTGTGATTCACAAAAATATATTTTCAAAATTTGATTGGCGGTTCGAGGCTCGGCCTACGGCTCGCGGAAAGACGAAGGGATCGACGCAGTGTCTGAGTGGATGGCCTGGCTTCCTCATCTTCCTCTCGAAATCTGGCTCGCCGCCGGACTTGCGCTGTACATGGCGTGGGCGATCGGTGCGAACGACGTAGCGAATGCCATGTGTACGAGCGTGGGTTCGGGAGCGATTACTTATCGCCAAGCGATCCTCTTTGCGGCGATTTTTGAATTCGCCGGTGCGTTTTTGGCCGGCGGCCATGTGACGGAGACGATTCGCAGCGGAATGCTCGATATGCGGATCTTCGATACGCAGCCCATGCTTCTGGTTTGGGGCATGCTCGCGGCGCTAGCGGCCTCGGGCACCTGGCTCGTGATTGCGAGCATTGCGGGTTGGCCGGTATCGACGACACATTCGATTGTCGGAGCCATCGTCGGTTTCGCGGCAGTAGGCATTGGTCCGGATGCGGTAACGTGGGGAAAGATTACACAGATCGTTGTCTCGTGGTTCACGTCACCGATTCTGGGTGGCACAATTTCGTTTCTCGTATTTCAAATTATTCGGCGCACAGTGCTCGACCAAGAAGATCCGGTGCAGCGCGCGAAAGCCGTCGGGCCTTATTTCGTGTTCGCAGTCTTTTTCGTGGTGTCACTCGTGACGTCCTACAAGGGACTGGAAAATCTGAAACTTCATCTCGGTTTCACGGAGGCATGCCTTCTTTCTGCCCTGATTGGTTTTGTGGCGGCCGTCGCTGCGTGGGGAATCTTGCGCACGTTGTGGCGCGAAGGGGCAGGGCATGCGGAAGAAGGGGTTTATCGCGTCGAACGTGTATTTGGCGCTTTAATGTTGCTCACGGCATGCAGTATGGCCTTTGCGCACGGTGCAAATGACGTGGCCAATGCCATCGGTCCGCTCGCGGCCATCGTGCAAACCGTGCGTGATGGCAACGTGGCGAGCAAGGCTTCCGTCGATCTCTGGATGCTTGTCGTCGGTGGCGTAGGCATCGTGGTGGGTCTTTCTACTTACGGTTGGAAAGTAATGGAGACGGCGGGCAAGAAGATTACGGAGCTTACGCCGAGTCGTGGTTTTGCGGCGGAGTTCTCGGCGATGGTGACGATCATCGTGGCGTCGCGTTTGGGGATTCCCGTGTCAACGACACATATTTTGGTCGGCGCCATTTTGGGAGTCGGTTTCGCACGCGGTATTGGTGCCATTGATTTGCGTGTAGTTGGAAAAGTGATGTTATCGTGGGTGATTACGCTGCCCGTCGGTGCGGTGCTTTCGATTTTCTTCTTCTACTTTTTCAAAGGCCTGTTTGGCTGAGGAGTTGTTATGACGTTGATCGGAGATCTCTTTGGTCGCTCCCCGATTCGTCCCATGCAGGAGCACATTCGCGTTGCGGTGACTTGTGCGCAACAGGTGTTGCCGCTCTTCGAAGCACTTTCCGTCGGTGATCGAGACAAAATCAAGGCTTGCCGCAGCAAGATCGACGAACTCGAGCACAAGGCGGACCACATCAAGAACGAGATTCGCAGTCATTTGCCGAAGCGACTTTTTATGGCGATGGAACGCCGCGACATGCTCGAAATTCTCGATGCGCAAGACTCGATCGCGGACGTCGCCCAGGACATCGCCGAGCTTGCGGATCTGCGTGGCATGACACTGCCGAGTGCCCTCAAAGAAGTCATGCTCGAATTTGTGCAACGTGTGATTGTGACTTGTGAGCAAGCCGAGAAGGTTGTGAACCAGCTCGATGAGCTTGTCGAAACGGGTTTCGGAAACCGCGAAGTGACGCTCGTCGAAGACATGATCAGTGTGCTCAATCGCTACGAGAGCGAGACGGATAAGCTCGAAGAAAAAGCGCTGCGCATTCTTTTCGCGGAAGAGGACAAGCTCGGAGTAAGCACGTTCTTTTGGTATCAGATCATTGGCTGGGTCGGGGATCTTGCCGACTATGCCGAGCGCGTCGGCAATCGTCTGCGTTTGCTGATAGCGAACTAGACTTTCGCTTTGGCCGCAGCCCCGCGAAGCGCCAGAGCAACTTGAAGCGCCAAAAAAAACCGAAGAGGAAAGCAGGAAAGCCCAAGTAGGTGTGGAGGCGATCGTCGCGATGGCGAAAGCGCACTATGAACGTCTCGCTGCGCAAGATATTACGTTCTTGCCCCAAGAATCGGCGGTTGCACCGACGCATATCAGTTGGCTTTGGATTTTTGAGGCCACGCCGCTGCGTCGCACCGACGGCGCTCTCGACGTTGAACGCGTTCGCGGTTTTCTGGACGCTCGCACAAGCCGAATCGCTCGCTTGCGACAGGTCTTGGCTTTCGTGCCGATCGAAAACGATCCGGTCTGGGTCGATGCGACGCAGTTTGATATTGCCGAGCATGTGCGCTTTTTGCAGCTCGAAGCGCCGGGTGATGAAGCGACGCTTCTTCGTGTCGCAGCCAAAATTCATGGTGAGTGCCTTGATCGCATGCGTCCGCTTTGGGAAATTTGCGTCCTCGATGGACTGACACAAAATCGTTTCGCCATAGTTTGTCGCATGCACCACTGTATGGTCGATGGTGGAGCGATCGTATATTTGATGTCGCAAATTTTTTCC
Source organism: uncultured Geobacter sp. (assembly GCA_964424225.1). GTDB lineage: Bacteria > Myxococcota_A > UBA9160 > UBA9160 > JADFDR01 > JADFDR01. The sequence goes on from CAYRID010000018.1 coordinate 21,065, forward strand.
GAAAAACCTACGACGACATTTGCTGCCGTGCGTGCTCGCTCGCCGCGTCCTGCTCCCGACGGAAACGAGTTGCTACGCGACGCCGTTTCGCGTCGAATCGCAATGCCTACAGAAATTGTGGCCGAAGCCAAGCGATTGTTTGCCCATTTGCAGTCGCCAGACCACAATGAAGCCTCGACCCAGAAAACGGACGAGGCTTCCGCGCAACCGACGCCCAAGCAACGAGCCTCCAAACAAAGCTGGGCGCAGCGCGCGCTCGCGACTTGGTCCACGGTGCGCGCCGGTGTCACGCTCGCACCGAAGACTTCGCTCAATGCACCGATCGATGCCGAGCGTGAGATTCGACTTTGCCAACAAGACGTAGAGTCGGCGCTCGCGATCCGCAAAGTTCTTGGCGGCACCGTGAACGACGTGCTGCTCGCGGCCGTGGCGAGTGCCGTGCGCGCGTATCTTTTGCGAAAAGGAGAAACTCCACCGGCTGGTTTTCGTGTCGTCGTCCCGGTGAGCACACGCAGTACCGAAGCGCTCGCAAAGCTTGGCAACGATGCTTCGGCGTGGGTGGTCACTTTGCCGATCGATGAACCCGATGCCTCCAAGCGTTACCAAAAACTTCTCGCCGAAACTTCGCATTACAAGGAATCGAAGCAATCGCTTGGAGCAACGACTTTGTTTCAAACGGCCGAGTGGGCGGGCGCGCACATGATTGCGTTGGGTGTTGCAGTGCTTGGCGCGCTGCGCCCGTACAACTTGATCGTTTCGAATCATCCTCGCCTCGACAACGAGCTGTATCTCCTCGAAGCAAAACTCTTGGAGGGCTATCCGCTCAACCCTCTCTTTGCCAATCAAGGGCTTGTGATTTCGCTCACGAGTTACCGCGGCGCACTCATGATTGCGCTCATCGCGAATCCGACGGTCGTGCCGGATCTTTCAAACTTTGCGCAAGATCTCGAAGCGGGTTTTGCGGAGTTGCGTGCTTTGGCCGCCAAGGGTTGAGACGACGAAAATGCTTGCCGATCGACCACCGTCGAAGGCATAAAATCTCGACATTCCCACGAACGCCTCGGGCGTGAGAAGAAGCGCGGCCAAAACAAGTTGCGGCGAAAGTTGCGCGACGCGTCGGCCGATAGGCAAAAGCATGCTTGAACAAATCGACGCTACAGCACTTCGCCCAACTGGAGGACTCGCAACGGGACAGATTCGCCCGGCGCTAAGCCTTGAAGAACTTCTCGCCATGCTCAAGACTGCGGGCTTGCTCAATGCCCAACAGGCCGCGGATGCCGCCGCGCGTGCGATGACGCTACGCAGTCGCGTGCTCAAGACCAAAGTCGGCGCCGTTCGCTCGCAAGCTGCCCTACGCTATGATGTGACGCCTGCTGAGATGGTTGCATCGATTGGCATTCCTCATCCCGAACGTGCGCATCGAAAGATCGACGAAGATACGCTCGCCGAATTGATGGCCAAGGCAGCGGGACTGCCTTATCTCAAGATCGATCCGCTGCGCCTTGACAACGATCTCATCAGCAAGTCGCTAGCGCGGCCGTTTGCTCGACGCAATGTAGTGATTCCCGTCGGACGCGAGGGAGGCAAGCTCAAGCTTGCGATTGCCGAGCCGTTCGATAGCGCGCTGCGCGACACGTTGGAGCAATTCTTTCGTCAGCCTGTGGCCTACGTCGTGGCGTCGAAGGCGGATATTCTTGCCGTCATCGAACGTGTGTATGGGTTTCGCACAAGTGTGTCGCGCGCCAAAGAAGATCTTGGCGATTCGGTGGTGCCGCAAGGCAGCATCGTGCAAATTTTTCAGCTCAAATCGAACGACGAGATGGCCGTCGGTAAAAATGAAAAGCACATTATTGCCGCCGTCGATTATTTGTTGAATTACGCCTTTAGCCAGCGTGCTTCCGATCTGCATCTCGAACCGCGCGGCGCCGAGGGCGTGATCCGCTATCGCATCGACGGAATTTTGCACGATATCGAGACGGTGCCGATTGCGGTGCATGCCGCGATTGCCTCGCGCATCAAGGTGATGGCACGCATGGATATTGCGGAGCGCCGTCGTCCGCAAGATGGCCGCATCAAAACTTTGTATCAAGACAATGAGATTGAGCTGCGCATTTCGTGTATGCCGACGGCGTTTGGCGAAAAAATGGTGGTGCGCATTTTTGATCCCAATGTGCTGCTGGCCGGCTTGCAAGAAATTGGCTTCTCCTTTCGCGAGCGCGAGTTGTATGAAAAATGGATTACATCGCCAAACGGCTTGATCTTGGTTACAGGTCCGACGGGATCCGGCAAGACGACGACGCTCTACTCAACTTTGCGTTACGTCTTTGGTCCGGAAATCAATATCACAACGATCGAAGATCCGATTGAAATGGTCGATCCGCGCTATAGCCAGGTGCAGGTGAATCGACAGATCGATCTCACGTTCGCCAATGCGCTGCGTACGATTTTGCGTCAAGACCCGGACGTGATTATGGTCGGCGAGATCCGCGACAAAGAGACGGCGCAAATGGCGGTGCAAGCTGCCCTGACGGGACATCTCGTTTTTTCGACGCTGCATACGCGCGACACCGCCGGTGCTGTGATGCGCATGGTGGAACTGGGAGTCGAACCGTTCTTGCTTTCAAGTGTGCTGCGTGGTGTGATGGCGCAGCGTTTGATTCGTATGGTTTGTCCGCATTGCTCGGTCGATGGCTATCTGACACCGGATCAGGTCGCTGCTCTCGGACTCAAAATTCCGGTCGAACGTCGTGAGCAACTGCGTGCGAAGTGGGGTGATGGCTGCGTCGATTGCCGACACACGGGTTTGCTTGGGCGTACGGGAATTTTTGAAATGCTCGATGTGGGGCGTCGCGTGCGCGAGTTGATCAACGCCAATGCGGACGCGACGGAAATCGCGAAGGCAGCGCGCATTGAAGGGATGGAGACCTTGCGCGAGAGCGCGATTCGCAAACTCGCGAAGGGCATCACGACTTTTGAAGAAGTGATCCGCGTGACGGCAGACCTCGAATAGGATTGCGACGATGAGTCAAGACACGATCAAAGAATTGCAGCTCTTTTTGAAATCGGGTTGGCGCCTGATTGGTATTGAGACGTTCGAAGAAGAACGCGCGCTTCGACTGCTTGAGCGCGCTGCGCAAGGCACGGATCGTACACTGCGCACCTGGACACTTGCGAGCGGGCTCTCCGAAAGCGGGCGGGGTGCGCGCTCGTTTGATGCCGCGGTCGAAGCCATGCTTGAGGTGGCAGAGCCGGTTGTCTTCGCAGTGCTCGATGCGCACAAAGTTTTGCATGATCCGCTTGCGATTCGCCGTTTGCGCGATGCCTTGCCCACGTTTGCAAAGCGACGCCAAGCAGTGTCACTCTTCGCGCCGATTTTACAACTCCTTATCGAACTCGAACGCGAGATTGGTCGAATCCAAGTTCCGTTGCCCAAAGCCGATGAATTCGAACCGCTTTTTCGAAAGATCGTTGAGTCGGCGGGGCAAGGTGCGGCTTCGGAGCGCGTGCTTGCGCTTGCAGTCAATGCGGCGCTTGGGCTGACGAGTGCTGAAGCGACGCGTGTATTTCGCAAAGCTTGGTATCAAGCCGGTGTGCTGGACGACAGTGCCATCGCGTGGATCGTGCGTGAAAAGCGCACTTTGCTCGGCCGTTCGCCGGCGCTGAGCTTTCATGATGCCGCCGAGAATCTCGACGACATTGGCGGGCTCGGTGAACTCAAGCGTTGGTTGAAAGAGCGACAACGCGTATTCACCGACGAAGGACGAAATTTTGGTTTGCCCACGCCGCGCGGCCTCTTGCTGCTTGGTGTGCAGGGCTGCGGTAAATCGCTTTGTGCCAAAGCGGTGGCGCGCGAATGGTGCTTTCCGCTTTTGCGGCTTGATCTCGGTGCAGCTTTTGGGAGCAGTAGCGAAACTCCGGAAGCGATTATTCGCGAAGCCACGGCGATTGCAGAGTCGATTGCCCCAGCAATTCTTTGGATCGATGAAATCGAAAAAGGTTTTGCTTCCTCGGCGGAAGACGTGAGTGCGGCGCGCGTGTTTGGGTCGTTCTTGACTTGGCTCTCCGAGAAGACGAAGCCGGTGTTCGTGGTGGCGACGGCCAACGACATCAAACGCTTGCCGCCGGAACTTTTGCGCAAGGGACGTTTTGACGAACTCTTTTTTGTCGATCTTCCGTCGCCCAAAGAGCGCGAAGAGATTTTGCGAATTCATCTGCGTCGCCAAGGTCGTGACCCAAAATTGTTTCGCTTGGATGAAATTGCAGAGGAGAGTCGACACTTTTCTGGGTCAGAGCTGGAGCAAGTCGTCGCATCGGGTTTGCACAAAGCGTTTGCGCAAAATCGCGAGCTTTCGCAGAACGATCTTCTCAATGCGATTACCGAAACCGTGCCGCTCTATGAAACTTACGAGGAGTCAATCAAAGATTTGCGTGATTGGGCGAAACATCGCGCACGCCCGGCTTCGCTCGACGCGAGCCTCTTCGACGTCTTCAAACAAGAAGCCGGCTGACAAAATACATTGCAATCTTTCTTGTTCATCGAAACGGGGGATACATGCGCCTTGAATGGACCGATGCGCAAAAGGCACTACAACGTGAACTCCGCGCTTATTTTCAAGAGTTGATGACGCCCGAGTTGGCGCGCGAAATCATGGGAGGTGAGGACGGTGTTTCCGAGGGTGGAGGGCCGCTCTATCGCCAAGCATTGGAGAAAATGGGGCGCGACGGTTGGCTCGGAATTGGTTGGCCAAAAGAATATGGCGGTCAAGGCAAGACGGCGATCGAGCAGTTGATTTTTTCCGATGAAGTGCAGCGCGTCAATTTTCCAATTCCATTTCTGACACTCAATTCGGTCGGGCCGACGATCGCGAAATATGGTACGCCGAAACAAAAACAAGAATTCTTGCCAAAAATTCTGGCGGGCAAACTGCATGTGTCGATTGGATATACCGAGCCTGAATCCGGCACGGACCTCGCTTCGCTTCGCTGTCGCGCCGAACGCGATGGCGATCATTATGTCGTGAACGGACAGAAAATTTTTACGAGTCTGGCTGGACATGCGGATTATATCTGGCTTGCTTGTCGCACGGATCCGAATGCATCGAAGCATCGGGGAATTTCGCTTTTGCTCGTGGACACAAAGCTTTCGGGCTTCTCGGTGCAGCCGATGCCGACGGTGGGCGAAGTCGCGACGAACTCCACGTTTTACGAAAACGTACGCGTACCGTGCGAATATCTCGTCGGAGAAGAGGGGCAGGGATGGGGATTGATCGTGAATCAACTCAACCACGAACGAATTTCGCTCGTTTCGACGGGGCCACCGACGCACGTTTTTGAAGAATTGCTCGCCTGGGCGCGCGAAACATATTTGTGTGATGGGGGTCGCATGCAGCGCGTGATCGATCGACCGTGGGTGCAAATGCGGCTGGCTGAAATTTTCGTGCGTCTCGAAGCTCTGCGCTTGATGACCTGGAAGCAAGCCTGGGCGATTTCGCAAGATTGTTTGCAATTTGCCGATGCGTCGGCCGTGAAGGTGTTTGGAACAGAAAGTTTCGTCGAGATCTATCGCCGCATGCTCGAAATTTTGGGGCTTCCGGGCTTGGTGCACCGCAGTTCTAAACACTCTCTTGTGTCAGGATTGCCCGAATTGTTTTATCGCGCTTCGCTGATTTTAACTTTTGGTGGTGGCACGAATGAAATTCAACGCGACCTGATTGCGGCGGCCGGCTTGAAGATGCCACCGACGGTGCGATGAGGCGCATTGGTAGTGACTGCCGACGCGGCACAGTAGGAAGCGAACGAGTTTTTCGAGGAAGTCTGGCATGAACAGAGCAGGGGATCTGCGGTGTAAACGCTGGTAAAAGCCAACGAGCGGCTTGATCCGACTTGTTGGCTTTTGGCGGGTCAGCATTCGCGAAGAGCAGATTTTCCCCGACCTCGAAACCGTCTTTCAGCTCCAAGGCAAAAGGGTGACTCGCGATTCTCTTAGCGACGTGATTTTTGTTTCGTCGCCAGGCGGCGGGTTTTATATCAAGCGCTATCGCAAGGCGGGTGGTCACCATCAGGAATGGTTCGGAAAGCCGCGGATTCAGCGCGAATGGGAGAATCTGCAGCACTTCGCAAGTCTGGGATTGCCGACACTTGAATTGGTCGGCTACGGGATGGAGCGTCGTGGATGGCCGTTTGCTCGCGGCGCTTTGATTACGCGCGAGATTGTGAGCAGCATGGATCTTTCTACGATGATGCGGCGACAGGACTTGCGACTGCGCGATGCAAAGTGGGTACGTCAGGTTTGTGCGCAAGTAGCGGATGGTCTTGCTCGAATGCATGCCGATCGATTTTGTCACGGCGACATTCGCTGGCGAAACTTGTTGGTGACGGAAGGTGATGCACCGATCGTGTATTTCTTTGATTCGCCGGCCGGACGCCGTTGGTGGGGACCGTTCTTGACTTATCGCCGCACCCGCGATCTCGCTTGTCTCGACAAAAAAGCAAAACAACAGCTCAGTCGTACACAGCGGTTGCGCTTTTATCTGCGCTACAAGGGAATTTGTCGCCTGCAACCCAAAAACAAGCGCGAGATTCGTAAGGTGCTGCATTTTTTTGAGAAACGTCGGTGACTGCGGCAAGAAAGTCATGACCTGAGATTACGGCTTGTGCGGTGGCCATCGTTTCGTAACGCAAAGCTTTTGGAAGAAGGATCGCTGCGATGCACACGCTATGCAGTGTGCATCCGTCGAAGAAGGAGCAAAAGGAGAAGAAATGGACTTTCGGCGAAGTGAAGACGAGCAGGCGGTGAGTGCACTGGCCCGCGAGATTCTTGAGGCACAAGTGACGCCGGAACGTTTCGCCGCACTGGCGCGAGCGGGGGAATCCTTTGATCGCGAAACCTGGCATGCTCTGGCCGCAGCCAATTTGCTGGGCATAGCGATTCCGGAAGAATGGGGCGGTACGGCCTTGGACTTTTTTGCCGTGTGTGGTTTTTTGCAGGAGCTAGGCCATACACTTCCTTGCGTTCCGGCTCTGGAAACGCTTGCGGTTGCTCTGGCCATTGAAAAATTCGGTACGCCCTCGCAGAAAGAGAATTTTCTCTCTGCGGTTTGCGATGGGTCGCAAATTCTGACTGCGGCTTTGATCGACGACTTTGCGGCGAGTGCCGACGCGAGCAGTACCGGACTCCATGCAATGCGAACACAAGATGGATGGCGCGTGCGCGGTGAGCGAACATGTGTACCGTACGCGCAATACGCGACATGCATTTTGACGCCCGTGCGAACCGAGACGGGAATGATATTGGTATTGCTCGACCCAACGCTTCCTGGTGTTGAAATTGAGGCGCTGCGAAGATCGTCGTCAGAGCCCTGGTCGCATCTTGTGCTTCACGATTTGCAGGTTTTGGATACGGATTGTTTGGGGACGTCACAAACTTCCGAGATGATCTTGCGCTGGTTTCTCGAGCGCTTCACGATTGCACAATGTGCGAAACATCTTGGTGTCGTCGAGCGAGCGCTCGGTTTGACGGCAAAATACACCTCAGAGCGAAAACAATTTGGACGCCCGTTGGCCACCTTTCAGGCGGTAGCGCAGCGGGCCGCCGATGCCTTTATTTTGACGGAAGCGATGCGACTTACGTGCTGGGAAGCTGCTTCTTTGCTTGTGGCGGACCGGGAATGTTCTCGTGCGGTGCAAGTCGCAAAATACTGGGCTTGCGAGGCGGGGGCATTTGTGACCTATGCCGCGCAGCACCTCCACGGAGGGATCGGTGTTGCACTCGATTATCCCTTGCATCGTTATTACTTGTGGAGTCGGCAGCTTGAGTTGAGTTTGGGCTCAGCACCTGAACAGCTTGCAAAAATCGGATCGAGTCTCGCGGAAGCAAGTGACACGGAAATGTTTCAATCGTCTTAACATCGAACTCGTCTGTCTTTCGGATTTTATTTCGTCCGCAAGCGCAATCGTGCCGGCAACTCGAGACCGTTTTCGCAGAGTTGCTGGAGTGCGTCGCGCGCCTTGGATTCCAGTACGCTGGGATCAATGCAAATTTCGAGTGTGATTTCCTGCGTCGGAGTGCCTTGGGGGCGAAGTTTGATTTGCGTTTCGACCAGTTCGGGATGTAGGGGTTGCGTGATCCCCGTCGCGGGCGCTGCTTGTTCGGCCTGGCGCTGCTTCGGTAGCGGTGGCGGTACGAGCGTGGTGGCTTGCGGGAGCGCAGGCGGCTTAAAGGGGAGCGCAGGCGTGACATCATTGAGTGTAACGTCTGTATCGAACAAGCTCGAAACAGCTTTGGGTGCTTCGATGGCTGCTCTCAATACAGCATCTACTGGCGTAACGCGCAGATCCTCGGGAATCGTTGAGGCTTCCGCAGGATTTGGCGCTGAAGAGGCGTAGGCGGCGAGGTCTTCATGACCTGCGAGTGTTGTCATCATCGCTGTATCGACATCTGCCGCACTCTTCGGCAGAGGCGGTGGACTCATCGGCAATACGGTTTGATCGGCAGCGGGAAGTGTCGATTCGAGCGAAGGCGCAGCGGCGCCTTCGGATTTGTCTTCGGATTCAGGCTCAGGTTCGGGTTTCGATTCGAATGCGAATTGGATTTCCGGCTCTGCTTTGGTTTCTTGCGTGCTGACCTCTTGAGTTGCTGCAATTTCCTCGGGTTTCGCGGCTGCGGCGTTGTCCCGCACGGTGTCGAATTGAAACACAATTTCGTGTGTACCGATGCGGATGATGTCGCCGGGGGCAAGCCCGTGCGTCGTAATCCGTTTGCCGTTGACCTGTGTGCCATTTGCGGAACCGAGGTCTTCGATGACATAGCGATCGCCTTCGCGCACAAGGCGTGCGTGCCGACGCGCGACTTGGGCTTCGAAGAGCGAGATCTCGCAGTTTCCGCCGCGACCGATCAATATCTCGGGCTTGTCCCAAGCAAAAGTTTTTTCTCCGCCTTGGCTTGTGCGCAACACCAAGACAGCACTCGCCCCCGGCGCGGTGATTTGCGGTGGGACGAAGATGGTGCCGAGCTCTTGCCGGATGTCCGAAGCCGGCGCTTCGGTGGCCGTGATGGATTCGACTTGTGTCGCTACGGGCGTGAACTTGAGTCGATAACGCGCGATCAAAATTTCATCTTCGGGCTGTAGGATTGCGCGACGAATGCGCAGTCCATTCAAGAAGCAACCGTTCTCGCTGCTTTGATCTTCGAGCAGAATGTCGTCGCCGGATTTCGTCAGTTTTGCATGCACGCGACTGATCGCGAGATCGTCGAGCGCGATATCGTTTTGGTGCGAGCGCCCGATCGTCAGCGAATCCTTGTCGAATTCGTGCGCCTGCACACGGGTGTTGTTCAAATAAATTTCAATCATCGGGTTGCCCA
>CAYRID010000019.1:0-29678 GCA_964424225.1 uncultured Geobacter sp.
AGACGTGGATGGCAACGCATACATTGACTATATCGGCTCTTGGGGTCCGCTGATTCTTGGGCATGCTGATCCGTCGGTTTTGAAAGCGATTCGTGAAGCACTCAAGCACGGCACAAGTTTTGGCGCACCGACGGAACTGGAAGTCGAGCTCGCACAAAAAATTTGCAAAATCTTGCCGAGCATCGAAAAGGTGCGAATGGTGAGTTCAGGCACCGAAGCCACGATGAGCGCGATTCGTCTCGCTCGGGCGGCAACCGGCCGAAAGCGTATTTTGAAATTTGAAGGTTGTTACCACGGGCACGCAGACTCGCTTTTAGTGAGTGCGGGTAGCGGCGTAGCGACGCTTGGCATTCCCGATTCGCCAGGTGTACCCACGGAGTTCGCCGAACTTACGCTTACGGTTCCGTACAACGATCTTGTGTCGGTACGCGAAGTCTTTGCGCGCTGGGCAAGCGAGATTGCCTGCGTCATCGTCGAGCCCGTTGCAGGCAATATGGGTTGTGTGCCACCGCTTCCGGGATTTCTCGAGGGCCTTCGTGAAATTTGCGATGCCAGTGGCGCACTTTTGATCTTCGATGAGGTGATGACAGGTTTTCGTGTCGCCTACGGCGGTGCGCAGCAAAAGTTGGGGATTCGTCCCGATCTCACTTGCCTTGGAAAAGTCGTGGGTGGAGGTCTCCCGGCGGCAGCTTACGGCGGACGCGCAGATCTCATGAATCAAATCGCACCGGCGGGACCGGTCTATCAAGCGGGCACCCTTTCGGGCAATCCGCTTGCGATGGCAGCCGGACTCGCAACGCTTGAGCGCCTTGGAGAGCGCGGTGTGTACAAAATACTCTCCGACAAGTCGGCCTATCTTATGAATGGGTTTTCCAAGATTGCGGCGGAAGAAGGCGTGGAGTTTACGACTGCCTCGCAAGGAGGAATGTTCGGCTTTTTCTTCCACCCGGGTCCCGTCACGAATTTCGAACAAGCCAAACAAAGTCATTTGCCGCGCTTTCGAGTTTTCTTTTCGGAGATGCTCAAGGCGGGCGTGTACTTGGCACCCTCGGCCTTTGAATCGGGATTTGTTTCGCTTGCGCACCACGAGCGTGATCTGGCCAAGACATTGGCGGCCGCTCGCGGAGCCATGCGCGAAGCCGCGCAAATCCATTGAGGAAAAACAACCCCTTGGCTAGTATCCGCGCCGGCGAAACGGGGTCGCCTCGGCGTCTTTCCCTGTAGGCTGCGGTGATCCATTGCGCGGTATACCCGGAAAAGATTTTGGTAAGCAGAAGTTTTCTTCGGCCTATCAAGGTGCGGTCGAAGCCGTTGCCGCACTTTTGCTTTGCATGGGTGTTGGCTACGGGATCGATCAGCGCTTTGCGACGAGGCCGGTTGGATTTGTGAGCGGGATTGCGCTTGGATTTTCGGCGATGGTACTGCGGCTCGTGCGCATGCGACCAAAAGTCGTGAGCGACGACACCTCGCAGGACCAACACAAAAATCGGTAATACCAAAGTGCATATTGTGTGCGAGCTGTAATGCTACGGCGAGAAGCGAGCATTCATCACAATAGAAAACGAAAAACGAGAAAGTAACCGTGGGACGCTGGTCGAGTTTTGATTCCTTCGAGAAGACGAATCTGACCCTTTCAGCGGGAGTGATCGGGGCTTCGCTAATTTTCGCTCCGCCGATGACACTTGGTGTTGTCGTGGGCGTGTTGATTGAGGCCGTTAATTTTCGCGGTCTGCGTACGGCGGCAAACTCATTGTTTCAGGGTGTGCTGCCGACGGGCGCGATGCTCGGCTTGTTTGCGTTGCGATTTGCTTTTTTGGGGGGTGCGACGGCTGTAGCGATTTGGTCGGGCGTGCATCCACTGGGTTTGGTGCTCGGACTTTCGACAGCAGTGCCGGCAGTTTTTATTGCGGCCTGGCGAAGCCGCGCGGTGATGCAGAATTTGGACGGTCCGGTGGCGGTTGTTGCGAGCGACGATCCAAGCTGGGATCGCTGGAATGTGTGGCGAGCGTGCGAGGATCCAGAACCCGAGCCGATGGATGACTGGGGTGTTTCGGACGCTTCTGATTTTGATGCAAATTTACACAGAAATGTGCAATGCATCGAAATCTTGCCAGAAAACAAAGAAAACGAAGGAATTGAAAGAAAGAAAGGAACGAGGATCGCGCGATGGTTCTAAGTGGCGGCTTGAGCATCTACAACTATCTGTCACATCATGGTGTACCGCCAGTTTTTCAGGCTGTGGTGGTTGCCGCCGTGCTGCTCTTGAGTGCAGGTCTCGTGATTCGAAAACAACTCGCCGCCGCCCACGGCGGTGTGCTTCCCGATGAAGGCGTGACACTTCGCAATGTATTCGAAGTGATCGTCGATATGCTGATTTCGCTGAGTCGCGACATCATGGGTCCGGACTGGAAGTCTTACTTCCCCGTCGTGGCGGGAATTTTCTTCTTCATCTTGGTTTCGAATCTGCTTGGGCTTGTGCCGGGACTGGGTGGCGGATCGAGTTTTCCGGAGTTCACCTTCGCGTGGGGCACGATCGCGTTTGTGGTTTACAACTTCATTGGCATCAAGAAGCATGGCCTGCATTACATCTATCAATTCATGGGGCCGTCGTTGTTTCACCTACACATTGGCAACACCACTTTTCATGTGCGTATGCTGGCGCCGCTTTTCTTGCCGCTCGAAATCGTTCTGCACTTTGCGCGCATCATTACGCTTGGCATTCGTCTCCTTGCCAATATGTTTGCGGATCACTTGGTGGTTGCGATGTTCACGGGGATGGTGCCGCTTCTGGTGCCGGCGATTTTCATGGGACTTGGCGCAATGGTCGCCTTCCTACAGGCTTTTGTGTTTGCGCTGCTCACGATGATTTACATCGGAGCCGCGCTCGAAGAGGCGCACTAAAACTTTTTACGGCTTCGGCCATTGATGAAAAAGGAGAAATGAAAATGCATAAGTTTGGTCAACTGGCTCTTTGGACTTTGATTCTCGCTGTAGTTCCGTTTGTGGCTTCGGCAGAAGAAGCAGCCGCGGCAGGTGGAAACTGGGGCCCGGCTCTCGGCGCAGGTCTTGCGATCGGCTTGGCTGCTCTGGGTTGTAGCATCGGACAGGGCATGACCGCGAGCAACACGACTTCGGGTATTGCACGCAACCCGAGTGCAGCTCCGGCGATGTTCGTGAACTACATCCTTGGGATGGTGTTGATCGAGTCGATCGCGATTTACGGACTCGTGATCGCGTTCATGCTCGTCGGTAAGGTTTGATTTCGAAATCAAGAATGTTCGACGTAGGCACGGCTTTGCAAAATTTTTGCAAAGCCGTGTTGCGTTTTGGTGTTATTCGAAATTGGTTGTGCTCAGCAATGGATTGCTCGAAGTGGCTACGACCATGTAAAAGGCGGTTGATAAAAATCGCCGGCCGGAAACTCGACGCGGGCCTCACCCCGTTCGTTTGTACCCGACGCCGTACCATGTTCCCGACCGGCGATTTTCTCTCGATAGCCCCCGGTCCCGTTAGAGGGGCGTTTTCGAGAGGCGTTTTCACGCTGCGCAGAGATAGAGCAAGGCTTGTGCCAAGAACACAATGCAGCACAGAGAGTGACACAAATTTCTGTTTCTCTTGATTTTTCAAGTATTTAGGTTTTTGCTGGGTTGAGCTGTCAAAATTTTTTCTACCTACACAACGAAGTTTTGAGTACGTTTTTACACAAGGACATATGAACTCGGGTTCACTCATCATCTTTGAAGGTCTCGACGGAAGCGGGAAGAGTACGCAAGCTCGGCGACTCGCTGAAGCGTTGCGTGCAGGCGGCGAGGATGTCGTGCTCACGCGCGAGCCCACCGACGGAGAATACGGACAACGCATTCGTGCGATGGCCAGCTCGGGCAAGAAAGTGCCGCCACAAACTGAGCTTGAATGGTTCTTCGCCGATCGCCGCGAACATGTACAAAAACTGATTCGTCCGGCGCTTGCCAAAGGTCAGATCGTAATCAGCGATCGCTATTATTTATCGACGGTGGCTTATCAGGGTGCACGCGGGCTCGATGCGAAGCAAATTCTCGAAGCGAGCGAAGCCGAATTTCCGCTTCCCGATCTCGTGCTCCTGCTCGAAATTGGTGTTGAGGCTGGTCTTGCCCGCGTGAGTGCGCGCGGCATGAAGCGCGAAGAAGTTTTCGAAGAAGAAACGTTTCTTGGCAAAGTTGCGCAAGAGTTTGCGCGGATCACACGTCCCTATCTTGTGCGCATCGACGCCGCCCGCACGCCCGATGCTGTTTTCGCTGATGTCTGCAAAGTGTTGCACGCACGGCTCCATCTCAAAATGGAGTCGCTTCCGTAATCGCGCCCCAAACATCACTTATTTTGCAGAAGGCGTTTTGTTGAGCAGGCTTGCAAGCGCTTTCCCGGTATGGCTGCGTCGGCACTTTGTGACATTTTCGGGTGTACCTGTGACGAGAATTTCTCCTCCTTCGTCGCCGCCTTCGGGACCAAGATCGATTACGTGGTCGGCGGCTTTGATGACGTCGAGATGGTGCTCGATCACCACCACACTGTTGCCGAGATCGACGAGTTTTTGCAGCACATCGAGTAAGCGTTCTACGTCGGCAAAGTGCAGTCCGGTGGTTGGCTCATCGAGCAAATACAGTGTGCGTCCGGTGCTACGCTTCGAGAGTTCTTTGGCGAGTTTGATGCGCTGCGCCTCGCCACCGGAAAGTGTCGTTGCGGCTTGTCCAAGATGAATGTAGTCGAGTCCGACGTCGTGCAGGGTTTGTAGCGGTCGCGCAATTTGTGGCACGTTTTCAAGAAAAGAGAGCGCTTCTTCGACGGACATCTCGAGCACATCGGCGATGCTCTTGCCCTTGTATTTGATTTCGAGTGTTTCGCGGTTGTAGCGTCGTGCGCTGCAAATTTCACAGGGCACGAAAAGATCGGGCAAGAAGTGCATTTCGATGCGCAGCATTCCATCGCCTTGGCAAGCCTCGCAGCGTCCACCTTTTACGTTAAAAGAAAATCGTCCGGCTTGATAGCCGCGCATTCGCGCTTCGGGAACTTGCGCAAACAGGCTGCGGATTGCATCAAACACTCCGGTGTAGGTTGCGGGATTGCTGCGTGGCGTGCGCCCAATCGGTGCTTGGCTTACGTCGATGACTTTGTCGAGGTGTTCGAGACCAAGAATTTTATCGAAATTACCCGGCACGCCTTGTGCGGCGTGAAGTTTGCGTGCGAGTGCGCGATGCAAGGTGTCATTGATTAGTGTCGATTTTCCTGAGCCGGACACGCCCGTGACGACGGTGAAAAGTCCAAGAGGAATTTCAAGCGTTACATTTTTGAGATTGTGCTCACTGCAGTTGGTGAGCGTGAGCATCCGTGCTTTGTCGATCGGCCGACGTTGTTTGGGAACTGCAATCGTGCGTTTGCCTGCAAGGTAGGCACCCGTCAAGGATTTAGAATTTTTCATGATTTCCGTCGGCGTGCCGGTGGCGACGACTTCCCCGCCGTGGATGCCGGCGCCGGGACCCATGTCGATCACATAGTCCGCCAAGCGGATTGTGGTTTCGTCGTGTTCGACAAGAAGTACGCTATTGCCGATGTCGCGAAGCTGCACGAGCGATGCGAGTAAGCGTTCGTGATCGCGTGGGTGCAAGCCAATAGAAGGTTCATCGAGCACATACAGCACGCCCATCAAACTTGAACCGATTTGCGTTGCGAGCCGAATGCGCTGCGATTCGCCACCGGAAAGTGTCGCGCTAGAACGATTGAGCGTAAGGTAGGCAAGGCCGACATCCAAGAGAAAACGCAAGCGCTCGCGAATTTCTTTTAAGATGCGATCAGCGATTTCACGCTGTGTTTTTCCGAGGGAGAGCGTGCTCAAGAATTTGAAGGCCTCGGCGATTGAGAGCGCGGAAAGTTCGTGCAGGGCCAGGCCCGCGATTTTGACGCTGCGCGCTTCAGGGCGCAGGCGCGTACCTGCACACGCTGTGCAGGGTTGTGCGCTCATGTAGCGACGCAAACTTTCGGCCTGCAACTCGGAGAGTCCTGCAAGTTGGCGTTCGAGTTCACCGATTACACCGTCCCACTTTCGTGCGACACGGCGCGCACGCGTGCCGGTTCCGGAAGGACACGAAAGAGTGTCATCTCCCGTGCCATAGAGCACGCGATCTTTTGCCGATTTTGGCAGGGCCGACCATGGTTTTTCGAGGTCGACCGAAAATTCGTCGCGAAGAGCACAGAGAATTTGCTGGTAATAGTGCGACAAGCGTTTGCCACCCCACGGCTCGATAGCACCGTCGGAGAGCGAGAGTGCCGGGTCGGGTACGATTTGTGCGGGATCGAATTCCCAACGCAGTCCAAGCCCATTGCAAGTTGGACAAGCACCATGCGGACTGTTGAACGAAAAAAGTCGCGGCGCGATTTCTGGTAGAGAAACTCCGCAATCGACACAGGCATTTTTTTCCGAGAGGATCCAGTTTTCGCGTCCGGGTCCGATGTCGATCGTGACGATACCGTCGGAAAGTTTGAGTGCCGTTTCGATGGATTCTGCGATGCGCGTACGAGCAGAAGATTTGACGACGACGCGATCAATCACGATCTCAATTGTGTGTTTGTGTTTTTTTGAAAGCGAAATGGTGTCATCGAGTTCAATCGTTTTTCCGTCGATACGTGCGCGGACGAAGCCTTGTTTGCGAAACGCATCGAGTTCCTTTCGATATTCTCCTTTGCGGTCGCGCACCACCGGTGCCAAGATTTGCACTTTGGTGTCATCGCCGAGCGCAAGCACGCGATCGGTCATCTCTTGCACGGTTTGACTTGCAATGGGCTTTGAGCAATTTGGACAGTAGGGCGTTCCGGCGCGCGCGTAGAGCAAGCGCAAATAGTCGTAGATTTCCGTGACGGTTCCGACGGTAGATCGCGGATTTTTACTCGTCGTTTTTTGCTCGATTGAAATTGCGGGCGACAAACCGTCGATCGACTCGACGTCGGGTTTGTTCATTTGTTCGAGAAACTGGCGTGCATAGGCGGAGAGAGATTCGACGTAACGCCGCTGGCCTTCGGCGTAGATTGTGTCAAACGCGAGCGATGATTTTCCGGAGCCCGAAAGGCCCGTAATGACGACCAGTTGATTGCGCGGAATGTCGACGTCGATGCCGCGCAAATTGTGCTCGCGAGCGCCGCGTACTCGAATCCGATCCAGCGAGGAGGAAGTCGTTGCACTCACGGTTGCGTGGCGGGTTGCGCCTCCTCCGTCGAGGTCTCCGTCGGACCAAAGCTGCTTTCATGAATCGATTCGGAAGAATCGGGTGTGCGTAAGCGAGCCGCTTCCGCAAAGTAACCTTTGCGCTCGATGTAGGTGTGCTTGCGTAGCTCCTCCATCCAGCGACCATATTCTTCTTCGAGCTGTTTCGAGAAGATTTCTTCATACAACTTGGGTTTGGCTTGCTCGAACGTCACCGGTTGGTGTTCTTTCATTTCAACAAGCTGCAGAATGCTACAACCAAATGGCAAATCGACGACTTCGCTCACACTGCCGGGTTGCATTTTATCGACGAAGGGTTTCATCCACGCGACGAGAGAATCCGAATGCACCCAACCAATATCGCCACCTGACTCAGGATTGAGAGAAGAGACTTGGCGCGCAACCGCACTAAAGTCTTCACCAGCAGCGATTCGCTGCGAAGCTTGTTTCACCTTGCTACAGGCCAGATCGAGACCTTTGCCTTCGTTGTCGGCCGTAACCAAAATCTGACGCAAGTGATACACCGTTCCGCCGGTCGGTTGCTCGGCAAAGTATTTGTTGTACAACTCACGCATTTGTGTGTCAGTCACATTGATGCGTGAGCGCACCACATTGTTGATGACCTTGGCGTTTTCAACTTCGCTGCGGATTCGTTCACGATATGCCGCATAGGGCATACCTTGCGATTCAACGGTTTTTTGAATTTGCTCGATCGTGAGACCGTTTTCGTCGGCGATCCGTGCGATTGCCTGATCCACTTCGGCGTTCGAGGCTTGCAAGCCGGCGCGCTCGACGACCTGTGCAATCAAGGCGCGTTCGATCAATTGTTCGAGTCCTTCGGCGCGAAGCTGCGCCACGGTCATCGAGTCGGCGCCGTGTTGGCGCATTTGTTCTTCTTGGTTGTAAACGAGTTGCAACACGTCGGAGACCAAAATGACTTTTGATCCAACTTGTGCGGCAACACCGTCGACGAGTTCTGCATGGAGCGGAGCAGCCGGCAGCCCGGTGAGGAAGGCGAGGAGCAACAGGGTACGAATGACTTTGTTCCTCAGCGAGAGCTTCGGCATTTTGAACCTTCCTTTGCATTGCGCTTTTGCGTTGCGTTTCGAACGGAATTTGCGGCGACTTATTCTAACGGCAAGCCTTCGGGCTTCCCATTTTTTCCTGTTTTCGTTTTGAGCTTTTGCGATGAACACGCAGCTTAGGGCAAGGCGAGCGTGCCCATTGCCCGCATGGGCCAAATCCTTGATTAGTGAGTGCCCGTATTTGGACTGGCGAGGCGTTTCAAGACACCGCGAATCGACGGAAACAAAAGGTAGGGCTGCGTGGAATCGACGGTGGCGAAGATTTTTTGGTTGGGCGTTACGCGGATTTCGCTTGCAGGTTGCGTGAGCAAGCGCACGAGGCGCGCGGGGTCGAGTTTCGAGCAAGCCGCAGCAGTGAGTACGACTTCGCCGCCCGCAAGATCGACGGCGGCGATACCGAGCGCGCGCGCAAGGATTTTGATGCGGATTACTTCGAAGAGATATTCGGCCTCGGTGGGGAGAGGTCCGTAGCGATCAAGGATTTCTTCGCGAATGCGCGCGACTTCGTCTTCGTTGGGTGCGCTGGCGAGGCGTTTGTAAAGGACGAGGCGCTGGCCGATATCGGGCACGTAATCTTCGCTCAGTCGCGCCGAAATGGGCAGACGAATTTCGGGATCGACTTCGACTTCGTGCACCTTGCCGCGCAGCTCTTCCATCGTTTCTTCGAGCATACTCATATAAGTGTCATATCCCACAGCCGCGATATTGCCGGATTGTTCTTCGCCGAGCAGATTGCCGGCGCCGCGAATTTCGAGATCGAGCGTGGCGAGCCGAAAACCGCTGCCGAGTTCGGAGAGATCTTGAATGGCCTCAAGGCGGCGTTCGGCGTCTTTCGTAAGTCCTTCCTCGCTCGGGATCAACAAATAAGCGTAGGCGCGATGGTTGCTGCGTCCGACGCGACCGCGAAGTTGATACAGCTGCGACAATCCAAAAGTGTTGGCGCGATTGATTAAGATCGTGTTGGCGCGTGGCACGTCGAGGCCGTTTTCGATGATCGCTGTGCAAAGCAGCACATCGGCCTTGCCGTGCATGAAATCGAACATTCGATCTTCGAGGTCGCTTTCGTTCATTTGGCCGTGTGCGACAAGCACCTTTGCTTCCGGCACGGTGCGCGCAAGCATCTCGTGAATTGCACCGATCGTCTGCACACGATTGTGTACGAAGAAAATTTGGCCGCCGCGTTGCATCTCGCGCAAGATCGCTTCGCGGATCAGTGATTCCGAAAATTTTGCGACTTGGGTGCGAATTGCGAGGCGATCCGTCGGCGGCGTTGTGATCAGCGAAAGGCTGCGGATACCCGTGAAGGCTTGTTGCAAAGTGCGCGGAATCGGCGTCGCCGTGAGCGTCAGCACATCGATGGTTTTTTTCAGCTTCTTGATTTTTTCTTTGTGTGTGACACCGAAGCGTTGTTCTTCGTCGATGATCAAAAGACCGAGATTTCGAAAGTTCACATTTTTTTGGAGTAAACGATGCGTGCCGATCACGATGTCGACAGTCCCCGTGGCAAGGCCTTCGAGAATTTCCTTACACTCTTTGGTGGTGCGAAAACGCGAGAGGCACTCGATGCGGATCGCGTGGCCTTCGAAGCGTTTGCGAAAGGTTTCTTCGTGTTGTTGTGCGAGAATCGTCGTTGGCACCAGCACCGCAACTTGTTTACCGTCCATCGCCGCGCGAAAGGCTGCGCGAATCGCGACTTCGGTTTTGCCGTAACCGACATCGCCACAAACGAGGCGATCCATCGGTTTTTCCGACGCCATGTCTGTGAGCACATCTTCGATTGCGGCAAATTGTTCGGGTGTTTCTTCGTAAGGGAATGCCGCTTCGAATTCTTCCATTTGCCGATCGCGTGGCGAAAACGTGAAACCCGGACTGAGTTCGCGTGCGGCATGGATGTTCAAAAGTTCCGTTGCCATATCGCGAAGTGAGTCTTTGATTTTCGTGCGCGTTTTTTCCCAAGTGCTGCCGCCGAGGCGATCGAGTTGCGGCATATTTCCGTCGGCACCGACGTAGCGTTGCACGAGATTCATGCGATGAATGGGCAAAAAAAGTTTATCGCCGGCGTCGAACTCAATCTTCAAAAAATCGCCTAGAGATTCGCCAAATTGCAACGCGAAAAGTCCGCGGTACAAACCGATTCCGTGCTCGATGTGTACGATGGGATCTCCGAGACCAAGTTGTGCAATGCCTTCGAGCTCTGCCGTCTTACGCCAATTCTTGAGTTGTCGCGTTTTTTCACGCGGACCAAAGATTTCATCTTCGGTCAACACAACAAAGTGTTCGTCTGGAAGTACGAAGCCGGCGCTTAAATTTGCGACGCGCACATCGATGCGCCCCGGCGCCGACCAATGCGACATCGGCTTATCGGTTTTTGCATCATGTGCTGCAAGGCCGTATTCACGCACGAGTGCGTGCAAGCGTTCGGCGGCGGAAAGACTGTGGGTCGTGAGCGTGATCCGAAAGCGTTCACTTTGCCAGTTTGCGAGATCGTTCATCA
This sequence comes from uncultured Geobacter sp., assembly GCA_964424225.1. Taxonomy (GTDB): domain Bacteria; phylum Myxococcota_A; class UBA9160; order UBA9160; family JADFDR01; genus JADFDR01. Next base: position 10,808 of record CAYRID010000019.1, read on the forward strand.
ATGGCTGCAACGCAGCGTCGTCGCTGCGCGATTGCACGAGCTGGCGACGCAGTTCGTCGTGTGCAGTACTCGCAAGTGTGAGCTGTTCGTCTTGGGTTTCGGAATCGAGCAGATCGAGCTGTTCGAGAAAAACTGCGCGACGGGCGCGCACCTTTTCAAGTAGCGTCGCGGTGTCGAGAAAGCAGGCTCGTGGCGTACACACGAGGCGTTTTGCTACCTGCGCTGCTGCAAAACCGCTTTCGATCTCTTCGTGATAATGCGTAAGGCGTTTTGTACCGGCATCGAGATCATCGACAAGAATTAGTGTATCTTCCGGCAAAAAATCAAAAACGCTTTCTTGCGCACGAAGCAAGATCGGCGCAAGCATTTCGGCGCCGGGAGGGACATTTCCTCGGAGCAAGGAATCGATCAGAGTATCGACCTCCGAAGCAGGCACGTTTTCTTGCGCGGCGAGTTTGCGTAAAAGGTCTCCACATTCGATGATGCGATCGCGATCGAAGAGCATTTCGCGCGCTGGAGCGCATGCGACACGTCCAAGTGTCGATCGTGAGCGTTGACTTGCGGGATCAAATTCACGGATGGATTCAACCTCGTCTCCAAAAAATTCGATGCGTACAGGTCGCACGGCTTGGGGTGGGAACACATCAACAATGCCCCCGCGCACGGCCATTTCGCCGCGCTCCTCGACAAGCGGCATTCGTGCATATCCGGCAGCAAGCAAGAATTCGATCGTGGCATCGCGATCGCTGCGTTGGCCGACTTCCAAGTGGAGGGTGTGTGCGCGCACGAGTTCGCGCGCGGGTACTCGCAAGCAGAGAGCTGCCCAGGGCGCCACGATGACTGGCGAAAGTTCATTGTGTTGCACGTTTGCGCTTGCAAGCCAAAGATAGAGCGCGCTCATTCGCTGCGTGATGATGAACGGCTGCGGCGAAAACCGCTCATACGGCAGTGTGTCGTAGCGTGGGAAAATCCGCAGGCGCTCTTCGCTCGCTCGCGCACCGAGCGCGGTTTGCAGATTGGCAAAAAATGCATCGCCAGTTTTCGAAGTGGCACTGATGACGAGTACCGGGCGCGAACCGTGCTCTTGAATGAGTTTTGCAGCGACGAAGGTACGGGCCCCGCCGCGCAGTCCTCCAAGCCGTACGCAGTGTTTACGTTCGAAAATTCGCTGCACGATTTTTTCGCTGGAGAAAGACATTTTTCGAATCCAAAGAACAAAAAACTAGCGAGGGCGGACTGTGGCGAAAGCACGGGGCGTAAAACACTCTCGACAAGCCGAAAAATTCTCCTATTCTACGCGCCCTTGAGAACCTCTCAGCGGGAGATTGAATTATGTCTATCGAACTGATGTTCCGTAAGCTCGGGATGACGCGCGTGTATACGGAAGCGGGCCAGAGTGTACCGGTGACGGTGCTCCAGGCCGATCCAAACGTGGTCGTTCAAAAGAAGACGGAAGACAGCGACGGTTATAACGCAGTGCAACTTGGTTCGTGTGAGCCAAGCCATTTCGTGACGAAAGCGCAGCGTGGTCATTTTGCCAAGAATGATCTCGCGCCAAAGCGCCATCTTAAGGAAAGCCGACTTTCGGCAGAGGAAGTCGCGAATTATCAAGTTGGCCAGACCATTGGCGTCGATTTCTTCGCGCCCGGTCTTTTCGTCGATGCGATTGGAACTTCAAAAGGCCGTGGCACCTCGGGCGTGATCAAGCGCCATCACTTTCACATGCAAAAATTCACGCACGGTACGCATGAGTTCTTTCGTCATGGTGGTGCGATCGGGTGTCGTTCGTATCCGGGTCGCGTACTCAAAGGCAAGCGCATGGCAGGCCGCCAAGGCAATGAACGGGTTACGGTTCGTAATCTTGAGGTCGTGCTCGTAGACCCCGAGCGCAATCTGGTTTATTTGCGCGGTGCTGTTCCGGGTTACAACAACGGAATCGTGCGTCTGCGCAAGTCCACCTCGCCGCAGCAGTAACTATTTCGGTTTACGATCGCAAAGACAGCTATCACCAACGCGCCAAGCGTGAGGGCTTTCGCTCGCGCGCGGCCTACAAGCTTCAAGAGTTGCAAAAGGCGACGAAGGTTTTGCGACCCGGGCAGCGGGTCGTGGATCTTGGCTGTTGGCCGGGTGGCTGGCTGCAAGTTGCTTCACAGCTTGTTGGTACACAAGGTCGTGTCGTCGGCGCTGATCTCGCCGCGATCGATCCGCCGCTTGAATTGGCCAACGTGACGGCGTTGGTTCTCGATCTCGGTGAAGAAAGTGCTGCAGCAAAGATTCGCGGAGCCCTCGGCGCGGAAGCTGATGTCGTGCTTTGCGATGCGGCACCAAAACTCACCGGTGTACGTGCCGTGGATCGTGCGAACGAAGAGAATTTGCTTACAGCGATCTCGGCGCTTTTCCCGAAACTTTTGCGCCCGGGTGGAAGTTTGATCGTCAAACTTTTGGAATGTCCCGAAGCGCAAGTGACCGAGCGCACTTGGCGAAAAAAATTTCGCGAATATCGACTCACGAAGCCGGACGCCAGCCGCAAAGGAACGACGGAGCGCTACTTCGTCGGTGTCGGTTTTGAAGCTTCGGACGAGTAGTCCTCGGTTGCCTTGAAGCTCCCATCGGGATTCCAGTGGGTCCACACGCCAAAGCGTTGGCCCGCTCGAAATTCACCGCTTACAGCTTTTTTGCCGTTTGGATGCCACCAAGTCCAAAGGCCTTCTTCTTTACCGTATTTGAATTTGCCTTCGCCTTGCTGGGCGCCGTCGGGATACCAGGCTGTCGAAAGGCCATGGCGTAGTCCTTTTTCGAAATTTTCGACGATTCGCTTTTGGCCGTTTTCATGCCAAGCCGTTGCGACACCGACTTGTTTACCATCGAGGTATTCGCCCTCGGCGAGTTTTTTCCCATTGGCATACCAGAGAATTCGCGGACCGTGATAAAGAATTTTTTCACCAGACTTCGGTGATGGTTTTGCGCACCAAGCTTCGTAGCCTTGCGGGGGCACAGCTCCAAAAAAATCGGCTCCAGATGGACATTTAAAAGTGTAATTTGAGTTTGGTGTTGTTGGGGAAACATCGCGGATTTGTGAGTCTGCGCTTCCCGATGCAGCCAAAAGTAGAGCGCCAGAGAGGATTCCAAGTGCCTGTAAGGCCAAGTTCATGTTGAATATCTGCAGAGATTGAAATCGTTGTCGCATCCTGTCTTCCTCCTATTTTTGCTTTTGAAAGTTCGAGCAAGGAGTTAGAGGCTTTTTCGGCCAGAAGCTTCGATTTTTTGCGCTTGTTCTTCTTGGCCTAATTTGCGCAGCAAGTGCACATATTCACTGCGCGTTTGAATCAGCTCTTCAGCGCTTGGATCGAGTACGGTTTCGAGAACCTGTAGAGCACGTTGCAAGAACGGCTTCGCCTTGGCATCGAGTCCGCGCGCAGTGTAGAAGTGCGCGAGCTGCAGCAAGCTTTTGGCGACCTCGAGGTGTGTGGGACCATGGATTTTCTCGCGCAATTCGAATGCGCGTTGATACAGAGGTTCGGCCTCCGCATAGTTTTTGAGTTCGAGTTGCAAGCGAGCCATGTCTTGCAAGACGGTTGCGATCTTGGCATTGATCGCTTTGGATGGTGCCGCCGTGGTGGCGGGCGGTGCTTGCTCGAAAATTTCGAGAGCACGACGAAACAGCGCTTCCGCATGGGGTAATTTCTTTTGGCCGTAGTAGGCACGGCCGAGATGGTTCATGCTCTCGCCCGTTTCGGGATGCGTTGCACCGAGGAGCTGGCTGCGTATCGCCAGCGCTTGCTCATGACACTTTGCTGCGTCATCAAGGCGACCTTGTCGGAGATTTACTTCTCCGAGTTGTTGAAGAGTTTGTGCTATGGCCAGATTTTCGCGACCCAATGCCGTTTTCTGCGTTTCAAGAATTCGAAGCAAAATGGTTTCGGCCAAATCAAATTTTCCGAGACGGAAATATACGGTTGCAAGCGCTCGCTCGCTGGCAAGGCGTGCTTCGTCGGTGGCGGGTAGTTGTGCTTTGCGCGTAGTCACCGCACGTTGAAGTAGGGCCTCGGCTTGCCGATTGTTGCCGCGAGCAAGTAAGGACAACGCAAGATTGTGTAGGTTTTCCGCTGTTTGCAAATGGTCAACACCAAATTGTTTTTCGTGTACGACGAGGAGACGTTGCTGTAGAGAAGCTGCTGCGGCGTAGTTTTCTTGCTCAAAATATAATTTCGCAATGGATGAGGTGCAGAAAAGTGCGTCGGGATGTTGAGCGCCGAGGTCGGCCTCGACGCGTGTGAGTCCATCGCGAAACAAATTCAGTGCACGCTCGCTTTGGGTAAGGCCTTGCGCGGCGCGCCCCATCTCGCAGAGTAAGCTGCCGAGCTGTTTTTGGTCGTCGGTGTTTCCTTTTGGCAAGAGTTCGCGCGCCTTGTCGAAATGTGCTTGCGCCGTTTCGAATTGTGCGGCGTTCAGCGCTGCGCGTCCGGCTTCGCGCTCCGCTTTCCATTCGCTTGCGTTAGCGATTTTCTTGCCGAGGTCGTCACAGCTTGCGAGAGACATCGCAAGGACGAGGAGAGTGAGTGTTAAAAGATTAGTACGCACTGTGTAGTGCGGAGAAGATTTTTGTTGGCGCTTTTCGGGTATAACGTCTTGAATGTGACGCAGGATAGGATCGACTTTTTTTTGTGTACGATCGAAACACCTAAGTGTCACTCTTCACCTCGGCTTCGAGATCGACTTGGCTGCGGACTCCAGTAATCTTTGCTCGGACGAATTGGCCGACTTGCACGTTGCTCCCGCGCAAAAAGACTTGTCCGTCGATCTCCGGCGCTTGGCTCCAAAGTCGGCCGGTGGGACGACGGCCGGCTTCTTCGACGAGAACTTCGACTTCGCGTCCAATTTCTTCACTGAGCTTAGCTTGCATGATTTCTTGTTGGATGCGCATGAGTTCGCGTTGCCGCGCACGCGCGACTTTGCGTGGCACTTTGGGGCCAAGGTCGAACGCGGCTGTGCCTTCTTCGTCGGAGTATTGAAATACGCCCGCGCGATCAAAGCGCATTTCGCGCACGAAGTCGCAAAGCCGTTCGAAATCAGCGTCGCTTTCCCCCGGAAATCCGACGATGAACGTCGTGCGCAGCGCGAGATTTGGAATTTTTTCACGAAGTTTTTCGACCAAGCGACGCTGCTCGCTCTCGCTGGCCCCGCGTTGCATGGCTTGCAAAACGGAGTCGCTCGCGTGTTGGAGTGGCATATCGACGTAAGGCAGTACGCGCGTGCCGGAGGCGAGAGCTTCGATCAGATCATCACGAACGCTCGTCGGGTAGGTGTAGAGCAAGCGCACCCAGCGCAAGCCAGAAACTTCGTCGAGCGCCCGCAAGAGATCGCTTAGACGCTTTTGTGTGTCGGATGTGTAGGCGAGATCTTTTCCCCAGTAGGTTGAATCTTGCGAAACGAGATTGATTTCTTTTGCACCAAATTCGGCGAGTTGTTTGGCCTCGGCCAGGATCGAATCGAAGGTGCGACTTTGAAAGCGTCCGCGAATACTCGGAATCGCGCAGAACGTGCATTTACGATTGCAGCCTTCGGCGATTTTGATGTACGCAGAGTGGCGCGGGCCGATCAGCATTCGTGGCTCGTTTTCCGAGTAAAGATGCGAGCGGCCTGCATCGACGTAGATGCCGCGCTTTTTGCCCGCGAGTGCGGCGTCGAGGATCGAAGTGATCTTCGTGATGTAGCCGGTTCCGACGAAGGCATCGACTTCAGGAAGTTCGCGCGCAAGGTCGGCACCATAACGCTGCGGCAAGCACCCGCTGACGATTAAAGCGCGTAGCGCGCCGCTGTCTTTGCGCTCGGCCACTTCGAGGATGGCTTCGATCGATTCTTCGCGCGCACTTTCGATGAACGAGCAAGTGTTGATCACGGCGACGTCGGCTGCGTCGAGTTCTTCCGCGATGGCGTAGCCGTGCGAAGCGAGATGTCCAAGCATGATCTCGCTATCAAGTTGATTTTTCGGGCAGCCAAGCGAGCGAAAATGCACACGGGCTTTGGGTTCGGAGTTCGACATGGCGCGCAAGCATATCGTGGCTTTGTTCAAGCGGCGATGCAGAGTTTTGGCTGTACGGTTCGTGCAAACGCGGTAAGTTTTTCGCCCGTCCAGGGCGGCACCGGTTCGTTTTGTGAAGGTACCGTCGGCGCGAGCCGGATGGATGTATGACTTTTGTGCGAGGAGGCAGACGATGAGCGAACGACCGTTTCGAATTTTGGGTATTCAGCAAGTCGCGATGGGTGGTCTCGACAAAGCCGCGCTTCGCCGACTTTGGGTGGACACGCTCGGACTCCACTTGGAAGGCAATTTTCGCAGTGCATCGGAAAACGTGGAGGAAGACATCGTTGCGATCGGAAGCGGCCCCTTCAAAGTCGAGATCGATTTGATGCAGCCGCTTGATCCGGAAGGCAAGCCGAAGGTGCATCAACCGCCGCTCAATCACTTTGGTCTTTGGGTGGATAACCTTGCTTTGGCGGTGGATTGGTTGCAAAAACAAGGAGTGCGTTTTGCGCCGGGTGGAATTCGGCCGGGTGCCTCGGGCTTTGATGTTTGTTTCATCCATCCCAAAGGCAATGACGAGTTTCCGATCGGTGGCGAGGGTGTGCTCATTGAACTCGTGCAAGCACCGTCGGCCGTGATCGAGGCGTTTCGTCAATTTGCTTGATGTTTTGCTTGATGTAAGTGGAATGCACCGTCGTACTCAAGTTCGTTTGGATCAGCGCCGTTATAAAATCGTCCAGCCCTGTTCGAGTGCAGGCTATGCGGTGCTGGAGTGCAGGAGGCTAGGCCCATGGCTTTTTTTCGCGGTCCTTTGATCGTGAACATCTATTTCGACATTCAAGGCGAGACGGTGCGCATCCATGTGCCGGAAGCCAAGATTGACGAGCGAGTATCGAGTTGTGTTGGCTATAGCCATCGCGATGATGAGATTGTTTCCGTCGGTTTTTCACATGAGCAGGTTTTGGAAAAAGAGCCATCGCGCCTTAGTGATCCCGATCAAAAAATCGAATTTATCAATCCCTTCAAAAGTGATCAGTTTCACCGCAAGCTTGCCGAGTATTTTTTGCATCATTATGTCGAGTTGGCTTATGAACAGATTCGCGGTTCACGTTTTACGTACTGGCTACCGGGCACCTTTGACGAAATTCGCATTCACCTTCGATTTCCAGGCTATGAATCGATTCCACGCTATGTGCAAAATTATTTCGCGCGTAAGATGAAGCGTATCCCACGGCTTGGCGAACTCACGGTCAATAACCGCGTGATCCTCGGTTACGAATAAATTTCCAACACTTTTTTGTTTTATTTCTGTTCACGCAAATGAAGATTGGCGAGTGCGTCGGCGTATTCGTTCCAAAGCGATCCGTCGTGAGCTTTGATCCATTTTAGTGTTACGCGCGGATGTGCCTTGGCGAGAGCATACAGTTCTTGCACGAGTTCGAGATTCTTGATGGGGCCTGTTTTGCGGCGCCAGCCGCGTTTTTCCCAGCCTTCCGCCCATTCGTTGATGGTGTCGACGCAGAGTCGGCTGTCGGAATAAATCGTGAGCTGCGAGTTGCTAGGCAAAAGGCGATAGGCCTCGATGAGGGCAGTGAGTTCCATGCGATTGTTCGTGGTGTCGGGCGCGTGCCCCCATTTTTCGTGAAGAATTGCGCCGTTTTCCACATGCACGATTCCCCAGCCGCCGGGTCCTGGGTTTCCTTCACAGCTTCCGTCGGTGAAAATGCCGTCACGCGGGCCATTGCGAAATTTGGCGAGCACTTCTTGGGGAGTAAGAATCGTACGTTCATACATATTTTCGTGTTATCCACCGATACGGAAGTAAATCACATCGCCATCGTGCACGATATAGTCTTTGCCCTCGACACGCATTTTGCCTTTGGCCTTGGCGCCGGCTTCGCCGTTTCCAGCGATGTAGTCGTCAAAGGCAATGACTTCGGCGCGAATGAATTTCTTTTCGAAGTCCGTGTGAATCACGCTCGCTGCTTGCGGTGCGGTGGCTCCGGCAGGAATTGTCCACGCACGCACTTCTTTTTCACCGGCGGTAAAGTAAGTGATGTAGCCGAGCATGCTGTAGCTTTCGTGGATTAGGCGGTTGAGCCCAGGCTCGGTGAGACCAAGTTCGCGCAAAAATTCGAGGCGTTCGTCGCTGCCAAGTTCTGCCAGCTCAGCTTCGATTTTTCCGCAAAGCCGCACGACGCGTGCACCTTGCTCTTTCGCACGCGCTTCGACGGCTGCAGTGTGTGCGTTACCTGCCGCGATCGTCGCTTCGTCGACGTTCGTCACATATAGAATGGGTTTTGCGGTCAGCAAGAAACACTCGCGAAAATTCGCTTGCTGCGTGTCGGGCACGGAAAATGCGCGCGCGGGTTTTCCCTCGGCAAGATGCGTGTGCAGCGCTTCAAAAAATGCAAGCGCTTCCTTTGTGCCCTCGGCATTACCGCGTGCATTTCGACGCGCACGCTCGACGCGACGCTCCATGGTGTCGAGATCCGCAAGGCCAAGCTCGGTCTCGATGGTTTCGATATCGCGAATCGGGTCGATGCTGCCTTCGACATGCACCACGTTTTCATCTTGAAAACAGCGCACCACGTGAAGAATCGCGTGTGTCTCACGAATGTGTGACAAGAATTGGTTACCGAGGCCTTCGCCCTGCGAAGCGCCGCGCACGAGCCCTGCGATGTCCACGAACTCGACAGTGGCGGGCAGCACGGCTTGCGGATTTACGATCTTGGCGAGTGCATCGAGGCGTGCATCGGGCACGGGCACCATTCCCGAATTGGGTTCGATGGTGCAGAACGGATAATTTTCGGCGGCGATGCCAGCGGCGGTGAGCGCATTGAAGATCGTGCTCTTGCCGACGTTGGGTAAGCCGACGATTCCACAGCGAAGCGACATAGTTTATTTCCTCGGTCTTGGTTTTGATTTGGTGTTGAATTGGGGACGCGAATTTTTGCGCGCTTGGGGCTTTGCAGGTTTGGTATGCGACGCAGCGAGAAACTTCGACGTCGGCTTTTTCGACGGAGAAAACGTTTTCGCTCGCGCTGATTCTTTTGGTGCTTCGCCGTCACCGTCGTCCGCACCTTGCGTATAGTCCGCCAAAAATTCGTGGCGATACTCATCGAAGCGGCCCTGGCGAATCGCTTCGCGCGCACCGTGCATGAGTTGCTGATAAAAATGCGTGTTGTGGATCGAAGCAAGCATCGTCGACAAAATTTCGTTTGCGGCAAAAAGATGATGTAGATAAGCGCGCGAAAAACCGCCGCTGCAAGCGACACAATTGCAGGACGTATCAATGGGATACGCGTCACGTCGATAGCGTCGATTCGTCAGGCGAATTTTTCCACGTCGTGTAAACAGGGTGGCACTGCGTGCGTAGCGCGTCGGGATGACGCAGTCGAAGAGATCAATGCCCATGCCAACCGCTGCGAGCAGATCCTCGGGCAACCCTACGCCCATCAAATAGCGTGGCTTGTTTTCGGGAAGTAGCGGTGCCGTGTAGCCGGTGATTTCGCAAAGAAGTTCATGGCCTTCACCGACGGAAACTCCGCCGATCGCGTAACCGGGGAGATCGAAAGAGAGCATTTCTCGCGCACATTGTTCGCGCAGTTCGCGGTACACACTTCCTTGTACGATGCCAAAGAGTGCCTGTGTCGAGCGCTTTCGATGTGCCGCCAGGCAGCGTTCGAGCCAAGCCAGCGTGCGGCGTACACCCGTCGCCGCAAGCTTCTTATCGGCGGGGTACGGTGTGCATTCGTCGAAGGCCATGATGATGTCGGCGCCCAGAGTATTTTGAATTTCGATTGAGCGCTCGGGCGTAAGTTCCATCGCTTCGCCGGTGATTTCATTTAAGAAGCGCACACCGCGGTCGCTGATTTCTTTTTGTGGAATCGAAAAGACTTGAAAGCCGCCGCTGTCGGTGAGGATTGGACCGTCCCAACACATAAAAGAGTGAAGTCCGCCGAGTTTCTCGACGAGTGCTTCTCCGGGGCGCAGCGCGAGGTGATAGGTGTTGGCGAGGACGACTTCTGCGCCGGTGGCGCGGACTTGCGCGGGCAACATGGCTTTCACCGAGCCGTGGGTGCCGACGGGCATGAAGCTCGGTGTATGCACCGGACCGTGCGGCGTTGTAAACAACCCCACGCGCGCGTCCCGGTCGCGTTTCTCTACGGAAAATTGAAAGAAGGAATCGGTCAAGAGCGTGCCCTAAAGCGGGCGAGCGCGAACGAATGCACGCTGCTTAGCGGTACGTTTGGCGCAAGCCGCCACTGACACGACGGCGCACGCGACGATGCTTCGCCTTGAGCTTGGCGCGGTAGCGGTTGCTCTTGCTTCGGTTGCGGTGACTTGTCGTGGATTTCTTCATGGTTTCTCCTAACACCAGCTTCGCGGGTCGTTTTGCGGAGCGGAGACTAGGCGAAGGGGCATAAAAAGTCCATGCTGAGAACGAACGCGATCAAGGAAGAGATGGCCAATGAGTCTAAACTTGGCGTTAATTCTTCAAGGCAGTGCGTCGCAAACCCCGAAGCGAGTCGCGATTCGCTCTGCTGAGCTTGAGATTTCCTATGTCGAGCTCGACCTGCGCGCTCGCAAACTTGCTGCGGGACTTGACGCACGCGGCATCGTTGCGGGCGACCGGGTTGCGATCTTGCTTCCCAACGTTCCGGAATTCAGCGTGAGCTATTTCGGGATTTTGTATCGCGGTGCGACGGTAGTGCCTTTGAATGTGCTGCTCTCTGCGTCCGAGGTTGAATATCACCTGCGTGACTCGGGTGCGAAACTTTTGATTGCGCATCCACTCTTTCAAGCTGCTGCGCGCGCCGGTGCGCAGGCGGTGGGAGTGCCAATCGTTTGGAGCAGTGAAGAGGCGACCGAGGGCGGTGTGCCGTTTTCGAATTTGCTCGCGGCAAGGCCCGTGAACGACTTGTATCCGACGCAGGCCGAAGACACGGCCGTGATTTTGTATACGTCGGGCACCACCGGCCGACCCAAGGGCGCCGAGCTTACGCACGCCAATCTCTTTTTGAACTGTACGATCGTCGTGCCCAAGTTATTGCCCATTTCCGAGCAGGCCGTGGCGCTGGCTACGCTTCCGTTTTTTCATAGTTTTGGCCAAACCGCGATTCAGAATGCGTTCATCGCTGCGGGCGGAAGTTTCAGCCTGCTGCCGCGCTTTTCGCCCGAGCAAGCCTTCGAGATCATTGAGCGCGATCATATTTCGGTGTTGGCCGGCGTACCGACGATGTACTTCGCACTGCTGCACCACGGCACTTCGCGCAAGTACGATCTTTCGAAATTGAAATTTTGTCTTTCCGGCGGTGCACCTATGCCAGTTGAAGTGCTTCAGGCTTTTGAGACACGATTTGGTGTAGAAATTCTTGAGGGCTACGGGCTTTCCGAAACCTCACCCGTGGCGAGCTTCAATATGCTGAATCGTCCACGCAAAGTTGGTTCGATTGGATATCCGGTTTGGGGTGTTTCCATGCAGGTTGTGGATCAAAGTGGCATGGCCCTTCCCGACGGAGAGCTTGGCGAAATTTGTATTCGCGGGCATAACGTGATGAAAGGTTATTGGCAGCGTCCCGAGGCAACACAGGAAAGTTTGATCGACGGCTGGTTTCACACGGGTGACATTGGTTATCGCGACACGGACGGTTGTTACTTCATCGTCGACCGCAAGAAAGATTTAATTTTGCGCGGTGGCTTCAACGTGTATCCGCGTGAAGTGGAAGAAATCTTGTATGCGCATCCGGCCGTGATGGAAGCAGCCGTGATTGGAATCCCCGATCCAAGTCACGGCGAAGAAGTGAAAGCCATCGTCGTGCGAAAACCCGGTGCTGCGCTTGGCGAAGAAGAACTGCGCGCGTACTGCAAAGAGCGGCTTGCGGCCTATAAATACCCGCGCGTGATCGAGTTTCGTGACGTGCTCCCGAAAGGTCCGACGGGAAAAATCTTGAAACGCGAACTTCGCTAGCGAAGCTCGCGTCGACGACGTGAGCTTGCGTGATACCTTCTCGAAATGCGTCTCGTGCTCTACACCGGAAAAGGTGGCGTCGGCAAAACGACCACCGCAGCCACGACCGGCCTTTGCGCTGCAAGTCGCGGACTTCGCACGCTCGTCGTCTCGGCCGACACGGCGCACAGCCTCGGCGATGTTCTTGAAACGCGGCTTTCTTCGCATCCACTTGAACTGGCTCCAAATTTTTTTGCAATGGAAGTGGATGCGCGTGCCGAGATGGCGCGCCACTGGGGTGCGGTGCGCGAATATTTGATTTCGATTTTTCGTTTCCAAGGCATCGAAGCGGTGGTGGCCGAAGAGTTGGCGTTGCTTCCGGGAATGGAAGAACTCACCACGCTGCTCGCTGTCGAAGAATATGCGCAGCGCGGAAAATTCGATTTTACGGTGATCGACTGTGCACCGACGGATTCAACGCTTCGTCTTCTGACACTTCCCGATGTCGCACACCGTGCGCTACGAATTTTGCTTCGTGTGCAACAAGCCATTGCGACGGTGGTGACACCACTGGCACAAAGCTTGGTGCCAGTACCGCTGCCCGAAGCCGAATTTTTCCGCGAAGCCGACACCTTGATTTACAAAAAATTGCGCACATTGCATGAACGCATTACGTCGCGCGAGGCGAGCGTGCGCATGGTCGTCACCCCCGAAAAAATGGTGATCGACGAAGCGCGTCGCGCTTACACAGATCTTTGTCTATTTGGGATTCCCTGCGATGCGGTGATTTTGAATCGCGTGTTGCCGCCGGAGGCGCACGGTGAGGAATTTTTTCGCGATTGGCTGCGTCTGCAAGACGAACGTCTGCAAGAAGTACAGACGTTGTTCTCGCCCTTACCCGTGTTGACGGCACCTCTTGCGGCCGATGAAGTGACGGGAATCGAGCGTTTGCGCGCGCACGGAGCGAAACTTTTTTGCGACACCGATCCCGCTGCGCTCCTTTGTCGTGCCCCGAAGCTGCGTTTTGCGGGTAGCAAAATCGATGGCTATCGCGTCGAGATTCCTCTTCCCAACGTCGATCGGGCTGCGCTCGATGTTGTGAAAGTCGCCGACGAATTAATCGTGACGACAGGTGCGCGGCGGCGCGCGATCAAATTGCCGCGTCGCATGCTGCGCTGCGATCTCGCGCAGGCCAAGCTCGAGGCCGACGTTTTGACGGTGCGCTTTGCATTGGAGCCGAGTTATCACTTCGAAACCGATCGGTGTCAAACGCCGCAGTCCGATGCGGAGGAAGCGTAAATGCGAGTCATTTTGCTCACCGGCAAAGGTGGTGTTGGCAAAACCAGTCACGCGGCAGCGACGGCACTTGGAGCCGCCGCACGTGGACATCGCGTGTTTTTGCTTTCCACCGATTCGGCCCATAGCCTCGGTGACTCTTTTGGGTGTCGGGTTGGCCCTGTGCCCGTGACGGTGGCACAAAACGTGGTGGCGCAAGAAGTTGGCGTGCTTGACGAACTCGCGCATTCGTGGTCGGAAATCCAAGAGTGGTTACGCGAACTTTTGCGTGAAGAAACCGATGAAATGATCGCCGAAGAGTTGCTCGTGTTTCCGGGGCTTGAAGAATTGATTTCGCTGCGTGCGATTCGTCAGGTGGAAGCAACCCGTGAGTTCGATGTTTGCGTGGTTGACTGCGCACCGACGGGCTCGACTTTGCGCATGCTGCGTTTTCCAGACGTGTTGCGAATTTTCATGGAGAATTTTTTCGATTTTGAACGCAAGGGTGCGCGCTTGTTGCGGCCGCTTCTTGAGCGCGTGAGTGCAAAAAACTTAATTCCGCGTGAGCAATTTTTTGATGCCTTCGAGCGCTTGTACCGCGAGATCGAAGAGGTGCGAATGATTCTTCTCGATCGGACCCGTACGAGTGCTCGGCTCGTCGTGAATCCGAGTCGTGTCGTGGTCGAAGAGACCCGACGCTCTTTTGCGTATCTTTGTTTATACGGCGTAAGCACGGACGGTGTGATCGTGAATCGTGAACTTCCTTCGCAGGCGGCCGAAGGCTATTTCGCACGCTGGCGTGAAAAGGAGCAAAGTGAAATCGCGGCGATTCATGCTTCGTTTCCGGTGCCGACTTTTCATGCACCGCTTTATCCGCACGAGTTGATTGGCACGGAGATGCTCACGACGCTTGCGCGCGAAGTCTACGGCGAGCGCGATCCGGCCGCACTCTTTGTAGAGCGAAGTCCGCTGCGACTTTTTCAGCGCGGCGCACGCACGGTGCTCGAACTCGATGCGCCGCACATCGCGAAGCAAGATGTCGCCGTGGCACAAAATGGAGACGTACTCGTGATCCACCTTCGCGATGCGCACCGCTTGATTGCGCTGCCCGATTCGGTGATCGGGAAAACCGTCAGCGAAGTCTTGCTTCGCGACGGTGTGCTCGCGATTTCTTTTGAAGGCTGAGGTCGTACGAGGATTGCGCGCGAAATCGCACGGAAAGTTTTGTCGCCAAACCACTACGGCTTGAAAAATCACTTTGCGGGGAGTCAAGAACACGGCGATTTTGCCGATTCCTTTTATCGACTTGCCCGCGGTCAACGTGGTAGGTTGCGTTCTGGCTGTAAGAGCCAAGCTCGATTTGCCAAATTCCTTCAGTGCGTTTTGCGGTACTGCACGAAACGCCCGCGAATAACAAAGAAGAGATGTAAAGATGAAAACGATCTTTGGAATTCCTCACCGGTTCGTCAGTGGGTTCGTCAGTGCTTGGGTTGCACCTTTGATGGCGATCGCGCTGATTTTCGCTGCGCAGTCGAGCGAAGCCGCAAAAATCTTAAATTTGCGTACGGGCAAAAATGTGGATCACACGCGAATCGTGATCGAGCTCGATCAGCCGACGAGCTTCCAACAGGTCGAGCAAGCTGGCGCAAACGGTGCACAACTCGTGGTGGATGTGAAGGCGACGGGCTCGGCTCAAACGCTCGATGTTTCGTCGCCGTTCGTTCGTTCGATTCAGGTCAAGCCAAATGGTGCAGAAACGCAGCTCATCGTGCGGTTGCCGCAAGCCGGTGCTTCGGTGAAAGAATTCATTTTGCAAAACCCACCGCGTATCGTGCTCGATGTGGCCCGCGGCAAAGTTCCCGCTGCATCGTCGGCACCGACGGTGGCTCCAGCCCCCGCCCCGGCTGCACAAAAGCCCGCCCCGATGCAAGAGATGTCAAAGCCGGTTGCGGTGGCCACCTCGGCCAAGAATGAGCCCGCAAAAGTAGAATCACCCAAAAGTGTAGATGCCACTTTGACTCCGACGGATGCAATGAAGCCGCATGAGACGGTATCGATTGAGGATGGTGCCAGCGCAGAAACGGTTGAGAGCAAAGTGGACGACGCAGAAAAAATACCGGCCAAGAAGCCGATTGCTGCGCCCAAAACCAAGCCGCCCGTTGTGCCATCGCAGAGTTTTCTTGAGCAAATTGCAAGTCAACTCGAAGGGCTTCCGGCGCTGATCGGTTCGGGTGCCTTGGTCGTTCTCACACTGCTCTTTTTTGTACTCAAACGGCGCAAAAAGACCGCTGCACACGCGAGCGAGGAGGATTTCTCCGAGGAGCAAGAAGAGGAGAGTGGGGATTCTCTCTTTGGTGGTGAACCCTGGGAGGCGGATCGCGTGGGAGAAACCAAGAAAGTCGATGCTTCACCGACGAATCAGCAGACTTTGGAATTTTCTGCACCGAGTACCGTGCCGCCCGTGCGTGAAACGGTTGCGCCGCGAAGTGCAGTTTCGTCACAACCCCTGGTTTCGTCACCGTCGACAGCGATCGCCGATGCACCGAGCAAGGCAGAGTTTGAAGCACTTGAAGCCAAGCTGAAGGGCCTTGAGGATCAGGTCAGTGCCTTTGCGGCTGCACGCGAGCGGCTCGAAGCGCAAATTAAGAGCCAAGCGGAAGAGCTTCGTGTACAGCGTGCGGCGATTGCACGCACGCAGCGAGTTGTGCGTTCGCTTGCGAGCGCTGAAGACGATATGCCCGCTTCGGCTGAGCCTGCACCGAAAGCTCCGATTGATTGATGTCACTTTTTTGAGTTGCTTTGTGCAACGAACTCTTGTGCCTTGCGTGGTATGCTCCGATGCCCGATTGGATGTGCTTTGGTCCCAGGGCCCAGCGTTGAGGCGCTAAAGTGTTATGTACACGAGTTTTTACGGTTTTCACGAAAAGCCGTTTTCGCTAAGTCCGGATCCGCGTTATTTGTTTCTTGCTGCATCGCACAGTGAGGCACTGGCGCATCTTTTGTATGGAATCGAACACGGGGAAGGTTTCATCGCCATCACGGGCGAAGTTGGAACCGGCAAGACGACTCTCTCTCGCGCATTATTGCAGCAGCTACCGACGGCGAACGAAGTGGCATTTATTTTGAACCCCGATCTTTCGGCGTTCGATCTCTTGTGTGCGATCAACGAAGAGTTTGGTTTGCAAACATCGGGTTTATCGAAACGTGAAGTGCACGACCAATTGAATCGCTTCCTGCTCGAATGCAATCAAGCTCAGCGTCGCGTGCTCTTGATCATCGATGAAGCACAAAACCTACCGACGGCGACGCTTGAGCAGATCCGCCTGCTTTCGAACCTTGAAACCGATACGGCGAAACTTTTGCAGATTATTTTGCTGGGCCAGCCCGAACTCGAAGTGAAGCTTCATCAGCCGGAGCTTCGCCAACTTCGCCAGCGAATCACGGTATGGTGGAAACTTGCACCGCTTTCAGCGCAGGAGACACGCGAATATGTTCAACATCGTTTGCGAATTGCATCGGGAGGTGAGCGAAAAATTTTCCTTGAGGAGGCACTTTCTGCGGTGCATCGTTTCACGGATGGGATTCCGCGTTTGATCAATGTGTTTTGCGATCGTGCGCTGCTTGCCGCCTATGCAGAGAACGTGCTGGAAGTCGATGCGGACATCGTGCAGCGCGTCGTGCACGAATTGCCTAGACACAAAAAAGAGTCGATCGCCAATCAATGGAAAAAAAAATTCAATACTCGAAGTTCGACACTCAAAAATTTATGCTTCCTCGGGATTGGAATTTTGATTTTTATCGGGATAGGAGTTGCCTTTTTCCATGGAATTTTAGGTGACTTTGGTTTGTTGCGCGCTGCCCACACACGCGAAACTTTGCCCACGCATTCTCCGACAAACTATCCTACACTTTTAAGAGTAGAAAATTCATTTCGCATCTCTACGGATTTTGAAGCCGCGACGCATGCCAGCGCGGGAACGATTCGCGAAGAGTTCGCGTCGGTTCCTTGGCGCACACCGCAATCGTCGCAGTCGCCGCCTTTGTCAGAGTTAGATTTTTCGCTCTCGCCGCTGCCGTTTGCACAGGCGCTCGCACAAACGCCGCCAAGCACTTCGTACTTCAATGCGGCCAATGCGATGCTGCGCATTTGGGAAATGCCTCCCTTTTCGTCGGAGTCATTACCCATGGCGGGCGCTTTGTTGGCGCTCGAAAGGCAAGGCCTTCGAACATTTTGGTTGCACACGACGACGCTGGATGAATTGCAGATCATCAATCAACCGGCGTTGCTAATTTTCTCCGACGAGAATTCGGAGCAACGCATGGTGGTGTTATTTCGCTTCGATGGCGAGACGGCAATCCTTGCTGGACTAGATGGAGAAACCTATTTTCGTGTTCATCGCACGGAAGTGGAAAATTCTTGGTCTCACGCGGCGATAATTCCTTGGCGTGATTTTGAAAATTTGCCCGATACGCTAAAGCCCGGTATGCAAGATTTCGCCGCGCGCTGGTTGCAAGAGCACTTGCGCGCGCTTGGTTTTTTGACCCAAGAGCCGAGTGGAATTTACGATGCGCAAACGGCCAGTGCGGTGCGGCGCTTTCAGGAGCAAGTTCATCTCGACGCCGATGGCATCGTCGGTGTGCGTACGAAACTGATGCTTTATGGAGCATCGCGGGAGTACGCAGTTCCAAAATTACGCCTCACGGAGGACGCCGGATGAGCACGATTATGAAAGCCCTGCAACGCCTGGAAGCACAGAAAAAAGAAGCGCCGCCGTCTTCGCTGCAAGAAGAAGTTGTTTTGCGGGCAGCGCAGTTAAATCCCGCGAGATTATCACGCAAGAAGTGGATTATTGCCGGTGCTGTGCTCTTTGGCTGCGTTGCAGCGACACTCGGTTTCTTCCTACACAAAATAGGTTCAGAAGTCTCTGCGCTACGCAATACGCCGCCGACGGCCGTACCGGCTGTGCCGGTCGAGCGGGCACAACCCTCGCCTTCTGCTTTGGCCGAAGCGCCGGCGCTCGGTGAGCAGTCGATTTTTCCTCCAGCGGACACGGAACCCGCTTCTCCGCCGGAAACGGTATCGCCAGATCGGGGTGAATTCGTGACACGCGAAAGAGTCAGCGCAATGCCGACACAGGAGCCCGCATCTCTCTCTGCAGCGATTGCGCAGAAACGTTCAAGGGAAGCCGCGACGGAAGAAAATTTCGTTCAAGCGAAGATTGATTCATCTTCGCCCGCCACGAAGCAAGCCGAGATCAAATCCACGGAGTCAACTTCGTCCGCTCGCCTGAATGTTTTGCAAGCAACAAAGCCGATGGCACCTGCCAAGAGCGAAATGTCTGCTGCCGTTGTCGCGACGGAGCCATCTGCGGCAACGCAGATCGAGAATACAGCCTCTGCGCTAGAGCCGACGCCACAATCTATGCCGCCGGTAAAGCCGCCAGAACCTGCGACGGCAGCCACAGTCGAAATTGCAACACAAAAAAATGTCGATTCCCGTGCAACGGTCTTTCAGCCGCATTCTCCCGAAGTTCCTGATTTTCGAATTCGCCGCACGGTTTGGCATCCACAGCCTGAGCGTCGCATTGCGGTGGTGGAATTGATGGCGACACAGGAAA
>CAYRID010000020.1:0-28772 GCA_964424225.1 uncultured Geobacter sp.
TGAGCATGAAGTCGAGAATAAGCGGCACGGCATCCAGTTGCGGGATCGCAGCAACCCAGGACGAAGGCTCAACCGTCGCGATCCATGCCTCGGTAACGCCGCTGGGATTGGTGCCCGAACCGACAAAGGTTTTTCCGTCGGCAGAAATCGCGGAAACTGACGTGAGGGTCCAGCCCGTGAGGTCGCATCCCCACGAGATCAAGACCTCGCGAAGATTCTGCATTCCGTTCGTCGCATCCCAGAAAAACACCTCATAGCCCAATGCAGTACGTCCGACGCCTGCGACAACCGATCCATCGGTCGTGACGGCGGTAGCCCTGCTCTCGAAATGGCCACCGGGAAGATCTCCGAGGCCCACCATTCCACCGCCGCTCGTCCAACGAAACGCCTCATTGCCCGACGCGCTGAGACCGCGCCCGACCACAACCGTTCCATCCGCAGAGGCAGCGTTGGCTTCGCTATTGAAAGCGCCACCTGTAAGATCCCCGAGGCCCACCATTCCACCGCCGCTCGTCCAGCGAGTCGCCTCGTAATTCCCCGCTGAGTTGCCGTCCTGCCCCACAACCGTGGTGCCATCGCCAGAAATCGCTTTCCCATAACTCTGGAACAATCCACCGGGAAGCTCGCCAAGACCGACCATGCCCCCGCCGCTCGTCCAGCGAAACGGCTCGAAGCCGGATGCACCGGAGCTGGAACCGACAACCGTGGTTCCGTCCGACGAAATGCCGTTCGCACAGCTATGGAAGGTGCCACCCGGAAGATCGCCGAGGCCCACCATTCCACCGCCGCTCGTCCAAAGAAATGCTTCCATTTCGTAGACTGAATTCTCACCGCAGCCTACGACCGTGGTTCCGTCCGACGAAATGCCGGTGGCCATGCTGGAAAACCCTCCGCCGGGAAGATCACCAAGACCCACCATTCCACCGTTGCTCATCCAAAGAAACGCCTCATCACCCGATGCGCCGATACCGCTCCCGACGACAGCGGTTCCGTCCGCAGAGACGGCATAGGCGTAGCTATAGAAGGTGCCCCCCGCGAGATCGCCAAGGCCTTGAAAAGAAGCCGCGTGCGCAAAATTCGCCAACGCAAGACTGACTCCCAAAAGTGTAGCAATCACAAAGCGCTGGACATGCGGCATCGCGTGACCCCCTCAAAAAAAGTCGTAAACATAAAAAATTGTAAAAGTCATCAAACCGCTTCCGCCCGCAAGACGACAACCAAGGCGGCAGACAGTGGGAACCAACTGCATTTGCAGCTCCCGTCTTGGTCAATCACATTTTTGAGGGAATGCGCGCCGGATCTACTTTGTCGCGCCGCAATGCGAGACAAGCGAAAATACACAAGCTCGCACAACCCCATGTTTGCCCGCGCCTGCGATGGGTGCTCGATGCGGCGGTCTGCAAACGAGGTCCCGTAGATACAAACTTTTTTGTAGCGCCTTCAAAACTTAACACCGAAAAGTGATTGCGCGCTTTCACGTCGCTGTGTAGGTTGCCGCCCGCGTCTCTGCCCCATTCATCCGGCATGCAAATCATGCCAAGCACAAAAGAGAGGTGATTGATGCGTTCTATTCTTTGGATCGGGCGTGGCCAAGGCGAAGGTTTTGGAGGGCCAATGCTCGGCGATGCAGCCAAGTTCGAAGTTGCATGGACACGCGATGCGGTCGACGCATTGGAACTGCCTCTGCTCTGCTTCGATGCCATCGTGCTCGACGAACTTCGTCTAGCGACAATCGAAACATCGCTCGCGCAACTCAAAGCCACATCCACTCCAATTTTCGTGCGTGTACAACCTGAACAAATGCACGCCGCAGCGCAGCTTTTGTATGCCGGCGCCTTTGATGTGAGCGAGCGCAGCAATGAAGTGGATCATTTTGCGCAACACCTCGAAAAGCGGCTGCACCACTGCGTGGAGCGACCAAGCGTCCCGGTCGCCAAGGATTCCACCAAGGCACCACGCCCATCTTCGAAGATCGTCGGCGCGAGCCCTGCGATGCAACACATTTTTCGGTTACTTGAGCAGGCACAACGCTCCGACGCAACTGTCCTCATTACTGGCGAAACCGGCACCGGCAAAGAATCTCTCGCTCGTGCAATCCACGATCACGGCAAGCGCAACACCAAAGAGTGTATTGCTGTCAACTGTGCAGCGTTTCCAGAAACGCTGCTCGAAAGCGAGCTCTTCGGGCACTTGCGCGGCGCATTTACCGGTGCGGATTTCGAGAAAAAAGGACTTTTCGAGCAAGCCGACGGCGGCACGCTCTTTCTCGATGAGATTGCAGACACCTCCATTGCATTTCAAGCCAAGCTCTTGCGCGCACTGCAAGAGGGAGAAGTGCGCCCCGTCGGTAGCGCAAAAGCGCGACGCGTCGATGTGCGCATCATCGCCGCAACAAATCGCAATTTACAGCAAGAAGTACAGAGCGGAAATTTTCGCGAAGACCTCTTCTATCGCATCGCGGTACTTCCGATCGCAATGCCACCGCTACGCGATCGCACGCAAGACATCGCGCCACTCTCAAAACATTTTTTGCAAATCTACGGACGGCGCGAAGGCAAGCCGGGCTGCACGCTTGCGCCCGCAACACTGCGCTGCCTCGAAAAGCACTCCTGGCCGGGAAATGTACGCGAACTCGAAAACGAACTACACCGAATTTTGACACTCGTTGAAGCAAAAACCGAGATCATCCCGTCTCTTCTGGCGGAACGCATTACCAACCCTGTCCAACGAAGTAGCGTACACAGAAGTGACGCTTCGGAGCTAGAAATTGCGAACGACGAGACATTGCAACAAGCACTCGATCGCATCGAAACGATTCTCATTCGCCGTACGCTTCACGCCAAGCACAACCGTCGCAGTGAAACCGCCCGGCGCCTTGGCCTCACTCGCGAAGGTCTCTACAAAAAAATGCGTCGGCTTCAAATCGAAACGTACTCACTCCACAGACGGAAAAACGAGCCGTAAGCACCCGGCTCCACTCCGTCGCCCTTGGCTCACAAGTTTCAGCACGTCCCGATAAAACGGGCGAAAGCCGTGACGAACCAACGCGCAAAAGGTAAAGCACTCCTACGGGCTTGCTCTCGCCTCTTTGTCTGCTTAGATTGGATTGGCGCACAAAGCGCAAAATCCGCCAAGAGCACACACGGCATGCTCCAATTTCAACTACGCCGAGGGACCGAGAATGCAACGACGCACAACACGAATGGCATCAACGCTTTTTTGTGTTGTTTTTGCACTGCATATCGCGTCACCTGCCACGGCCGCCTCTTTTCAAGGGCTCGGAGATCTGCCGGGCGGGCGCATCTTCAGCGAAGCCAACGCCGTCTCCGCCGACGGCTCTACCGTCGTTGGACATAGCTATAGCCAGCACGGCAGCGAAGCATTTCGCTGGACAAAGCGCAGCGGGATCGTCGGCCTCGGCGGGCTTTTAAATAGCATGCCCCACAGCATGGCGTATGGCGTCTCCGCCGACGGAAGCGTCGTCGTGGGGACAAGCTACAGCTCGGGGGCCCAAGGCGGCGGCTACGAAGCATTTCGCTGGACAAAAGGTGGGGGAATGATTGGCCTTGGCTATCTCCCGGGCGGCGCCACCTTCGGTGAAGCCTTCGCCGTCTCAGCCGACGGCGGCGTCGTCGTCGGCCGCAGCAACAGTCGATTCGACTGGCGAGCCTTTCGCTGGATGCAAGGCGGTCGCATGATCTTCCTTGAACCGCTGGCGCATGCGACCCCCGAACAAACCAAAACACGAAGCAGCGAAGCTCGTGGTATATCCGCTGATGGTTCGGTCGCCGTCGGGCAAATCACCTCGCCTTCCGGCAGCGAAGCCGTGCTGTGGAAAAACGGCCAAGAAACTCGACTTGGAGAACTCTTGGGGCTGTCCTACGTGGGAAGCTGTGCCAACGCAGCCTCTTCCGACGGTACAGTTGTGGTCGGAAAGAGCTTCCACAAGCCAAACAGCACCGAAGCATTTCGCTGGACCTACCGCGACGGCATCACGTGGCTCGGAGTTTTGCCTGGCAATCTACGCGTAAGCTCTGCGCTTGCCGTTTCCGCCAATGGCAACGTCATCGTCGGTTCTGCCAACGACGAAACGGGATATACCGCCTTCATCTGGGATGACAAGCGAGGAATTCGCAGTTTGCACAAAGAACTCATGGCGCGCGGTCTCGATCTCGCCGGCTGGCAACTCCACGAAGCCCGCGGCATCTCCACCGACGGAAGAGTCATCGTCGGTGTCGGCATCAATCCCAATCACCAGGTCGAAGGTTGGATCGCCGATCTTCGACCATAAGCCCAAATGAACCGACCACGAAAACTACTCATTTTTGTGTCAACACAAAATCCAGTAAACCAAAAAAATCTTTTCACAAAGGCGCGTCAGCACGCTCGCTTTGCGAAGCACGCAGCATAACGAGCAGCGCATCACTTTTGGCAAGCAAACGGTCGGGATCCGCGGGACAGACGAATTCGCCTTGGGCAGTTTGGATGGCGATCACTTCGCAGTGATAGGTGTTGCGAAAGTTGGCGCTGCGCAGCGAGCGGCCTACGACTTCCGACGGAACTGCGATACGCTCGACCCTTCGCTCCTCGGCGTTCGGCACGTCTTCGAGCACGTGCAAGCGCTGCGCGTCTTCTTCGATCGCGGCGAGCCCCGTGTGCTCTTGCAACATGAGTTTGCGTAGGCGGTCGAGATCGCCGCGTACGAGGTCGTAAATCGCACGCCGCGCAATCATACCGACAAAAGCCGAAGCACCGTCAATACGCTGCACCACCGGCAGCGCCACCAGCTTCTGCTCTTGCATAAGATTCAAAGCCTGATAGAGCGAGTCATGCGGGCGCACGACAAAAAGATGTGTCGTCATCAAATCTGCAGCGATGATCCACTCCGACGACGGCGCCTCTTCTTTGAGTAAAAGCAAATCCGTCACCGAAATCATGCCGCGCACTTGGCGGCCTTCGAGCACCACGAAGTACGGCCAAGAGCCACGCTCGATCTTGGCAAGCAATTCCGCAAGCTTCGCCGACGGCGCAACGACGTACGGCCAGCGCGCTTCCATCACGTCTTGCACGGAATATTTTTCGAGAAGCTGCACGAGTGCATCGCCGGCATGCACCGGCGACTCGGCCGCATTGCGAAGCTGCGTTTTGACGAGTCCCCAACGTCCACCGACGAGATAGGCCACCGTCGTCACGAGCATCAGCGGCACGACGAGGCCATGACTTCCCGTCATCTCGACGGCCATGACGAGTGCGGCAATGGGTGTGCGCATCGAAGCGCCAATCACACCGGCGATGCCGGCCGGAATCATCGCAGCGCGCAAAGTCTCGGGAAACATCGCGGGGGCAAGCGCCTGAAACAGTGCGCCCGCAAATGCACCGACGGTTCCGCCAATAAAAACGCTCGGGCCAAGCATGCCGCCCGCCCCGCCACTTCTTAGTGTCAGCGCGGTGGCCACACATTTTGCGACGACCACCAACGCAAAGAGCTGCACCCAGTCCCACCACTGTGTCACTGGGCCGCCAAAGAGACTGCCGTCGAGCGCGTTTTTGACGAAGCGATACTCACCATCCACGACCTGCGGCACCACGCAGGCCACAGCACCCGCAAGCAAACCGCCGAGCGCCGGCTTGAGCCAGGCTGGCACTTTCGTGAAATGCGCAAAAGCACGTTCGGAAAGCGACATGCACACGCCGTAACAAATCGCCGCCAGGCCGCTCAATACACCCAGCACGGCATACGGCAAAAGTTCGATCGGATGCCCGAAACGAAGTTGTGTCGCATTGCCCGCAAGAAATGTGTCGTAGCCAAGAAACATCATGTAAGTCGAATAACTTACGATCGAGGCAATGAACGCCGACACCAAAGCTTGTCCCTCGAATTCGGCTTGCTTGTAGAGCACACTCGTCGCAAAGAGTGCACCGCCAAGCGGACAATTAAAGACCGCACCCACGCCGCCCGCACAACCTGCGACGAGCAAGATGCGACGATCTTTCGGTGAGAGACAGAAGAATTCGCCCACCGTCGATCCAATGGCCGCACTCAGCCCTGCAATTGGGCCTTCGGGGCCTGCCGAACCGCCCGAGGCAATCACACCGACGGACATCGCTGCACGAACTCCGGGATCTACAATGCCGAGCTTGCCGTTTTGTTCGTGAAACGCATGCGCATAGGCATCGGTGCCGTTGAGCTTGTCGCTACGCAAAATCCCCTGCACGACGATGCCCGAGAGCAAACCTCCCAGCGCTGGCAAGAGCAACACTTCTATGCGTAGGCGAAACAACTCTGCACTGCCGAGCGCAACGAAGCGACCAATCCAGCGATCGGAGAAGAAATGCAAGCTGCTCATCAGCGCGATCGCCGCCAGACCCGCGAGCACACCGACGAGTGCACTCAGCCCGATCGAGCGAACCCACTTTTGCAGCGGGCGATGAAAGCGCGAAAATTCGAGCGTGCGGCCGCGCCATTTCGTTCGGTTCATCGGCGCTCCGTAGAGCAGATTGCACGACTATCCACGGCATGCTCTCCAACACATTCTTCTGTATGCTCTGCGATGCGCGTTTCGCTGCGCTCTTCAAGCTGGAACGTCGTATGCGCAATCGCATAGCGCTCCTGCGCAAGCGCGACGAGCGCTCGCAAAATCGGCAGCGATGCGCGCTCCGCGCGCACATCGACGTGCGCACTCAAGGCATAGTAACCCGACGTGAGCGTCCAAACATGCAGATCGTGCACCGCCACAACTCCGTCGGTGGCGAGGATTTCCTCGCGCAAACGATCGAGATCGACATGCTTTGGTGTCGACTCCATCAAAACATCGACCGACTCTTGCACGACGCGCCATGCCGAATACAAAATCAACACCGCGATCAGCAAAGCCATGATTGCATCGAGTTCCATCCAACCCAAAAGCTGAATCCCGAGCGCCGCAATGATGGCCCCGATCGAACCCAACGCATCCGACGCCACATGCAAGAACGCTGCGCGCACATTGAGGTTGTGTTGGCTGCCGCGATAAAGCACGACACCGCAAATCAAATTCGCCACAAGACCAATGCTCGCCACAAAGAACATGACACCGCCAAGCACCGGCGGAGGATCTCGAAAACGCTCAAAGGCGAGATACGCAATCACGGCAGAAAGACCGACGAGCACGACGCCGTTGGTCAGGGCGGCCAGGATTTCCGTCCGCAAATAGCCGTAGGTTTTTACGCGCGTCGATGCCGCTTCGCTGATGCGCGATGCAAAGAACGCAAGAGCAAGGCCGCCGAGATCGGTGAACATATGCCCGACGTCGGCCAAAAGCGCCAAGCTGCCCGAGAACCACGCGCCAATCACTTCTGCGATCAACACCGTGCTGGTAATCGCCATCGCAATTTGCAGCGTTTTGCGATTTTGCGTCCGAAGCGCCACCGAGTGATCGTGGTGCGAATCATGCGTGTCGTGCGAATGCGCGCGCTCAGCGCGCTGGGCGCGCAACTGCCCATTCTCCGTCGGAGAATCGCCCTCCTTCGCACCGGCTACGGCACAAGTCTGTTCATGATCACAACCAAGACCCATCGCTCTTCACCTATCGCTCGCCAACGGATTCACCGAGCACTCGCATTGACCGACCTACTCTTCATTCACCAACACCCGCCGAACCTTCGAATTCACCAAGCGCTCGGCAGTTTCTCGATTTTCATTTTGCACTGCACGCTGCAACTTCACAGCACGAAGTTGCGCACGAGCATACTCTACGCCGAAGCATTCGCTCAAAACCGCATGGCACAAAACGCGCAATTTGCAATCAAAGGCTGTAGCGGTGACAGTGAAACGATACACTGCGCCAATGCCGACCCTCGCGACTCAATCCACTGCACTGCTCACTTCGCCGTGCACAACTGCTCACACAGCGCCCACGCTGGCGTTGTCGATTCCAAACGGAATTCAACACGCACTTGATGCACTGCACGATGCCGGCCATGCCGCGTTCCTCGTCGGAGCGTGCGTACGCGATGCACTGCTTGGCCGCGCGGTGCAAAAGTTCGACATCACGACCTCGGCACGTCCGCACGAGTTGCTTGCACTTTGGCCGCGCGCCGTTGCAACGGGAATCGCGCACGGAACCGTGATGCTTCCGACGAAGAACGGCCCAGTTGACGTGACGAGTTTTCGCGCCGGGCCAAGCCTCGAAGCCGACCTTGCACAACGCGACTTCACGATCGATGCCATCGCCTACGATCCGCGCAGCGGCACACTTCACGATCCGACTGCGGGGCTCGTCGATCTGCGCGAAAAGCGCCTGCGCACCGTCGGTGCAGCGAGCGAGCGTTTTCAAGAAGATCCGCTGCGCATGCTGCGCGCACTGCGCTTGCTCGCCGAGTTGCAATTTGAACTCAGCGACGGTCTCGAAGCCAAAATCGCGCTTCAGCATGCTCTTTTGCAAGGCGCTTCGCGCGAGCGCATCAAGCGCGAATTTTTGGCGCTACTCTGCGCACCTGGTGCCGCGCAGGCACTCGCGATTTTGCAACGCACGAAGTTGCAAAGCCTGGTTTGTCCCGATCTCGCAGCCGACGCGCCGGCACTGATGGACTCTCTACCGACGGATCTCGTGCTGCGACTTGCAGCCTGTTTGCGCCACACCAACGCCGGCTCGGCACTCAACCGGATGCGTGTTTCGCGCGAAATCGCAAAGCGCGTTTCGCATCTCGCCGCACATCATCCGATCGGACACTACGGCAGTAATGCCGGCAAGAAAACCAATCCGCGACATGACATCGAAGTGCGTCGCCTCTTGAAGCGCACCGGCGTCGAAGATTCGTCCTTGCTCTTGCAACTTCGCGAAGCCGAAATTCAAGTTTGCGAAAAGACGAACCCCACCACAGCCGCCGAGTTACGAAGCGATCTTGAAAATCTTCGCAACGCAATCGCGCGCGTGCAGGCCAAGGGCACGCTCGCGCTACGTCGCGCAGATCTCGCCTTGCAAGGTGAAGACGTGATGCAAATTTTGCACTGTCCGTCGGGCCCCGAAATTGGGCGTGCGCTCGGCATGCTTCTCGAATGCGTGCTGCGCGATCCCGAGTGCAACACGCCCGAACGCTTGCGCGAAATTCTGCTCGACTGGAATGCCACGCAAGTGCAACGACGCGCAAAAAAAGACAACGCGCGTTAAAGCATTTGCCGCCCTTTGCTCTTGCCAATTAAAATGACGAACGCCAGCGCGACACTCTCGCGCCGCCACCAGGAGAAAATCGTATGCAGCAGCGTGTGCTCGTCGTTTGGCTAAGCCTTGGACTTTTTGTCGTCGGCTGCACCGCTCCGACGGTGCAACCCGATCGTTGTCCACCCGGCTCCACCGAAACACCACTCACGACATTGTCCTCCGGCGAAAAGCAACGCGGCTGCATCACGCGCAGCGAAGATGAAGATATTAAGCAAGGACCGTGGATCACTTGGTACGCGAATGGACAAAAATCCGAAGAAGTGCATTTCAAAGACAACGTGAATCACGGCAGCTACACCGCGTGGTATGCCAACGGGCAAATCGCCGCCACGACCAACTACAAAATGGGCAAAGAAGACGGGCCGTGGGAAACCTGGTTCGAGAACGGGCAAAAATCCGAGCAAGGTCAGCACGTCAACGGCAAGCCCGACGGCGTCTGGACGAGTTGGTATGAAAACGGACAAAAAGAATCCGAAGGGCCATACGTCGACGGGCGCGAGCACGGTGTTTGGAGTTACTGGAACCAAGGCGGCACCTTGCTGATGCGCATCAAATTCGAAACCGGCAAAGAAGCCGGGCGAAGCTACCGGCCTGCTCAGTAGACACAAAAAAGAGTCAGCTTGGCACACAAACTTCGAACCGCTACTCGCACAGCGAGGCGAGCAGCGACGCACAACTACTCTTTTTTGTGTTTCTAAAAAAGATCCATGAGACGCAGCGCCGCCGAGCGCAAGGTCTGTGAAAGCGTGCCGCTCTTCGCAACCACGCTCAGGTCGTTACGACGCAGCAAGACCAAGAGATTCACCGCAAATTTCGGCGCGAAGTGTGGGTTTTGCACGAGTGCGAGTTTCACGCGATAGCGTTGCAACCAACGTCGCGAACGCATGACAGTTTCCAGCGGCGGTGAAAGAGTTGGGCGCCGCGTACAAATTCCAAGCACAATCGCCTCGGTCACGTGCGGATGATTGAGCAAGTTTTCAATCACGTACGGGTCCGGATCGATCATCAAGCGATCGAGGATGTGACGCTCTGCGCGGCGCGCAAGCGCGCGTCGGCTGCCAAGTTCGAGGCTTCGCAGTTCGTGATGTACATATTTTTCCGGATCACCGTGCGTACCGCCGCGAAGCTCGGCGCTAAGCAGCCACTGCAACGCTGCGACATGTCCGCCTTCGCGTGCGGTTTGCTTGCATTCTTCGAAAAACTCAGCACCAAGGCGCTCGACAAAAGGATCCGGATCGAGCATCGCCTCATACACCACACGCGCCGCACGATCCTTATGCAAAGTTTGTCCAATAATCGCCTCCATAAGCAAAGCCGATTCAACACAAGAGAGTGTCGAGAATTGCTCGCTCAGCATTGCGCCGCGCATCGCAGTCTCGGAAAGCGACGCGAGCGGAACGATGCGCGAATGCGCCCACTCGAGCTGCGCAGATTTTTCCGCTTCACTTACGCTCATTTGTGTCGATCCAGATTTCGAGCATGGCGCGGCGCCCGATGCGTCCGCCAAGCGTTGAAAGCAGATTCAGCGAGCGCAGCTTCCAAGTGTATTTGCGATCGAGCGCTGCATAACCTTTTTTGATTTGCTCGGCATCGTCGAGAATCCGGCAACGCGCTTCCGTCCACTTGGCGTCTGCTGCCACCGCGCCCGTCACCGAGCACGGCGCAAAGCGCACGCGATCACTCGCGCGCAAGCGCTTCACCTTCCCCGAAGTTCCGTCGGTGAATACGTAAATTTTTGAAGTATCTTCGGGATTGCAGACAAACCAAACCGGCGTCGCCACCGCAGCACCGTTACGCCGGAATGTGACAAGCGAGAGATATTGTTCCGTATCGTTTATTGCGGCAGCCATAGGCCCCTCCAACGTAAAAATTGCGAAGCATCTTGAAAGATTTCTTTCGGCAACTCGTAGCTGGGTTGCACAAATGGCAAAAATGCAGGCGCCAAATTTTTTACGAACTCTTCGCGCACGGGGTGCGCGTAGTTGCGCATCGTCGCTTCGATGTCCTGCGTCTTGGTCGGGTCCGCCGTCAGCACGCGAATTGCCGGCCTGGCCTTGAGTTCACTGACAACCGCCGCATCAAACGCTGCGCGATCTTTCGGAAGCGTCGCGAGATCGCGATGAATCGACGCAAAAATGCGTACGTCTCGCCCACGATCGATCACAAACGTCGTCGCCGAAAAAATTTGATCGGCGATCTCGGCCTGCGTCAGCGTCAAGTTGGGCACGCCCGTCAAAAGCGTTTCCCGCGTCAAGGCCAGCTCTTGCTCATAGCCATAAAGCACGCCCGCAAACGAAGCCTTTCCGCGCAAGAAATCCGGCGCCTTCCAACCCTGACTCTTCGCCGAGTGCGCGCAGACTCCGTCGAGGCGAAGTGCATATTCCAGCTTTTTTTCTGGATCAAACCAATTTTGGGCCAAAAGCTTCTCGACGAGTTCGCCATCGACACTGTTGGGAGTCACCGAGTAGCCCGGCGTTACGCCAGACCGCGCGGCTGCAGCGCGATACAATTCGACGATCACAGCACGATCAATTCCTTGCTGCAACGAAAGCGCAAGCAAATGCGCCAGTGGATCACTCGACGCATCGAGCCAGTCGCGATAGCGACTCACACGCTCGATTGTTGACACCGATTTGCGTAATCCATCGGGCATGACGTTGATTAGTGTCGCAAACGATTCCTCAGCAACCGCCGACAGCACGGCACGACGCTCCGCGCGCGGAAGCGAATCGTAACTGCGCGACAAATCCAGCGCGCCCGGCTTCGCTGCATACGCAGGCTGCACCAAAACAACTCCAATCAAGGCCACGAGCCCCGCGCCGCCACGACGCAGCGCTTGCCGACAAAAGTCTGTGCCGCGTTGAAGCCAAAACATCTTCGCACCCGCACGGTGGCAAAAACTCAAAATTCCGGACATTCGCGTTCTCCTCGTCTTGCACTGTTCATCCAAGTTTCGGTTGATGCACAGTGGATACGTGTGTGCCTTGCGCGCGAGCTTACTTGCGAGCATGCGACACCATCTTCGCACCAACAACTTGCGCCGCGCTCTTCTTCATCGGCTTGCGCGCGTGTTTTTCAAATTCTTTTGTCACGATTTTCAAGCGACGAGATATACGTCGCAGACCCCGCCGCTGCGTTCTATATTCGGGCCCGCGAATCCTCTTTTGCGCGCGGCTTCGCCTGTTTGATGGAGCCTTTTTTGCCGATCCTCGTTGCCGAAGCCCTGCACAAAACCTTTGGTCCGCGCACGATCCTTGGCCAAGTTTCGCTCAGCATTCATCGCGGCGAACGCATCGGCCTCGTCGGAAAAAATGGCTCCGGCAAAAGTACGCTCGGAAAAATCTTAGCTGGTCTCGACGAACTCGATTCGGGCACGCTGCGCATTCGGCGCGATGCACGCATCTTGTATCTCGAACAAAATCCCTGCTTCACGCCAGGGCAGACAGCACTCGAAGTCGTGGTCGGCGGGCTTCGCGATTGGTGTGAGGCACGCGAACGCCATCAGCAGATTTCTGAACTTCTGACCCAACACACCGGCGATGAACTACAAGCCGCCATCGAGAAGCAAGCGCAAGCGGCTGCGGAAGTCGAACATCTCGGCGGCTGGGAACGCCTGCACCAAGCGCAAGCCATGCTCGCAAAGCTCGGCATCGTAAACGCCAAGGCCAATGTCGCTACACTAAGCGGTGGCGAGCTGCGGCGCGTGGCGCTTGCACGCGCACTTCTCACCAAGCCCGATCTTTTGATTCTCGACGAACCCACCAACCATCTCGATCTCGCGAGTATCGAGTGGCTCGAAAGTGAACTTTGCGAGCGCTTTCCCAATGCAGTTTTGCTCATTACACACGATCGTTGTCTTCTCGACCACGTGACGACGCGCACTCTTGAAATTCACGACGGTGCACTCGATGCGTACGACGGTGGCTATTCGGAATATCTCGAAGGCAAAGCTCTACGCGAAGAACAAGCACAGCGCACCGAACGCAATCGACAGAATTTTTTGCGCCGTGAACTCGACTGGCTGCGCCGCCAACCCAAGGCGCGCAGTGGCAAACAAAAGGCGCGAATCCAGCGTGCCGAAGCGGCCATCGACATTGCGCGACCCGCTTATGTGCGCGCCATTGAATTCGAAGCGCAAAGCTCACGCACCGGCAAATCGATTTTGCGTCTCGATCACCTCGCACTTCGCACCCCTGAAAAAATTCTCTTTGAAAATCTGACGCTCGAATTGCAAAAAGGGGATCGCATCGGCATCGTCGGCCCCAACGGATCGGGTAAAACCAGCCTGCTGCGCTGCATTGCCGGCGAAATCAAACCCGAGAGTGGCCGGATCGTGCAAGGCAAAAACACCAAGATCGCCTACCTCGATCAAGCGCGCAGCGGCCTCGACCTCACCGCCACCGTACACGAAAATGTGGCACAGACTCGCAGCGAAATTTCCTTTGGCGAAGATTCAATTCCGGTGCGCAATTATCTCGAACGCTTCCTCTTCGATTCGACGGCGCAGCGCAAACTCGCAAGTGCGCTCTCCGGCGGCGAACGCGCGCGCGTCGCACTCGCCAAACTACTCGCCGAGCCGTGCAATCTGCTCTTGCTCGACGAGCCGACCAACGATCTCGACGTCGAAACCTTGAGTGCGCTCGAGGCCATGTTGCAAGACTTCGCGGGCAGCCTCTTCGTCGTGAGCCACGATCGCTGGCTGCTCGATCGCGTCACGACCAAGACACTCGTCCTCGACGGTGCAGGGAATATCGAAATTTCGCCCGGCAATTATTCGGCGTATCTCGCGCGACGCGAAGCCAAGCTCGCCGAACGCGACGAAACAAAGCCAGCTGCCCCAACACAAAAAAGAGTTGCAGAACCCAAGCGACGCAAAGCGCTCACCTACGGCGAGAAACTCGAACTGGATACGATCCTCGAACGCATCGCCGCCGCAGAAGAAAAACTCAAAGCACTCGAAACGCGACTCTTCGACCCAGCGCTCTACTCCAAAGCGACAGGCGACAACGCAAGTGCAGCGACGAGCGTCGCCGTAGACTTCGAGACCGCCAAAGCAGAACTCGACCGCTTGCTTGCGCGCTGGGAAGAACTCGAAGAAAAGCGGGCTAGCGATGAACAAGGCGCATGATGCAGCGACGGAAACTCAAACTTTTTCAGGATACAAACTCTGCAAGCCCGCTTTCGACGCTGCGCAGATTCCGCGCTCGGTAATCAGTGCCGTGATCAAACGCGCCGGTGTCACGTCGAACGCATAGTTCGCAACAGGCGAACCTTCCGGCACGACGCGCACCGTGCAAAGTTCGCCCTGCGCATCTTGACCCACGACATGCGAAACCTCTTCGCCGCTTCGCTCTTCAATCGGAATTTCGCGAAGCCCATCTTCGAGCGTCCAGTCGATCGTCGAATGCGGAAGCGCTGCATAGAACGGCACGCGATTGTCGTGCGCGGCAAGCGCCTTCAAGTAAGTTCCAACCTTATTGCACACGTCACCTTTTTGTGTCGTGCGATCACTCCCCACGATGCAAAGATCGACGCGACCTTGCTGCATCAAGTGGCCGCCAAGATTGTCGGCAATCACCGTATGCGGCACACCGTGTTGCAAGAGTTCCCAAGCCGTCAGCGACGCACCCTGATTGCGCGGGCGCGTCTCGTCCACCCAAACATGCACCGGAATGCCGCGTTCGTGCGCCATGTACAAAGGCGCGAGCGCCGTTCCCCAATCCACCGTCGCAAGCCAACCCGCATTGCAATGTGTGAGCACATTCACGGCACGCGCACGCTCTGCGCGCTGCCACGCCTCTTCAATCAGCAAAACACCATGCTTGCCGATCGCTGCACACGCCTCGACATCTTCGTCGCAAATCGCCTGCGCGAGCGCATAAGCCGCATCGACGCGATTTTGTGTCGGCAAAATGGACAAAGTTTTGCGACAGCGTTCGAGCGCCCAATGTAGATTGACTGCAGTTGGGCGCGTTGCGCCAAGCACGCCCACTGCTTTGTCGAGCGAGGCATCGCTTGCATCGTGTCGCAGGGCCAAGCAAACACCATACGCCGCCATCGCACCGATCAACGGTGCGCCGCGCACTTGCATCGCGCGAATTGCATGCGCGGCTTCTTCGAGGGTGTCGATGCGCAAGTGCTCAAAGCGATGTGGGAGCTGCGTTTGATCAATGAATTCAACGCTGCGTCCGTCGGTGGCAACGCCAATCGTGCGATAGGCCACTCCCCCGACTCGCATCGCAACTACTCGCCTTCGAATTGGCAAAGCGCGCGCACCGCATAACCGCGACTTTGCAAGCGGCGACTGCCGCCGAGATCAGGCAAATCGATGAGGAAGCAACACCCCATCACGACGCCTTGTGCTTCTTCGATCAAATCCGCCGCAGCTTGTGCGGTACCGCCGGTGGCAATCAAATCATCGACCAAGAGCACGCGCTCGCCCGGCAAAATCGCATCGACGTGAATCTCCACGCGATCCGTACCGTATTCGAGCGCGTAATCGCGGCCGATCGTTTGCCAAGGCAACTTGCCGCGCTTGCGCACGGGCACGAAGCCGCATTCGAGTTGATGCGCGATCGCACCGCCAAGCACAAAGCCACGCGCTTCGATGCCCGCAACCTTGTCGATTGAAACGTCCCGATAAGCGGTCAAGATTTCATCGATGGCCCGTCGGAACGCCTGCGCATCCTGAAACAAAGTCGTGACATCGCGAAATTGAATGCCCGGCTTTGGGTAATCCGGAATCGTGCGAATGTGAGATTCGATCGAAATGACTCAACCCTCCTTGCGTGGGTTGCCAAGCACGCGCCCAGCAACGGCAGAGAGCTTTGCGACTTGCTTGGCGTCGCGTGCGTGTGGCGCAGTAATCAGCGCAGCGTCGAGCACACGGTCACAACCTACAACACACGGATGTGTCGAGCAAGCAAAGACCGAGGCGAGCTTTGTAACGAGCTCTTTCCCCTTGGACGCGTTTTGCTGCAAGACCTCAATGATCTTGGCAACGTCAACATTGCCGTGATCGGCATGCCAACAATCATAATCCGTCACCATCGCCACACTCGCGTAACAAATCTCGGCTTCGCGAGCGAGTTTGGCTTCCGGCATATTCGTCATTCCAATCACGTCGCACTGCCACGAGCGATACAACTCAGATTCCGCGCGTGTCGAAAACTGCGGGCCTTCCATCGCGAGATACGTTCCGCCGCGCACAGCCTCAATGCCGGCTTCGCACAGCACTTCTTCGATCAAGTCACCGAGTCGCCAGCAAACTGGATCTCCCATCGCAACGTGCGCAACGAGCCCATCCTCGAAAAATGTTTTCGCGCGTTGAAACGTGCGATCGATGAACTGATCGACGATCACGAATGTGCCAGGTGCCAGATCTGCGCGCAGCGACCCGCATGCGCTCACCGAAATCAAATCCGTAACACCGGCGCGCTTTAGCACATCGATATTGGCGCGGTAGTTAATCTCCGACGGAGAAATTGAATGCCCGCGCCCATGACGCGGCAACATCACAACGCGCTGACCTGCAAGCGTGCCGATCAGCAGATCATCCGACGGCTTGCCAAACGGCGAATCGACTTTCACCCATGACGCATTTTCGAGTTGTTCAAGTTCATACAAGCCGCTGCCGCCCATCACACCCAGCACCGAGGCTTCTTTTTCCCTTGCTTGGCTCATCGCAGACATCCCTGCCGTCTCAAATTCAAATCATCTGCCACACACGCTTAACGACCGTGGCGCGTAAAAATCAAAAAAGAGTTCTCAGAAAGAAAATCCGATTTGTCGTCATACTGTGTCACCGGCAAAAACTCCGCCTTGCCCAAGTGGTAGTAATAAACTTTCAACTTGAGAAAATCGGCCAAACCAATCAGTGCATGCGACTGCCAGCCCGTCCAGCAATAGCGGAAGAAGTATTCGCGCTTGTCCTTCGCATCCCACGCCACGAGCGAAAAATCCATCGCGCCCGTGATGGGATTCACCGAATTTTCAGCGTCTTCGAGCGCCACGCGAAAACCCGCTGCGCGCGCTTCAGGGCGCGTCAGTTCGTCGGTGCCTTCTTTTTCTACGAGATACGGCGCCGTCAGCTCGAGCATCAAGTAATCGCTGTACGTCGTGCCCCATTCGAGAATCTTCAGCAAATCATGAATGCCAAAGAAGTTCTGGCTTTGTTTGCCGAGATAGCAAAGCGACTTGCCCCGCACGAACTTCTTGGCACGCCGCCACGTCGCTTCGTGCAAAGCATTGCCAATAAAGTATTCGCGGCGTGTTCCTGCGAGCCACGGCTTGGTGTCGACGAACTTCTTGGCTTTGGGATCGATATCGAATTGAAAGTAATCCAAAGCGGGATAACGAAAATGGCCCACATACGAAAAATCCGCCGTGCCCGCGAGCGGCTCGATAATGGCCGTGACGTCTTTACAAAGTTTTGTGTTGATAAAATCCTCGGCAGAATAAGCAAAGGTACCGAGCACCGCCGCGTAAGCCTTGTAGGGATCGATGCCGTCGAGACCGCGCGCCAAATAACCTGTCACATAATCGTAATTTTCGACAAACGGCGAGTCGTAACACTTGCGCCAACCATCGTCGGCAAAATCGTGAAATCCATTTTTGGCAATCGTCGTCCAATATTCGAGAAAGCGCTTCTTGTTGCGCGCAGAAACCGGCGGCGTACGAAATCCTCTCAACACCGATCCGTGTAGGCGCTTGATGACCAGCGTCAATTCTTCGGGCGAAAGCCCCACGAGCTTGGCCTTGCCTTGCAACTGAATCCAATCGGGCTTCGGTGTTTTGCCAAGTTCGATGCGTTCAAGCAGGCGATACAAGGCTGCGAGCGTGCGCACGCTTCGAGTGACGACTTTGACTTCCATCGTTCCAATCCATGAATGCTTTTCGTGAGTGAATTCCTGGCTTCTTGAACTTCTGAGGGCCACTCTTTCGACTGCCTCTCAACCTTTCTTTCGTCATGGCAATGCGAAGTTCGAGCGCTCGGAGTGTGCAGCGTTTCGCGTTTCATCGCTAGCCACTGCATCGGTTTTTATGGCGAAGGGCATCGAGAAAACTGGCATCAATCTTCGGGTGGGCGCAGGCGAACACGCAGCACCGACCCCACATCTGCCGCCACCTCGACTTCGCGCTCTCCACTCAAATTCTGCCAAGTCCCCCGAATCACGTACTTCCCGATGGGCAGAAGCACATTCACCGACGATCCGGCAAGGCGCGTAACAAGGATTGGTGTACTCTTCGAAGCGGCATCCACTCGATAGACTTCCCAGT
This sequence comes from uncultured Geobacter sp., assembly GCA_964424225.1. Classification (GTDB taxonomy): domain Bacteria; phylum Myxococcota_A; class UBA9160; order UBA9160; family JADFDR01; genus JADFDR01. Next base: position 18,480 of record CAYRID010000020.1, read on the forward strand.
CTACGCGCTCATTGATCGCGTCACCAAATTGTTTCAGTGGCACGATCTCGACGGTACCCGCATTAAAAACGAGCGTCGCCGCCTGCGTCGCTCCCGCCTTGATCTCCACATCGAGCGAAGCATTGGCCCCCGAGTACGCCGCGCGAATTTGATATTGACCTTCCGGCAAAATGTACGAAGTCCGCGCGCCATAGCTCGAAGCCAAACGCGGCGCATTGGCCTTGCCTGCCGCATAGACTTCCCAGGAAATATTCGCATCCAACGGAGCCCCGCCCGCCTTGAGCGCTGCAAGCAAATTCACTGTTCCCGCCTGCAACACAAGCGTTTGCTCCACGCTCTCACCTGCCTTGATCTCAACTTGCACCTCATTTTTCACAACACCCAGCTCGGCCTGCACGAAATATCGACCCGCCGGAAGCAAAACCTCGGACTGTGCACCATAGCTTGAAGTCACGCGTGTTTTTTTGCCCTGCTTCTCGGTCTGCACCGTCCAAGCGACACCATCCGCTACGGCACCTTCGCCTCCCGGATAGGTGGCACGCAGATTCAGAAAACCCGCATTCAAGTTGAGGGCATGCCGAGCAACGCCTTGCCCTGCTTGGATCTCGATGTCCTTGCTTGCACTCACTGCTCCAAGCGATGCCACCGCCTGATACTTCCCCGGCGTGAGTACAAAACGCATGGAACTCCCATCGCCGTAGCGCACACTGCGCCCACGGCGGCCATCCGCCTTGACCTCATACACCACCCAGTGGATTTTGCCATCAACCGCCTTGCCGTCTTCGGCATACGTCGCAGAAAAGTAAGTTCCAGGAATCACGTTTTTGTGTATGTCCTGCATCGCTTTACGTAATGCTTGTTGCAAAGCTGCGGGGTCTTTCACCGTAACGGAAGTTCCGCCTGTGCCTTGCGCAAGACATTGCAAGGCTTGCACCGCCGCAGAGTCCGCCCCCAAGCCGATTAAATAAATTTTGAGATTTGGCGCTTTCTTGGCCAGCTCAGCCACTTCTTTGCAAAGAGTGCGACCACACGAAGCAGTGCCGTCGCTCAATACGATTACAGCGCCACCGTTGCGCTCGGCATCCAGCTCCGCCGCCGCACGCTTCACGGCTGCTCCAATGGGTGACACACCAACGGGTTGCAGCCCCGCAAGCGCGCGGCGCACGCGGCCCGCATCCGGCGGAGCGAGCGCAATCATGCGATCTACATCTTCGCAATCTCCGTCGAAGCGATGTCCCGCAACCAAAATGCCGAGCTCATCGCCGGTCTCCCACTCCGTCAGCAATGATTCAATCGCATCGCGCGCACTTTCGAATTTTGTTTTCTCGGCAAAGCGCTGCGACATGCTCTTCGATGCATCGAGAATCAACACCACGCGTGCGCCCGCTGCATCCACGTCCGCTGCCTGCGCGGATCGCAACCCCAAACCAAGAGGCGCCACTGCCACCAGCCCCAGCAGAATTGAAAAGAAACAAATTGCACGCTGCATCGCGCCTTCCCCCCAATCGATCACTATACGAAAACATCTCTTTAACGCGCGTCGAGCACACCGCCACAGCGCAAATGCAAATAACGTGCACCACGCGGCAGACGACGCACCCGTCGAATCTCTTCACCACAACGCGTGCACATCGCCACAACTTTGATTCGACTTTGATGGAGTGCTCGCACCGCATCACTCGCACCGCGACACGAGGGCTCCACACCTAGCGCAACCGCCCACGCACGCCAGCTCGGCCCATGTGCGAAGCGCTTGCGTCGACACATCCGACGAAGAACGCTTTGCGTCAAATGATCGCAAGCATGAGCCACTTCGTGCAAAAGCGTTTCGCGCAACTCGGTTTCGCTCTGCGCAAACTGCAACCGGATACAAAGCGGTCGGCGACCGTGAGCAACGTAACTACCAAGCCGCGTCGTCGCACGACTCGCCTGAATCGGAATCGCCGCGAGTGCGTCGAGGAGTTCTACACTTTTTTGAGTTGAGAAATCATATTGCACAAACTGCATAAACACATCGCGTTCAAGACGCGTCCAAATACCCAATGCGCAAGCGACACTTTTAAGAGTCATTTTGCACTGCGGCAGAGTATCGTTCATTTGAGTTTCTGCTTTGACCAACGCACACCCAATCCTTCGCCGCCATCGACAACCAACGCATGACCCGTTACGAAGCTCGCTTCGTCGCCACAAAGCCAAAGCGCCGCACGCGCTACATCCTCGGGCATTCCCGCACGCTGCAATGGTTGCGCTCGCGACATTTTTTCAAGCAAATCGGGCATCGCCTCGGCCGAAACACCTGCCGCGTCGAGTGCAAACGGCGTCGCAACGCCGCCGGGGCAAATACAGTTGACGCGCACGCCGCGCTCGCCGAGTTCGAGCGCGACGGATTTCGTGAGTTGCACGACGGCTGCCTTGGCGACGGAATATAAATGCGGGCCGCGCCCGGCCTCAAGACCGGCAATGCTGGCCGTGCTCAAGATGACGCCACTTTTTTGTGTCGCAAAAATTCTTCCCGCATGCTTCATCCCAAAGAACACACTGCGCAAAAGCAAATTGATCGTCGCATCGAAGTCGCTCACCGAAATCTCCGTAATCGAACCGCGCGCACCAAATGCTCCCGCGTTATTGAAGAGAATGTCTAAGCGCCCAAAGTGCTCGCCCGTCGCAAACAAGAGCGTCGATACGTCCGCCTCACAAGTCACATCCGTCCGACGGTACATCGCGTCGTCGCCGAGTTCGTTCACCAGAGCTTCTGCAGCCTCATCTTGAATGTCGCCGAGCATCACCTTCGCACCCTCGGCGACAAACAAACGCGCCGTCGCAGCGCCGATACCACTCGCACCGCCGGTAATCACTGCCACCTTGCCATCGAGTCGTCCCACGCTTCCCCCTTCCTCTCTTGACCACAAACCGCAGCATCTCTTGACCGCAGCACTCATTGCGACACGAATTGCGATGCGCCTTGATTGGCTTTACAAAACCGACTCTCTTTGCACATGCTTTGCCGCGTACTCGATGCCCTTGCAATGTGCTCATGGAAGACTAATTTTGCTCCGCGATTTTCACGCTTCGTAGGGAGCAATTTCAATGCGTACTTTGATTCTTTGCGCCGTTACCGCTTTGTTCTTTTTTGCCATGCCCGCCTCGGCACGCTGCTCAAACGGAAAATCCGATCAAGCTGCAATGTGGTACTCGATTGCGCATCCCGGTCTGGGAGAAGCCTATCTACAGCACTGGAAGAGATTGCCACAAAAAAAGTTTTGGCTGGGCTTCATTCCGGGCTATGGCTGGCCAGGTTGGTTGCAATACAAAAGTGCACGTGACGCCAAACATTGTCGCACCAACGATCGATTGCACTAACGCCGAACTCACGCGTGCTTCGTCGAAGAATTCGGCGGCGTGTTGCTCTTTGTAGAAGATTCCTCGGCAGAAACAAGACGCACCGAAAAAGGCTCCGTCGTCGCACCCGCATACAAAGATCGATGTGGGAACGGCAGTTCTATGCCCTCCGCATCAAAGGCAAGCTTGAGGCTCTCATACATCGCACTGCGTAACTCAAGAAGATTCTCCGTCGTGCACCAAACCGAAAACTGAAGATTGATGGCCGAATCACCGTAACTCAGCACCCAGACTTGCGGTTTTGGCTCTTGCAAGCAAAGTGGATTTTTCGCTGCAACCACTAACGCGACTTCGCGCACTCGTGCGAGATTCTCTTTGTATGCAACGCCCAGCGCAAGATCGAGACGACGCGTCGAAAAGTGCGTCAGGTTCGTCATGTTCGATTTCAGCAGCGTTTCACTTGGAATGCGTACCAGTAGATTGTCTGCCGTCACCAAACGCACCGAAAGCAGATCGATCGCAAGCACTTTCCCTGTCGTATCGCCAATGCGAATTGTGTCACCGACGACAAATGGACGTTCCACGAGCAAAAACAAACCACTAATCAGATTCGACGCCGAAGTTTGCGCCGCAAAACCAATCGCCACCGTGAGAATTCCTGCGGCGCCGAGCAACACTCCTAAATCGACGCCGAGCACGCGTAACGCCACGGTAATTGCAAAGAAAAAAACCGTATATTTGACAATGCGTCTTAACACAAATCGGTGTTGATCGCTCACGCGCGTCCACGGCATACGGCGCTCGAGAAAACACGCTAGCAACCAACCACCAATCAAAATCAGCGCAGCCACGATCCCTTGTTGCACGAGATGAATCTGCACGAGATCCTTCCAAGCCATCAGCCATGCGACAGTGCCCGCTATGCCTTCGATCAATCCCATGCCAATACGACTCCCTCTTTTTCGACGCCGCGTTCGTTTCGTTGGATCTTCGCTCGCTTCCGTCCGAGCATGCCCACCAAAAAAGAACGGTTTTGGATCGTGCCTGTCTCCTCTGCAAAGTGCAATGCGTCGCCACCGCAAAACCGTTACACTGCACTCCTTCTGCGCTTTCCCTTTTCTCGTATTTTTTTCAATATGCACAGAGGGAGATCCACCATGGCTATCCATTCCGACGCATTGGTTCTGTTCGGCGCCACCGGCGATCTTGCGCGCCGAAAACTTTATTCCTCGATCTATCGCCTCTGTGCACGCGGTGCACTCAATATTCCCGTGATTGGCGTCGGGCGCTCCGGCTGGGATCTCGAACAATTTCGCACCTATGTGCGCGAAAGCATCGTGAACAAAGAAAAGACGCCAGATCCGTCGGTGATTCAAGCATTGATGGAGCGCCTCGATTACGTCGACGGCGATTACCGCGATCCAACGACCTTCGACAAACTGCACGCCGCACTCGGTGAATCACGCCATGCACTCCACTATCTCGCGATCCCGCCAAGCATGTTCACCGTCGTCGTCGAAGGACTTGCGAAAGTCCATCGCGCAAACGGCGCGCGCGTTGTTCTCGAAAAACCGTTCGGGCGCGATCTCGCTTCAGCGCGCGAACTCAATCAAACTTTGCATCGCTTCTTTCGCGAAGAAGACATCTTTCGCATCGATCACTTCATGGGCAAAGAGCCGATTCAAAATTTGCTCTACTTCCGCTTCGCGAATTCCTTCGTCGAACCCATTTGGAATCGCAACTACATCAAATGCATTCAAATCACGATGGCGGAACGTTTTGGTGTAGAGGGACGCGGCAAGCTCTACGAAGAACTCGGTGCCATTCGTGACGTCGTACAAAATCATCTTCTGCAAATCGCTGCACTCCTCACCATGGAAGCGCCCGTTTCGCCCGACCCAGAAGCCGTGCGCGACGAGCAAGTCAAAGCCTTGAAAGCCATTCGCCCCATCGCCGGAAAAAGCCTCATACGCGGTCAATATCGCGGCTATCGCGCAGAGCCGAACGTCGATCCACAGTCGGAAGTCGAAACATTCGCGTCGATGCAACTTCACATCGATTCGTGGCGCTGGGCCGGTGTGCCGATTTTTCTTCGTGCAGGCAAACAACTTCCTGTGTCGGCCTCGGAAGTCGTCGTCTCTCTGCATCATCCACCGTACGCCGTCTTTGGCCCCGCCGAATACAAGAAGCCGAATTACTTTCGTTTTCGCTTGAGCCCCGATGTCGTGATTGCCCTCGGTGCGCGTGCCAAAGCGGCGGGCACCGAAATGGTCGGCCACGATCTCGAACTTTCCGTCTGTCACCAAACGCCCGAAGAACTCGGTCCCTATGAGCGCTTGCTCGGCGATGCCATGGAAGGTGACCTCGCACTCTTTGCGCGCCAAGACGGCGTCGAAGCCGCGTGGCATATCGTCGATAACGTTTTGCGCGAACCCACACCGATTCAAATTTATGAACCGCAGAGCTGGGGACCGTCGGAAACGCAGCGCATGATCGAGCCGTTTGGGGGATGGCATGCGCTCCACACGGGCTAAACGAAGCGACACGCCCCAGTTCACGATCGAAGTATTGCCCGATGCCACTGCGGTCGCGACTTATGGCGCTGTCTTCATCGCCGAATTGGCTCGCCAAACACTCGCGACACAAAAAACTTTCACTTTGGCGGCAAGCGGCGGAAAAACGCCGTGGCAAATGTTTGCGCGACTCGCTCAAGAATCTCTGCCGTGGTCCCAAGTCCATCTTTTTCAAGTCGACGAGCGCGTACTTCCTGCCGGCGATTGCGAGCGAAATCTAACGCATTTGCGCAAAGCCTTCGCACAAGCTTCTGCGCTACAAATTCATCCGATGCCTGTCGAAGCACTCAATCTGACAAAATCTTGTGTCGATTACACCGAGAAGATTCAGAGCATTGCGGGCGAGCGCGCTGCGCTCGACCTCGTACACCTTGGACTTGGTGAAGACGGGCACACGGCTTCGCTCTTTCCCGGCGATCCACTCCTCGACGAAAACCAACGCCAAGTAGGCCTCACGCACGTCGGCATCACGCCGCAGCGCATGAGCTTGACGCTGCCGATACTCCGCCGAGCAAAACAAATTCTTTGGATTGTGACGGGGAAACAAAAAAGTGTTGCCTTGCAAAAACTCTTGAATGGCGATGCATCAATTCCCGCAAGTCGCGTGCGATGCAAAAAAATCTTCATTCTGGCCGACGAAGACGCGGCGTCATTTCTGTCGATCTGATTTTTCGACATGCCCACCAAAAGCCTTGCGCATCGCCGACAAAACCTGATTGGCAAACTGATCACGATCGCGTGAGGCAAAGCGCGAATACAGCGCTGCGGTCAGCACCGGCGCGGGCACGCCCGCTTCGATCGCCGCTTCGACAGTCCAGCGCCCTTCGCCCGAATCCGAAACATGATCTGCGAAACTTGAAAGTGTCGGATCTGCACAGAGCGACTGCGCCGTCAGATCGAGCAGCCACGAGCCCACAACGCTGCCGCGTCGCCAAAGCTCAGCAATCTCGTCGAGTGCAAAGCGATATTGAAAATGAGTCGGATCGCGCAGCGCCGCCGCTTCGGAGTTCGTCTTCGCATCCTCCAAGCCCAGGCTCGCTGCGCGCAGAAGATTGAAGCCCTCGGCATACGCCGCCATCATTCCGTATTCGATACCGTTGTGGATCATCTTGACGAAGTGCCCCGCACCGACGGGACCGCAGTGCAAATAGCCTTGCTCGGCCGGCGTAGGCGACCCAACGCGTCCTGGTGTACGCAAAGCAGCTGCTACGCCGGGCGCCAACGCGGCAAAAAGCGGCTCGAGCTTCTTGACCACTTCCGTCTCGCCACCAACCATCAAGCAATAACCGCGCTCAAGCCCCCAAACACCACCACTCGTACCGACATCGACGTAAGCAATGCCGTGCTCCGCAAGCTCGTGCGCACGGCGCAAGTCATCGTGATAATGCGAATTGCCACCATCGATGACTACATCGCCAGATCCCAGTAGTGGACGCAAATCACAAAGGACAGAATCGACGACGCTCGCCGGCACCATCACCCAGACAACACGCGGAGGTGTCAGCTTTGCGACCAACATAGCCAGCGACTCCACCGCGTGCACACGCGTACCCGCCGACGCAGCCAAAGCCTGCACCATACTCAAATTCGTGTCATAAACAACAAAGTCGTGTCCCGCTTGTGAAGCACGCTGGACGAGCCCCGCGCCCATACGGCCAAGCCCGATCATCCCCACTTGCATGACTCACCTCGCTTTCCCTCAACTGGACTTAACGGTTTCTCTGGCCAAATACCCTTTGCTCTTCGAGCGGGATCACGCAAATATCAAAAGTGCAACTTTGAAGCAACTTCGATGCAGTTTTCAAAAATCAATTTGCTCTACCCACGAGAAAAAGCCCTCTTCTATTGTGTTTCTGCATCGACATCTACGGTTCTCGTGCGATTTCTTATGACATCAGTCGAAAAGAAAAAAGCTGCTAGAAGAACCATCAAAGTTTTTGGGAGTGGTCATGCGTTACTCACTTCGAAATTTCGGATTTGGATTGGCCGTCGTTAGCGCGACCCTCCTCGGTTTACCGTCGGTGTCGCAAAGTCAATCTGCCACCTGTCCATCCGGCGAAGGCATGCACAGCCTCGACGTCGACGGCACCTACGCCTGCATACCTTTCAATGCGGGGCCAACCGGCGCAACCGGACCGACGGGCGCAACCGGTGCAACCGGGCCACAAGGTGCCACCGGCGCACAAGGACCGACGGGCGCAACCGGCCCAATCGGCGCCACTGGAGCCACCGGTGCTACAGGCAGTATCGGCCCAGTAGGCCCTACTGGACCAACGGGTGCTACGGGCGCCACGGGCGCACAAGGCGTAACGGGCGCGACCGGGCCAACGGGTGCTATGGGCGCCACCGGGCCAACCGGCGGTGTCGGCGTAGCCAATTCGCGCAAGATCGGCCTTCGCATTGCCTCCAACGCAACAGCAACCATTTGGACTTATCCCAACGGCAGCAATAGCAATAACATCGTAATCGAGTACACACAAAATACGCGTGCCATGAAGATCACGAACAACCGCGGAGCGGGCACATACTGGAATTTCTGCACCATTGCCTACTCCAACACAACTGCCACACAGAGCTGCCAGCGCCTCAACGGCAACGGCGGAACGCTGACCGTTGATCCCGCCAACAATGCCAGCCTTGGCTACCACATCATCGGCAACGCCGAGAGCATAACGATCGAAGAAGGCTTCGTCGTCGACAGCACCGCCTGGGATGGCAATTGGAATGGTGACGGCTTTGGAACGGGTACACGGTTTGGCGCCCTCATCTTTTGGTATGGGCCTTAACTTTCTTTAAGTGAGCCAAGTTTTATGCAGAACTCCATTCGCATCGCTCTCTTTGCCCTTGCCGCCACGCTCTTCACGCCGGTGACGGCAAAGTCCCAGCCTTCTGTCACCTGCGCACCGACGGAAGCGATTACGAGCATCGCCGTCGATGGCACCGTTGTGTGTAGCGCAATGCCAACCGGAGCCACGGGCCCAACCGGAGCCACGGGGGCTACGGGCGACGCCGGCAGTGTCGGAAATGCAGGCGGCGTCGGAAATGCGGGTGCGCAAGGACCAACGGGTTCCGTCGGTGCGACTGGCTCCACCGGTATCGCTGGCGCAGCTGGTGCCACGGGTTCCGTCGGTGCAGCGGGTGCAACGGGTCCCAATGGGGATGTCGGACTCACTGGCCCCACCGGAGCGGATGGTCCGAGTGGACCCTCCTTTTCGACGTATCAGACAATTCGCACCACTGTGACCGGAAGCACCTACACAACGATTTGGACCCATCCATCGCTTTCCGTCTCGGTCAAATACAACGCGAACACGCGCGAAATCGCTTGGACAAATGGCCAACCAAGCCAGCAGTTTTGGAACTCTTGTATCGTCGGATACAACGCACAAGACGTGCGCAAAGTAGTTTGCGAGGACATCGCGATCGACGGATCCTCCGGAGATACGCTTTCACTGGATCTCGATCAGAACGCGAACACCAACTACCTGGGCGCGCGAATTTCTGCTCACGATGAGAACATCACCCGCGAAGGCGGCTTCATCCTCGAAGTCACGATCTACCGAAACGGCGGCACGAGCTACATCAACGGCAACGTCATTTACTACGGCCCCTAGCTCGCTCGACAAAACAAAGCAAAATTTTTTCGCTTTCTTTGAATGAATCGCTGTAGTGCTTCATCCACTGCAGACTCGTTTTGAACTCGTCCTAAAAGGAGATCTCTCATGCAGAAACAAACGAAGAAGTGGTTTGGCCTAGCCAGTTTTGGCGTAGCGGCAGCGTTGATGCTCGGGCTCGCCTTGGCGCAAAGCGGTTACGCCAAAGAAGTCCGAGGTGGTGGCAAGAAAAATCCAGAACAATGCGACCGCAAAAAGTCTGAGCAATGCGATCTCAAAGCGCATAAAGGCGATCACGTCTTCAAGATTCTGCATGAACGTTCAGAGGAACTCGGACTCAGCCCGGGAACCCTGCAAGAAATCGACAAGATTCAAACGTCTTCGCAGGACGCTACCAAGGATCTCCGCAAAAAGACCTGGGACGCACGCGAAGAGTTGCGCGCCATGCTCGACCAAGAAACACCGAACCAAGAAGCCATTATGAAGAAGGTCGATGACATCGAGAAACTCGAAGCCGACAAGCAACGGCAACGAGTCAGTTCGGTGCTGGCCGTGCAAGCGCTCCTTACGAAAGAGCAGCGCGCGAAGCTAAAAGAACTTCGCGAAGAGTGCCGCAAACAATGCAAGCGCGAAGACAACGGCGATAAGGACAGCGATAAGGATTCGCCCGAAAACGACTAGATTCCCCTTGGCGGCTTCCACCAAGCCGCCGCCCCCGCCACGCCTTGCCAATCCGAGCGGCAAGGCGTGGCGTTTTTTATTTCCAG
>CAYRID010000021.1:0-28579 GCA_964424225.1 uncultured Geobacter sp.
GTCCGCAAGGCGATGTGGGTGCAACGGGACCGACGGGCGCGAAGGGTGACCAAGGTGATGTAGGTCCGACGGGTGCAACGGGTGCACAAGGTCCGCAAGGTGATGTGGGTGCAACGGGACCGACGGGCGCGAAGGGTGACCAAGGCGACGTAGGTCCGACGGGCGCAACGGGTCCGACAGGTGCTGATGGTTCCGACGCAGAGCGCAACGTCTTCCACGCGTACAACTCGACGAGTGGCCCCGCTCTTACGACGGCCGATCAGGGCATTGCGATGGATACTGAAGTCACGGAAGGCTCGAACTACACGCACGGAAGCAACGGCGAGGTGACGATCAATACAGCTGCGCTCTATAAAGTGACAGCGCACGTCACTGTTCGCCAAACGACCGCAGAGTTCTCCTTCTTGGCGAATGTTCCGCAGCTCAAGGTGCAGGTAGATACTGGCTCGGGTTGGACTGATGTGCCGGGCGCGATCACGCGCGGCACGGTGCTGCGCTCGACGGCGGGAAGTGCCGCTGCACTCTCGATTACGGCATACGCTGATCTGAGTGCGAACGATAAAGTTCGAATCGTGATTCGGGAGGCGGTCAACACTGGAACGATCTATGAGACGGTACACGCCGCAACTGCATCACTGACGATCGAGTACGTGCAGCCTTGACGGAAAGGCCGTCGATCATCGGTGACTGCCGATGATGCAGTGCATGAAGAAGCAGTGGCTCGGAAGATCAATCTTCCGAGCCACTTTGTTTTGCGATCCAGTGTCGAATTTGTGCTTTACGCCGAGGGCTCTTGCTGTGCGGAGACTCTATTTTGCGTTGGTCGATAATTTGTATCCAGCAAGATCATTGCTTTGGGTCGAAGTGTATGACACACAAATGCGATGAAGTGACAGGGCGATGAATGTCCGCGCAGGATGCACATATTCACTATTTTGTGTCGCGCTTCGCAAGTTCTTGCCTTGCCAAGTTCAAGTTGTTTTGCGCGAGCTCAAACTTAGGATCAAGCTCTAGCGCGCGCAAAAAACAATCGATCGAGTTCGAGTAGGCCCCAAGATGGAGCAATGCCCATCCCAGGTTGTTCCATGCCGAAGTGGACTTTGCATCGAGTTGCAGCGAATGACGATAGATCGTCGCTGCAGCGAGAAATTGTTTTTGATCGATGTGTCTGCGGCCGAGTGCCTCGTACGCTTCGGCCGTTTCCGCGGTCGCAGAAAATGGGACACCACCTTTCGCATAGGCGCGTGCGGTTGCATCCGACGGTGCGAGATGCAGAGTTTCTTCAGCAAGCCGTTGCAGCTCTGCTCGCTTATCGAGCGCTGAGAAGATTTGCATCAATTCGGTGCGCGCTTCGATGATCGACGGGCTGATCGCAAGGGTGCGCTGAAAGTACTGCTCTGCCTCAAAGATACGTTCTTGTCCGATAAGCCAACGAGCATAGAAAAAGTATCCTCGAGAAAATTGAGGCGAAAGTTGCAGAGCGCGACGAAAGTAAAACTCCGCATCGGCATTTTGCCCAAGCGCGGCTTTTGCAATGGCTGTGTTGGTATCGAGATAGGAGTAGTTGGGTGTATAGACACGCGCACGATCGTAGTACTCGAGGGCGCGCGCCACGTCGCCCTTTTGCATTTGTGAGAGTCCGTAGTTCATGAGCGCGCGCCCATTGCTAGGACTTTTGATTGTGACATCGAGCCAGAGCGTTTCTTCGTCATGCCAGACCTTGTTGCGCGTGTAGGTTCCGACGGTGTGTGCAATGCCGAGCAGCAAGGCGATTCCGAGCAAGGCGCCATACGCGATGCGGCGTCGATGGAAGTCTTCAATACTCTTAATTGTGTACTGCGCCAGATAAATCGCAACGAAAGTGAGGCCGACGTAGGGAAAGAAAATGCGATGTTCGTTGTAGACTTCCGCAAGTGGAATGAAAGAGCTGGGCGCGAGAGCGAGAGGAATCCAGAGCAGGCCGAAAGCGACAGGGCGCAAGGCTTTGGTGCGCGAGGTGTAGAAAGCCAATCCAATGAGCAGGGCGATGAAAGCGATGCCGACGAAAAGACGCGTGTCATGCCAATAAGGAAGGATACTCCAATCTGTGTCGGCTGTAAGACCAATTGGAAAAAAGAACAGACGAAAGTAATGCACCCAGACAAAAGGCTGAGAGAGGAGATAGTCGAGCGGCTTAAACTGTGAAAGAACGACGGTCTTCGCATCCATTTTTCCGAGAAACCAATATAGACCTACACCGAGTAGCAATGCGGGCAGGCTATAGAGTGAAGCGCGAGCGAGCGACCGCACGCCACGCCAAGTGAAAGTGTCACCAAGCGAGCAGCCTTCTTTGAAAAGATAGATCCAGAGCAAGAGCATTGGCGCAAACATGATGGTGATGGGTTTTCCAAGAGCGCCAAGCAGCATTGGAATGAGATACAACATGAATTTGCGTAGCTTTGGAAAGTAGAGATAAACCACGAACGCTGCGACCGCACCCAGTGTTCCGACGAGGCTTGAGCGCGACGAAATATAATTGACGGTTTGCGTGTTGGCCGTGTGTACACAAAAGAAGAAGGCGCCAAAGAGTGCAAAGAAGCGATTTTGTGGTGTTGGAGCACCGTAGCTGGCCAGCTTTCGATAGAGAAAAAACAGGAGTACTCCCAGACAGAGAATCAAACCAAATTGTGTATAGTGAAATTGTCGTGCAGAATTTACGCCATCGCCGAGTGCGTAATCGATCGCGAAGCTCGCGCTGAGTAGTGGGCGGTACGTCGCATTTTCGGGCAAGCTCGAAAACGTCATCGCATCGCGAAAGAAGCGTGGAATATTGTCAAGATTGTGGATGTAGACGTTATTGACGATCACGTGGAAGTCGTCGAAGTGAAATCCGTTGTCGAAGTGGTTCGAATAGGCGGCCACGAGTAAGCCGATGGCGCACGCTGCAGCAACCACAAAAGCGAAGCATTGTCCGCGTTGCGATGGCTGTTTTGAATTTTGTTCGTTCGCCTTTGCGCTGGGTATTGACCGCGTATCACGATCTTTCTTTTTCGTCATGGTGTTCTCCGCGTTTTTCTGGCGTCTGCTCGGCACGGCCTCAAGATCAAGATGAAACTCATGGGCCGACTTCAAATTACCACGGCTCAATTTTCATTTTCGAGAAGCCGATTGAAAGGACGTGAATTTTTCGACTTCTTCTTCGCACGCTCATCCTCTACTCACCGACGAAGGGCTCTGGTCCGAGTCCGTGCGACATCAGACGTTTGTTCTCGTTCCTGCATACAACGAAAGTCAAAGTATTGAGGCCGTGGTGCGTGAACTTCGCAGTCTGCATCTCAACGTGGTTGTGATTGATGATGGCTCGCAAGACGACACCGCCGAGCGCGCCAAGTGTGCCGGTGCAATGTTGCTTCGGCATGTGATCAATCGTGGTCAAGGTGCTGCGCTGCAAACGGGCATCGAATACAGCCTCGCTCACGGTGCCAAGTTCGTGATCACCTTTGACAGCGACGGTCAGCATTGCACAAAGGATTTGCCAAACTTGCTTGCGCCGATTTTGCGTGGCGAGGTCGAAATCGTGCTCGGTTCGCGATTTCTTGGTCGTGTGGAAAACATGCCCTGGACGCGTTGGCTCTTGCTCAAAGCTGCGGTGGGATTTACACGACTCACGTCGGGGATGCGCGTTACCGACGCACACAACGGATTGCGCGCGTTTTCACGCCGTGCGGCGCAGCAAATCCATATCACGCTGGATCGTATGGCACATGCAAGTGAAGTCATCGATCAGATTCGCGCATCGCGACTTCCTGTGCGCGAAGTGCCCGTGACGATTCGCTACACCGATTATTCGCGCGAAAAGGGACAGAGTTCGCTCGCTGCGGTGAAGGTGGCGTTTCACTATCTCCTCGGGAAGGTATTGCGATGAGTCATTTCCAGATTTTCGGTTTTTTGCTTTTGGGTTGTTTGATCGTCGTGAACATTGTGCGCGTTCTACACAATCGTGCGACATGGCGTTCTAGTGCGGTGTGGTGTGCATTGTGGCTACTGGCGGCGATTGCAATTTGGAAGCCGGATCTCACGACGAGGCTGGCCAGCGTCTTGGGGATTGGTCGTGGTGCAGATTTGGTTTTCTATTGTGCGATTCTGGGTATGTTCACGGGCTTCTTTTGGGTGTATTTGCGTCTGCGCCAGCTTGACGCGAATCTCACGCTGCTCACGCGCGCGCTGGCCCTCGCGCAGGCGCGAAATGACGAGCCGACTCCGTCGGTGATTACCAATTCAGAAAAGTAAAGTGCAGGCGAGCTGTAGCGTGCTGATTACTCATTATGGTGTCGGATTCGCCGACTGCACCAATTCGCCGTTCGCGTATTCCTGGATCTCGAGTGTCGCGCCTTGTGCGTCGTAGATTGTCCAGGCTCCTTGCTTGCGATCGTCGACGACAGACCCTTCGGCATAGGCGCCATCTTCGCGCCAGATTGTCCAGTTGCCTTGGCGTTGCCCGCCGAGGAATTCACCTTCTTCGCGCTTTTTGCCGTTTTCGAACCAAGCTGTCCAAATTCCATTGCGGCTCAAGTTGCGAAACTCGCCTTTCTCTTTCATTTGGCCGTTCTCATACCACGATGTAAATGCTTCGCGTTTTTCTCCTGGCGCTTGGCTTTCGACACGCGCGCGTGTTTCTTTCATTTGGCCGTTCTCATACCACTGTGTCCAAGGCCCTTCTTCTTGACCTTCGTTCCAGTGGTTTTCTGACCAGCGATTGCCGTTTTCGTACCACCAGTTTTCGATGCCATGCGGTTGGCCATCGACAAACACTTGCGAGTGTTGTCGAGCGCCGTTTGCGTACCAGGTTTGCCATTCACCAACTTTCTTGTTCTCCAAGAATTGGCCTTGCTCTTTCAGGATGTGGTTGGGATACCACTCAAAGCGTGGACCGTGCATCAAGGTGCGGTGATCGCTCGTCTCCATTTCGCACCAAAGTTGATTGTCGAAAGGCGGCCGATTGCCCATTTGTCTCGTGCCCGACGGGCAAGGGCTGCGAAAGACGTACAGCGCCGCTACACCCACAAGGGCAATCAACACCAAAAAGAGTATGATGAAAAAACGGCCTACGGAGCGAGTGCCGCGAGATCGGGTTTTGTGTTTGCGCGGGCGTGCACCACGAAGTTCATGCACCAGCGGTTCTTGTGTCTGTCGTGCCGCCATAGTGGTTCTACTCCTCTGTTTTCGACGGTGTGAAGCTTTGCTTCGGCGTGTGCAGGGTGCTCCCCGGATCTTTCTTGGCCGCCGTGAGTGGCGTGGGGGCAGGCCCACTCAAAATATCACGCAGCAATTGCTTCAGAAAACGAATTAGGCGTGCTTTGCCAGCTTGCGACAAGGGCGGTTCGTCGAGCACTTCGTCAAGGAGCGGTGACATTGCAAAATGTCCAAAGATGATTTGATGAAACGCAATCATGAAGAGCTGAATATCTTCGCTACACCAGTTTTTGAATGCTGGAATTTTTCGCAGCGCATCAAGGCCACGCGTATAAAACGGCCGCAGTGTGCGTCCCGCAGTTTGAAACGAGAGCATTCCCTTGCCGGTCAGTGCTTCGTGTTGCATGAGCCGCGGCAAGTTTGGATGTTCCGAGAGGTGATGGACGACCGCTTCGAGTAAATCTTCGAGTTGCTTGGGATCGGAGAGTTCCGTGGTGTTTTGAATCAAGATCGCGAAGACGGGTGCCAGGCGCCGCTCGAGCACGGCCTCGTACAACACCTGCTTGCTTGGAAAGTGATTGTAGAGACTCGCCGGGTTGAGCTGCACGCGGTTGGCAATGTCGCGTACCGCGGTGCCCTCGAAGCCTTGCTCCGCAAACAAACTTTCTGCGGCATCGAGAATACGATCCGCAGTCTTGCGCTCTCCACCGACGGCATCGCTGCGTTCGTCGGGATTTTCGATTTTGGGGTCGGCCATCGATCAAAACCTTTTTGCCACAGGCCACAGCGTTTGGCCTGTGCGTTTTGGAGCGGGCATACGTTCGTTTTGCCATCTTTGCACGACCCGCTGCGCTGTTTATCAGTATCACTACAGGGCTGCAAGAAATCTTTTGCCAAGCCCTCTCAAGCTCGGTGCAGAGGGACCGATTCAATGAACACGGCACTCATTCGACCGAGGGAAGAAAAAACACGATGCAGACCGGATCCATTCAGAGCAAATTGCGCCTTGCTGTACTTCTCGTCGGATCACTGGCTTTGATTGGAATCTCGACCGGGTTTCTTCTCTATCAGGCCCGCGCTTCGCAGTCCACAACGGAACGCGAATTAACGATGCTTGCGTCAATCGTTGGCGAACGCAGCGCCATTGTTTTACAGAGCAATGACAACACTTTGTTGCAAACGGAACTCGCGTCGCTGCGCTTCAATCAAGCAATTCTTTCGGCGTGCATTTATGACTTATCGGGCAAAGTGCTCGCACGCTATGCGCAGTCCGCAAGCGCTTCGGCGCAGGCGTGTCCGTCGGTGAAGCCACCCGGCTGCGAAATACGCACCGGTGTCATGGCGTGCAGCTTTGCGATGCAAGCCGCAGTAGAGAGTCATGCGCTGCGCGAGAGTCACGGAACTGTGTATATCGAAGCGGCAGTGGCCACGATCGAAGATGCACAGCAAAATGCCATTTTGATTACGCTCGCCGCGTTGCTCGTGGTCGTCATCGTCGTTTCGGTGGCGTTCGAGCGTTTTGTGCAGGCGGATTTCGTCAAGCCGATTGAACAGCTTGTGCGGGGTGCACAAGCCATTGCTTCGGGTGATCTCACGACGAAGGTGCGCCTCACTCGAAGCGACGAAATCGGCGTGTTGGCGCATGCTTTCAATGAAATGGGCCGCGGCCTCGATGGATTGATTTCTCAAGTTCGCAGTACTTTGGGCTCGGTCTCGACGGTCGTGTTGAATTTGCACAAGGCGAGCACGCAAATGTCGGACGAAGTGCGTCGTCAAGAGCAGTCGGTGGAAGAGACGTCCGACTCGATCGAACGGCTTGGCGCTTCGATTGGTGAAGTCAGTCGCAATGCGGAACGGTTGGCTGCGTCAGCGACGGAAACGTCGAGTTCGATGCTTGAAATGAATACGTCGATCAACACCGTTGCAGGCCATATGGATGATCTCGCGGAAGCAATAGAGGCCGCCTCTTCGTCGGTGATCGAAATGGGGACAAGCATCCAGCAAATCGGCGAGAGCGTCGATACGCTCGAAGGGGCGACGCACACGACGGAAGCGAGTGTGTTGCAGTTAAATAGTGCTGTGGTGCAAGTGACGGCCAACGCCAAGCGCGGTCAAGACCTTTCGCGGCAAACGAGTGAGCGTGCACAAAGAGGCATGGAAGCCGTTGCCGAGATGATTCGTGCCATGGATTTGATCCAATCAAGTTTTGCGCGACTGGAAGCGACGATTGCATCGCTCGAACAACGCTCGGAGGCCATCGGTAGCGTGATCCGTGTGATCGATGAAGTCGTCGATCAAACCAAGTTGCTCTCGCTCAATGCTTCGATCATTGCATCGCAGGCCGGCGAGCACGGCAAGGCCTTTGCCGTCGTTGCCGACGAAGTGAAGAACTTGTCGGATCGTACGGCGCAGTCGACACGCGAGATCACACAGCTCGTACAAAATGTGCAGCATGAAACCGCGCAGGCCGTGCAACTCATGGGGCAAGGTGCAACGACGGTGTCGCACGGCGTGGCGCTTTCGAAAGATGCGGGCGACGCACTCGAGTCCATTTTGGAGTGTTCGCATCTTTCGCTGCAAATGGTGAATGAAATCGTGAAGTCAACGGCGACACAAAACACGGACATCGTTTCGCTGGATCGCTCCGTCGATACAGTGAAGCAAATTGTTGAACAGGTACGCCGTGCGATGCACGAACAACGCTCCGTCAGTGGCGAGATCATGCGGCTTGTGGAAAGTGTGCGTCACCTCGGCATCGAAGTGAAACGTGCGACGCAAGAACAAAGCATCGAGAGCACGTTAATCGCGAAAGCCATGGAAGCGGTGATGCAGATCATTCGCGAAATTGTGCAGGAAACCAAAGTGCAGGCGCAGGGCAACGAACGCTTGCAGAGTGCGCTCGATGTTTTCCGGGCGATGACCGTCGAAAACGGCCGAATTTCGACCGAAATGCTAGTGACCGTCGATCTCCTTTCGCTGCATGCGCGTGCCGTCACCGCAGAAATCGACAAACTGCGCGTCGCGGCCGACGTCAACACCGAGAAGATTCGTTAAGAGTTGCAGTGCGCGGCCCACAAAGCCCTAGCGGTTTCGGTTTCTTGTGCAACAATCCGTCCGCTCGCGTCCCCATCGTCTAGACGGCCTAGGACGACGGCCTTTCACGCCGTCAACACGGGTTCGAATCCCGTTGGGGACGCCATTTTTTTTACGCGCCGCTCGCTTGCGTCACGTTTCCCAAAAAACCGAGAACATTGCACTTCGGATCGCCCGCGCAGAACAGGGCGTCTGCGCTTAGATCGACGTCGGTCCTGTGCGCACGAGATGAAAATGTCCGACGAGAATTGCGTCGAGGATGTTGAGGAGTTCGTTGAAATCTTCGGGCTTGCGATAGAAGGCGACGGCTTCCTCCGCCGTGAAGTGATTGCGAATCTGCAAGTCGCTTGAGCTAAAAACAATGATCGGTATTTGAGAAAATTCGGGATTGCTTTTGATTTCGCGGATGGTCTCGAATCCTGTTTTCGCCGGCATCCAGAGATCCATTATGATCAAATTTGGAAGCTGTGCCGTCGGAGTGTTCGCATGGCGACCTTGACGGTGTAGATATTCGAGCGCTTCGCGACCGTCCTCGACGCAGCGTAATTCAACCTGGAGATGCAATTCTTGCAGTGCCAGCTGCACCAGGTTTTGATCCGCAATATTGTCGTCGGCGAAGAGGATGTGAAACTTATTTGTGTCGGAATGCTCGGTTTTGGCAGCACTGGAAACTTGCGGCTGGCGACGTTTCTCAACGATTGGCGCAATGATTTCGCGCAAAAAATCGACGAGTTCGCTGAAGTCACGCGGTTTGGGCGCGTAGGGCGTGTCGCCCAGGAAGTCGATCAAAGGCCCAGTTGGTTGTACGCCCGTGAGCACGCAAATTGGCACCGTTGCAAAGCCGGGGTGCGCTCGCATTTCCATGAGTGTTTCGACACCGTTTTTTTCCGGCATGCGCAAGTCGAGCAAAACCAAGGCGGGCTGCGTCGTTTCTTCGAGATGCGAAAATTCACCGCGTCGGCACAAATAATCCATGACGCCGATTCCGCTCGAGACGCAAACGAGATTGATTTCCCACGGCAGTTCACGCAGCGCATGTTGCACGAGGATTTGATCTCCACCGCTGTCGTCGGCGAAAAGAATTGTGATTGCCTGTGCGTTCGAAGAAGTCATATTCGTGTTTCTCTTGTCGATCTCTTTTGGAGTCTTGCTGCAGATTTTATTCGGAAGTTCACTCGTATGCTTGACCAGCTGATTTCGCATTGCAAGCGTAAGCTGATTCTTCTTGCGTTTGCCATGAGTTGCTGCAGAATTTTTCGCGGGCGCTGGCATCCGTCAGACGACGTATGCAAAGCTCGGTGAGTAAAATTTGAAAACGCACGTTGCCACGCATTTCATGCAGTTTTTAGTAAGAGAAGGCGCTCATGATACGCAAAGACGGGACAAACGAATCGTCACCGACGGATAGTGCACCGGCCCATTGGTCCGAGGGCATGAAGACGGCGCTGAGTCGCTATGCGTTGTCGATCGTTGAAGGTGCACGCAATCCGATTTTGATTTTGAATGCGCAGCGCCATGTGGAATACGCGAATTCGGCTTTTTACGGTCTGCTGCGCACGACAGCGGGCGAAACGCTGGGCAAATCGATTTTTGAACTTGGCGGTGGGCAATGGGATGTGCCGCAGCTTCAAGTGCTGATCGAGCAGCTCTTTCGCAAGGGCACGGCTTTCTTCGATGTCGAAATCGATTACGTGTTCCCCGAGATGCGACCGCGCATTTTTTGTATTGAAGGACGGCGCATCCGCGACGAAGCCAGCGAACAAACGCGAATGTTGCTGGCCATTGAAGATGTGACGGCGCGCAAGCACACCGAGCAAGAGCTTTTGCTTCTCAATAAAAATCTCAGCGATCACGCCGAGCAGCTCGAGAAAGCCAACGAAGAGTTACAACAATTTGCGTATGTCGCTTCGCACGATTTGCAAGAACCTTTGCGCATGGTGGCAAGCTACATCCAGCTTCTTGAAAAGCGTTGTGGGCATTTGCTGGATGCCGACTCGCGGCGCTTCATTGAGTACGCCACGACCGGTGCGCGTCGCATGCAAAACTTGATTCGCGATTTGCTGAGCTACTCGCGCGCGGGACGCGACGGCGGCGTCGTCGAACTCGTTGACATGAACGAAATTTTCCAACAATCCGTACACAACCTTGCGCGTTTGATCGAAGAAACGGGCGCGAGTGTAACCAAGACGAATCTTCCGTCGGTGATGGGCGATCCGATGCAACTTCTGCAAGTCATGCAAAACTTGATTGAAAATTCGCTCAAGTATCGCAGCGACGTGAAGCCGGTTGTTTGCATCAACGCGGAAAAGAAAAGCAACAAATGGGTCTTTGCGGTGCAGGACAACGGAATCGGTTTCGATCCGCAACATAGCGAGCGCATCTTTCAAGTGTTTCAGCGTCTCAATCGCCGCGATGAAAATGCGGGCAGTGGCATTGGTCTGGCCGTCGCCAAAAAAATCATCGAGCGCCATGGCGGTGAAATCTGGGCCGAATCGACGCCGGACAAGGGTTCAATTTTTTCGTTTGCGTTGCCGGCACCGCTTTTGGTGCGCAAGAGCTAGGCGCAGAAACAGAGGGAACGGGGGAGTGCAATGCGCGGCATTCAGAATGTACTGCTCGTCGAAGATAATCCGGGGGATGCGGATCTGACACGCGAAGCATTTCGCGAGGCGGGGCTTAGCGACGTGCAAATTTCGGTCGCCTGGGATGGTGTGGAGGCGCTCAATTTTTTGCGGCGAAATTCGGGCTTTGAGAATGCGCCGCGTCCGGGACTGATCTTCCTTGATTTGAATCTCCCAAAGTTGAGCGGGCGCAATGTGCTCGAAGAGATCAAGCGCGACCCGAAATTGTGTCACATTCCGGTCATTGTGCTGAGTTCGTCCGATGCACCGACGGATATCGGCGACAGCTATGATCGCCATGCCAATTGCTATTTGAGCAAGCCGCTTGATTTCGATCAATTCATCGCTTTGCTCAAAGTGGTGAAAGCGTTTTGGTTCGATCTCGTCGAGTATCCGGATCCCGCCAAGGTGCGCCCGGGGCCGCGCTGGAATTTTCGATGAGGCGTGCGCTGCTTGTCTTGCTTGGCTTGGTGTTGATTGTCGCCGCCGCCTGGATTTTGTTACGTGCCGACGGGTCGCTACCGCCTTTGCCGAAGCCTCGCCAAGACGAGCCATCGCACACGGAAACAAAGCCGACGCAAACTGCGCCTTCTCGTCGTGAAGCAACGCAGGCGCCGCAAACACCCGATCGTGTAGAGCCGGATATCGACGCGGTGTCGCGGGCCAAGCTCGAAGCGGTGTTGCAAGAGCATGAAGAGGATGAAATTCGTCCTGAGTCGAAGGCCAAGCTTGAGGCCATCTTGCCGTCGGAGGGCGGCATAAATTCGCCGGAGAAGCCATGATGATTCGCACGCGGGAAGCCTATGAACAGGAAGAATGCGAGCGACTCGCACCGGTTGCTGTGAAGAGCATTGAAACACTAGGACGTGTTACTTCGGAAGCGGAGCATTCTTATCGCACGGCCTTTCAGCGCGATCGTGATCGCGTCATTCACGCTCGCGCATTTCGTCGGCTTGAGTATAAGACACAAGTTTTTGTATATTCGGAAGGCGATCACTATCGCAATCGCTTGACGCATTCGCTTGAGGCTTCGCAGATCGTGCGTACCGTCGCACGCGCCTTGCGTTTGAATGAAGATCTCTCCGAGGCCATCATCCTCGCGCACGATCTTGGGCACACGCCATTTGGACATGCCGGCGAGCATGTGCTGCATCGTTTGCTTGAGAACGAGGGAGGCTTTGATCACAACCGCCAAAGCCTTCGCATCGTTGACTTCGTCGAGGAACGTGCACCGGGACAAACCGGGCTCAACCTCACGCATGATACGCGTGAGGGCATTTTGAAGCATGGCCATGCTTGGTCGCATCCGGTGCCTTTTCCGCCACAGACCAAGCAGCCGTCGCTCGAAGCGCAGCTTTGCGACCTCGCCGATGAAATCGCGTACAACAATCACGATCTCGATGATGGTTTGCGCTCGGGTCTGATTACGGTCGAGCAGCTTGCGAGCGTACCGTTGTGGGCCGAAACGCGTGAACGGCTTTCGCTTCGACACGAAGATGTGTCGAGCGATGATGCACTCCGTGCGCGAATGGTGCGCGCATTGATCGATCGCTTGGTGACGGATTTGGTTGAAACCACGGCCGAGCGCGTTGAATCTGCGGGCGTGCAGAGTGCAGCGCAAGTGCGTTCGCACAGTCGAAAGCTTGCGGGACTGAGTGAAGACCTGCATGTGCAGGCGCGCGAGCTGAAGCGGTTTTTGTATGACAACTTTTATCAACATCCGCGTGTGATGCGTATGGCGCGCAAGGCCGAGCAAGTTTTGAGCGATCTGTATCATGCCTATCGCTCGGACCCCGAGCAATTGCCGCAGACCGTGCGTTTGCGCTTTGCACGCGAAGGGGATGCGCGCGCCATTGCCGATTACATCGCTGGCATGACCGATCGCTTTGCGCTCGAAGAACACAAAAAATTGTTGGATCCCCATGTCTATGTCTAAAGCGAGCGTTCCCGCGCAGCCTGCCGTGCAAATCGTGTTGATGACCGCGCCCGACCGCGCTTGTGCCGAGCGCCTGGCGCGTTCCTTGGTGGAAGAATCGCTGGCCGCTTGCGTGAATCTCTTGCCGCAGGTTCATTCGATTTATCGCTGGCAGGAGAAGGTGGAAACGAGCGAAGAGGTTCTCTTGGTGGCCAAAACCTGTACGGAGCGCGTCGACGACTTGATTGCGCGCGCCACGGCATTGCATCCTTATGACGTCCCGGAGGTAATCGCTTGCCCGGTGACGCAGGGCAATGCGGCGTATCTCAAATGGGTTTTGGAAGCCTGTCGTTTCGCCGAAAAGTAAACGTATGCAGAAACGAACTGTCGCAAATATGTGTCGGATGGTGATGCGATGAGTCTCGAAGCCGTGCTGCTCGCCGCTGCGCGAGCGCTGCCGATGGATCGCGAAAAAATCCTATCCGCACGCGAAAACCCACGCGAGATTTTGCCTCGGCTTGGAATCGAACCGGCGAAGCGCTTGCTTTGCTGGCTGCTTTGCTATCGCGAGGACGTGGCCGAATCGTTGATTTTGCAATGGCATCATCGCCCGGACGGGCGCGACGTGCTGCGCGGAATTTTTGGTGCCGATTTGCCTCCGTCGGCACGCAAGCGTCTCGAAACCGTTTTGCTGACGGAGCTGGAAACCAAGCGGCGAGTCGAGTCGGGGTTGCATTGGGCGGACGATTTTTCGACGGAGACGACGGGCTTTCTTTCTTCGTACGATCCGCTGGGTGCACGCTGGATTTTCGTGATCGACGAAACGCGCACCCCGCCGTTGCTCTTTGAGATCAAGTTGACCGAGCGCGAAATTTTGGCCCTTGAGGCGCAGCCCATCAGCGGCATTGAGCAAGTGGCCGACTACTTGCGTGGTTTCATTCGCCGTGAGCGTCTCGAAATCGTCGATGCAAGCCGCGACTCGCTCGCGGTTTTGGTTGCTCGTGCGCTGGACGAGCCGCCGACGTCGGAAAAAATCGCGCAGGCGCTTGAGCAATATGTCAGCGTGCTCGCCGAGCCGTCGCTCGAAGCGCGCTCGCCCGGTGCATTGATGCGCGAAGGCTTGAGCGAAGTGCCCCGCGAGGTTGCGCTGGTGCAAGTCGCAAAGTGGATTACCGAGCGAAAACTGGGTCCGTGGCCACCGCGCGCTTCGGTGCTTGAGCTTGCGAACCATCTGCTTCGGCCTTTTATGCCAGTACGCGGTGCGCCGCCACCGACGTTGCCGGATTCGACGCGCAACGAACTCGCCAGTTTGATTTTCGACTGGAATGGACTCGAAACCTGGCGCAATCGCCTTGAAGAAACCGCCTATGTTTTTTGGAAATTGCACCGTGCGGAGGACGCGCGCGCTTGTGCTTCGGCTGCGGCGAGCCTTCGCGAATTTCCCAGGGTTGAAAATCCGATCGTGCGGGCCGCCTTGTTCGTCCTCTTTGGGCCGCCTTTGAAGTTTTAGTGCTGGCCGATTCGTGCAGGTTTGCCGAGAAAAGCGCTTTTCTTGCGTGAAATATCGGCGATCTGATCGTAAGCTCCGTGGGCCTCAAGACACGTGCAAAGATGCACGCACAAGACGCACGCAGAAATGCGCAGCACCGGCGCGCGCCACGCGCGCTGCGAACACACGAGAAGAACAAAATGAAAAAGATGAGCAATCTCTTTAAGCGGCGGTTTGGTCGTCATCGCCGCTCGGGTCCGCCCGGAATCGATGCCGAACTCTGGATGAAGCGCATTCAAGAAAGCGGTCTCTTGCCGCTGAAGTCGCTTACGCCTTGTCCGGCGGACGGCGTGCCGTCGTACCTGGCGGCTACGGGTACAGGCGAGTTTGAAAATGGCGAGAAGGTCGTCATTGGCTTTGCGCCGCGCACCGGCGGCGACGCATGGCTGGCCGCCATGGCGCTTGCGACACAAATTCATGTCGCTGGCGATTTTGCGGGGCAAGTGATCGCGATTGCGCCGCAGTGGTACATCCCGGGACGAAAGCGCTTGACACTGTTGGGAAACACTCCGTTTCAGTGTCGTGCGATTGCGGCGCCGACGTTGGCGGAAGGCAATGCCGACGTGGAAATGCCGCCCGCCGACGAGACGACAGGCCTCTCGGTGCATCTCGTGGCCGGACAATTGTTTGCGCCGGAAGCGCGCGATTTGTTTCAACGTGCCGCCTTTGCTCTCGTCGGAATCGCAGCGAAATACGACGGTGCCGTGCGTGGCATCGGACGTGCCGTTGAACTGGTCGTCATGGCACGCCGTGTGGCTGCGCTGCGTGGAAATGACGATGGCATTGCGCTCGAGTTTTTCTTGCCACATAAAAGTGTAGAGCGGGTTTCGGAGGGCTCGCTGCCGTCGTTGCTCGACAAGCTTGAATCGATTGTGCGCAAGCGCACGGGCGATCGTGATGTGCGAAACGGCGAAGAGGGTTTTCGTGCGCGCACCATGCCGGCTGTTCTCAATTTGGCGCAGCTGCGCTGCGTGCAGCGCTGGCCACTGGGTGGTGCCGAGCAAGATGCGATCGACTTTGCGGGCGTCGATGCGTGCGGACGCGTCGTCGTAGCGGCTTTGCGACGCCGACTCAATTTGAAAGACCTCGGCGCCATTCTTGATGCTGTGATTGCTCTGCGCCCAGCCTTTCCACACCTTTTTGTGTCAGTTGAGCCGCCGCTGGCTTTCGATGCGCCGCGCCTTTTGCTGGCCACCGAGCAGTGCGATGCCGTCGTGCGCCGCGTGCTGGCTGCGCTCAATCTTGACGTCGCATACGTCGAGCTGCGAAATGCCGAGTCGGCGAACGTGCAAGCGAGTTATGCCGCGCAAGTGGCACTGCCGGTGCCGCCGATGCCGACGGGTGTATTTGCGTCGGCTGCCGCCACGGCAGTGCCCGTAGCAGCGAGCCAAACGAGCGCGACAAAGCCCGAAGTGCTGCGCGCGGAATCGAAGGATGCCGAGCTTCGCAGCGCGGCGATGAGTGGCTTGACACCCGATAGTGTAGTGGCTTCCGATGCCCGCGACGCAGGCGAAGGTGAATTCGTGCCGGCGGATGGGACGGCCGAGGTGGCGTCAAACGGCGAGTCGAACGGGTCCGGGGCAGAAAGTCGGCGTAGCCGCCGTGGACGCCGTGGGCAGCGCGAGCGCAATCGACGCGAAAATGTGTCGAGAGAAGAAGGTGCTGCGACAGATATTGTGGCGGCGACGGTGGCGGGTGCGGTCGCAGTTGCTGCGCAGGATGCCGGTGCAAGCGCGACAGGCGAAAACTTCGAGTCGCTCGACTTCGGCGAACTGGACGAAGATTTGAACCACGAAGCGGCGCGTCCTTCGCGAAGTAGTCGGCGCAGTCGCCGTGGGCGCCGCGGGCGCAGCCGACGGGACGATCGCTCGGCGGATGGCGAACGTGCCGGTGCGTCCGACGGTGATTTCGAAGAGAGCGCGGAAGCGCAGTCGCGGGTGCATACGCGCGCTTCCGTCGAAGCGGGCATCGAGAGTGGGCGTTTCTTGACGCTTTCTCCCGACGAACTCGACTTCTCGGATTCCGACACGGAGCTTGAGATCGAAGAAGATGGCACGCCGGCGCTGAGCGAGATTGAAGAAGATGTGACGAGCGAGGAAAGCGCGGCGCGCACTCGCGTTGCTCCGGTGGAATCGGATACGAGTGCATTGAGCGAAGACGAAGAAGCAGCGCAGGAGCGGCCGCGCAATGTTGCGATTGTTGCACATGCCGATCGCAACTCCGTCGCGGCAGCGCTCTTGATTGCCCGCGATGCGCGCACCGTCGATGGCTTCTGGGTGTATGAGCAAGCCGATCTCATGACATTCTTTCGCGGAGTAGCGACGGACTTGCGAGAGGATACACCGATCTTTGTTGTGGGATTTACGGCTTCGCCTGCGCGCGAAACGATCCAAACGGCGGCGTTGTATTCGGGGCGTTTGCACTGGTTTGATCACCACGAATGGCCGCCCGAGGACCTTGATGCGATGCGCAGTGCCATCGGCGCCGATCGCGTGCATGTCGAAGCGGGGATCGATAGTACACTTCCAAGTGTACTGCACTATTGTTCGCGGCGAAGTCGTTTTTCGGACAAGCTCGTCGATTTGATCGTGGCGCGTTTTAGCGAACACGATTATGTGAACTGGGGCCGTTTGTGGTGGTGGCGGCTTGGCGAAATTGCCAAGAAGACGGGCGATCGTCGCGCCGACATCGACTCTTTGCTCGCGGGCCGACCGAGCGACCTCGCCAAAGAGGCCGAGCGCTGCGATTTGCCGCCGCTTCCGACGGAGCTCGATTATGCAGCGAGTCGTGATTTTCGGCTCGTACACTTTGGTGGGTACACGCTGGCGTTGGTGCCGGTGCCGACGGATCAAGATCTTTATCTCGTGGCCCGCATCGTGCGCGAGCGTTACGGCGCCGCCATCTCGCTTGCGTGGTATGAGGGCAGCGATGTTTTGGTGCTGGCGGGCGATGAGCAACTCGGTAAACCGCCGCTCAACTTTGTTGCGCTGGCGGAACACATTACCTCGAAGTTTGCGTGGGTCGATGCGCTCGATATGAGTGATTATGTGGCACGCGTCAAAGCACACGAAGTGTGGACGCGCAGCGAGCGGCGCGAATCGTTGATCTCCGAGATCGCGATGGGTCGCACCATCCTCGAGGGCTAGATGAGTGCGGTGGTAAGCCTGATCGAGATTTTCTCTTCCGTGCAGGGAGAGGGGCCGTATTTGGGGCAACCGACGCTCTTCGTGCGCTTTGGTGGCTGCGATTTGCGTTGCACGTGGTGCGATACGCCACATTCTTGGACTGTCTCACAAAAGTGTCAGATCACATCGCGACTCGGCGGTAAAGAAACGACGACATTCGAAAATCCGCTGGCTTGCGAAGACGTCGTGCGCGAATGCGAACGCGTCGGCCTTGCGAAGCTTCGTTTTGTGAGCCTCACCGGCGGAGAGCCGCTTTTGCAACCCGAGGCGGTCTGCGAACTGACGCGACTTTTTCAGCTCCGTGGTTTGCGCGTTTTGCTTGAAACTCACGGCCTTGCCGCCGAAGCGCTGGCCTCGCTCGTGACACCGCCAGATGTCATCTCAATGGACTGGAAATTTCGCTCAGATCTACTCGATCGCTCGCCACTCTTGCAAGGGCTGGCCACGCCGCTCGTTGAGGTGCAAGCGCAGTTTTTGCGTACGGCCCAAAAAACGAGCGAGGTCTATGTGAAACTCATTGTTACGCAAGAGCGCACTGAAGACGAAGTGCGCACGGCATGCCGCCATATTGCGCAAGTGGCCAAGTCGATTCCGCTCATCTTGCAACCCGTGACGCCGCGAAGTGTCGAAATGCCACGCTCCGAAGCGCCGCAACTGTTTCATCTCTTACACACGGCGCTCGAAATTCTCGACGATGTACGGATCATTCCGCAGATTCACCCGTGGCTTGGGGTGCGCTAACAAAATTTTCAAAGCGCAACACAAAAGTTTACTTGCCCGGCGAGCAATCCTATAAACTTAAAAAATGGACAAACGCCGACATCGACGTTACAAGCGCCGCCTAACGGTAGATTTAGATCTTGGCGGCCAATTTCTGCGTGCGTTTATTATTGATCTTTCTTCGTCGGGGATGTTCATCCAGACGAATCAATCGATTAACCCGGGCACCGTCGTCGCTGTGCGCTTTGCGCCGACAAGCACGAACCCCATGATCATCGTGCGCGCCGTCGTGGCTCGTCGCCGTGCGGTGCCAGCGCATTTGCGCGCCATTGCTGCATCGGGCCTTGGGCTCGAAGTTCTTGAGGCGCCGCCGGAATACCAAAGCGTGGTGCTTCCACCGCTCGAGGCAGCGACCCGAAGTGAGAAGGGTGCCGCTTCGGCTACGGCTCCGGTTGCAGCCAGCGCGAAAAAAACGCCACCGCGCTCTGCGCCCTCGCCAGCCGCACCGTCACCGTCCGCTGCGCCGTCGGCATCTTCAGCCTCCAAGTCGGCCGCAGTGTCACCGACTACTCCCGCTGCGGTTCCCGCGCCCGCAGCGGAAGAGGCTTCGCTTCGACGCTTCAAAGTGTTTGCTACGCAAATTGGTGGCACGCGTTCGCGCACAATCACCATTGAATCCAAAAACGGAACTCTGGCGCGTGGCCATGCTCTCGTAAAACTTGGTGGAGACTGGGAGATCTTGCGAGTGGATGCCGTGGACTAAGTGGTGCACGGGATTCCTGGGGCACACGTTGCGCGCCCGATTTTATGTCTTTTCCGTGCTACGCAAAATAATGTCAGCTGCTTCGAGCAGATTGGCGGCGCGCGGCACCTCGGGTGGCGCCTCGGCGCTCGTCGCTTGGCCTTTGCCCGTTAGCATCAGCACGCTGCGGCAGCCCGCATTCTTGGCCAGTTCGAGGTCGCAGAGGCTATCGCCGATCACCCAACTTTCTGCGAGATCGGCGTGCAGTTCGCTTCGTGCGCGTTCGAGCAGGCCCGGCTTGGGTTTGCGGCAAGCACAGCCGGCATCGGGCAAATGTGGGCAAAAAAGTGTCGCCTCGATTTGCACATCGTGTTCGGCGAGGTCCACAACCAACTCGGCCTGAAAATCTTCGAAGTCGTCTTGCGTAAAATAGCCGCGCCCGATGCCGCTTTGATTCGTCACAATCACGAGCCGATATCCAGATGACGCAAGTTCGTGTAGTCCGCGCGCTACGCCTGGCAAAAGCTTGTAGTCATCACGCTTATAAGTGTAGCCATGATCTTCGACGAGCGTGCCGTCGCGGTCTAGAAAAATGAAGCGGCTCATGGCTGCATTCCAGATTTGGTGTTTCTTATGGGTTTCATCTCGGGCCTGCGCTCGGTGGATCGGTTTGCATCTTGCTTCGCTGCGCCTCGCGAACTCCCGCCGCGATGGCG
Organism: uncultured Geobacter sp.; assembly: GCA_964424225.1. Classification (GTDB taxonomy): domain Bacteria; phylum Myxococcota_A; class UBA9160; order UBA9160; family JADFDR01; genus JADFDR01. Next base: position 19,714 of record CAYRID010000021.1, read on the forward strand.
CCGCACACATCCTCACGGACGGCTTTGGCCGCAACTTTAACGGCATTTTCGATCGCGCGTGCATTCGAGCGCCCGTGCGCTTTGATGACGATTCGCTCGAAGCCGAGGATCGGCGCGCCACCGTAGCTCGAATAATCAACCAAGTTGGCGAGCCGCGCGATGCCGCCGCGAAGCAGCCAGCGCCCAAGTCGCCACGACGCCTTGCGCTTGAAAACCTCTTCGCCGAGCGAAAGCACCACGTCGCCCATGCTTTCGAGAAGCTTGAGCGTCACATTGCCGAGCACACCGGGACACACAATTACGTCAACCACACCGCGCGGCACGTCCCGGCCTTCGATGTTGCCGTGAAATTGAAACCCCGGCGCCTCCGCAAGCAGCGCATACGCCTTGCGCAAAAGATCATCGCCCTTGCCGGGCTCTTCGCCGATGTTGAGCAGGCCCACCGTCGGACGTGACACTTTCGAGATTCGCGACGCATACGCCGCACCCATCGTCGCAAACGCGAGCAGATCTTCCGGCGCGCAATTCAAGTTCGCACCGACGTCGAGCAGCAGCGCAAACGGATCGGGGTTGTGCGGACGCGGGCGCGTGGGGTACACCGCCGCGAGTGCAGGGCGCTCGATGCCCGCGATGCGCGGAATCACGCGCGCCGCATGCACGAGCGTGCCCGCCGTGTTTCCGGCGGAGACGAGCGCCTCGGCCCGGCCCTCGGCCACGGCCGCCGCCGCCAGCGCCACCGACGATTGCAAACGCCGCGCTGCTTGCCACGCCGTGTCGTTCATTTGCACCGCATCGCCCGCGTGCAAAATTTCGATCTGCGCGGCATTCGCCGACGTGCGCGCAAGCCCCGCCTCGATCTGCGCGCGATCACCGACGAGCAAAAGCTCGATCGCCGTCTGCTGCGAAATTCGCGCCGCCGCCTCGAGCACCACGCGCGGCGCAAAATCTCCACCCATGCAATCGAGCGCAACCTTGCGCACCGCCTTCGCTGTGCTCACTTCGCTTCGCTCACTCACGCAACACCTCACGCACGCTCACGCAAACACTCCTCGTCTCCGACGGTGCAGGGCATTATTTTCGCGCCGGACGTTTGGTCTTTTGCGCCGCCACTTCGAGGCGTTCCGCAAGCCAAACTTTGATGATCGACTGCCGGGTGACGCCGAGCTTGCCCGCTTCGCGATCGAGCGCCTCGATCATCCACTCCGGAAAATCCACGTTGACACGCCGCGGTGTTTGCGACACGCGCCGCGCCTTCGCCAAATCGAGCGCCCCGGTCACGTTGCCGCCCGCATCGAACCGCTTGTCAAATTTCTTCGCTTTCATAAAGCGCGACCTCCTCGCCCCGTGCTCGACGGACAGAAATAATTCGAATTTTTGTATTGCGGTAGGTAATGACAGCCGCCCAATGCTTTTCCTGTATCTGGCCAATTACCAAATAACGCGGCTCATCCTCTGTTTTTGCAGGGATCTCTAGCAAATTGGGGTCTTCCCATAACTTTTGTGCATCAATGAAATCGATTCCGTGTTTTGTGAGATTGGCCGTGCTCTTCGCAGGGTCAAATTCGAACCAAAGCCGCATATAAAAAATATACCTTTATTGGATGGCGAGCAATTGTCTTGATCGTGCCGCATTGTGTGACGACGACTGCATAGCGCGTGCGTTTTTGAGTGAACTAACGCGAGGGATAACGGTTGCCGCGTTCCGCACGCAGGGCGTGCAGTTCTTCGGCGATTTCTTCGGGTGTGGGAGCTGGTGCTTCGACGGTGCTCATGCGCTCCATCGCGGCAAACAGCTCTTCGGTCTTACGCGGTTTTAGGTATTCGCGCAGGATCCGTGCGAAGGTTGCGGGTTGCAGCAATCCCGCGCGCTTTGCTTCGTCGGCAAGTTGATCGGGAAGTTCGATCTCGATAGTCGTCATGATCGCCTCAAGGGACCGAGTCGGGGTAGGGGAAGATTGTCTAGCACAACGTCCGTGTGTCGTGCGACTTCGATGAGGCAATGCAAAATTGTGTTGCGCCGCATGAGCAGTTTTCAGGCAATTGATTGCCAGCGACGAAAAATGGAAGGCGACTTTTCAAAATCAAAGATCAGGATAATGTGGTGTGCATATGAAATTCATGACCACCCTCGAGCGCGATGAAGATGGGATTTGGATTGTCGAATGTCCGTCAATTCCGGGCTGCGTAAGCCAAGGCCGCACTCGCGATGAATCTCTCGCCAACATTCGCGAAGCGATCGCCGCTTGTCTTGAAGTGCGCGCCGAGCGTGGCATGCCGCTCACCATTGAAATTCAACAAGTTGAGGTTGCAGTCTGAGTTCCGCGTTGCCGACACTCAGTGGACGTGATGTGGTGAAAGCCTTCTTGCGCGCAGGCGGCAACTTGTACGACAGCGCGGCAGCCACATTAGATTCTCGCGAAAGACAACCACATCGCTAGCCTATCCGTGCCAGATCATCGAGAAGTTGCAAAGGGCACGCTGAGAAGTCTCATTCGGTCCAGCGGATTGACCGTGGAAGAATTTCTCGATCTCGTAGATTGATCGCGAAAACGAGCTAGATCGTAACGATTGCGCAGCGACGCGGCGGTGCCCAATCGTCGGTGCCCCAACTGGTTCCTTGCATTTCCCCTCACGAGCCCGCGTTCAAGGAAAAACAGGAACTCCTCTGTGTCGCGGTGGCGCCTTCCAATCCGGTCAGGGTTGCAGTGGGCTTCGAGCGGCGTTGCAGGTGACCGGACAGGTCGCCGGACAAGACGCGCGAGCGCGAACAACGCGCTTTGGCGCGCGGGTGCGGGATTTTTTCGGCTTGCAGCTTTGGGATTGAACTGCGCGAAAGGTTGCGGGTATTCTGGTTAGGCCGAGAAACTTGATGGAAATAGTTACTTGCCTGATCGCAAACGGGAGGGTAGGATGGCTGCTCGCACGAAAGCTCGCAAAAAGAAAAGTGTCGCCCAGCGCGAAGCGCGCGACACGCACGAGACGCCGGATTTGCGCTGGGGCATGGGGCGGCGGCTTGCGTTCATCGAGTTTCGATTGTTTTGGGAGGGGCATGTGAATCGCGGCGATCTCATGGAGACGTTCAAAATCTCGATTGCGCAGGCCACGACCGATTTGAGTCGCTACGCCGCGCTTGCGCCCGCGAACATGGCCTATGACAAAAGCGCAAAGACATACGTACGCACGCCCGAGTTTCGTACACAAATTTTTGACGCCGACGCAGATCGCTATCTCGCGCAGCTAAAATCCGTCGAAGACGAAGTGGTGACGCAGGGCGAGACCTGGATTGGCGACTCGCCCGCCTGCGGCGTCGCGCCGACACCGCGCCGCGCCGTCGATGCCACAATTTTGCGTAGCGTGATTGAAGCGATTCGCCGCCGGCAGGCGCTCGAAGTGAAGTATCAAGCGCTCTCGCGCCCCGAACCGCGCTGGCGCTTCATCGCGCCGCATACACTGAGCCACGACGGCTTTCGCTGGCACGCGCGCGCCTTTTGCGAAGAAGAGCGCGTCTTCAAAGACTTCCTGCTCTCGCGCATCCTCGAAACCCGCGGCCTGCGCCCGACCGACGCCAAGCCCAAAGACGACCGAATGTGGCACGAAAGTGTCACGCTAAAAATCGGCCCGCACCCCGGCCTCTCCGACACACAAAAGAAGGTCATCGGCATGGACTACGGCATGACCCGCGGCAAATTCGAACTGCCAGTGCGCCGCGCCTTCCTCTTCTACACACTAAAGCGTCTCGGCCTCGACGCCGACCCCACCGCCCGCCGCCCCCAAGACCAACAAATCATCCTCCTCAACCGCGCTGAAGTGCTCGCGGCGTTGAAGGAAGGGCGGGGGGAGTGATGGGGGAGTTCTTTGCACATAGCGAGAATGATGCGGGGCGGTGGCACCGTTTGGATGATCATCTGAATAGTGTTGCATCGCTCGCAGAACAATATGCGCAAAGAGCGCCGTGGAAGACGGAAGCGGCTTTGGCGGCAAAGCTTCATGATTTGGGAAAATATGCGGACCGCTTTCAGAAGCGATTGCGTGGCAAAGATTCGGGGCTTGATCATTGGTCTCAGGGCGCCTGGTTAGCGCTGACACTGTATCGTGCTGTTGCGGCTGCACTGGCGATTCAAGGTCATCATATTGGGTTGCAGAGTGCCGCTCGGGATTCTTTAAGAAAATTGGACGTTGCTTCGCTTTTGCAAAATCATCCTTTAGGACTTTCGCTCAGCGAATCAGATCTTGATCTCTTGCAGAAGCGTCCAGAACAGGATGGTCTGCGCTTCGAGAAGCCGGAAGCCTGCGCCATTGCGCTTCAGAAGGGTATGCAATTCGCAGTTGCTTCGATGCTCGATGTTCGAATGTTGTTCTCTTGCTTGGTTGACGCTGATTTTCTCGATACAGAATCTCATTTGGGTAGTGAGAACGCAAATTTGCGTCGGAAGTCTTCGGGCGTTGAACTGGATGCGGTCAAGGCCCTTTCCGGGCTGCATCGCTATATGGAAGAGCAGGTGCGTAGCCACACTCAAGCGGATTCGAAAGTGCTGAACGTGCGCAATGCACTTTGGCAGGCGTGTGATCGCGCTGCGGGCTCGCCGACTGGCTTATTTACCCTGACCGCTCCGACGGGTTCGGGCAAAACGTTGGCCATGTTGCAGTTTGCTTTGAAGCACGCGGCGCATCATAAACTGAAACGTGTCGTTCTTGTGGTGCCATTTTTGTCAATCATCGAACAAACGGCGCGCATCTATCGCGATGTGTTTCGTGATTTTTCGGAGCACTTCGTGTTAGAGCATCACAGCCTGGCAGGTTTGGGTGTGGAGCCGCATGAACCTGGCGAGCGATACATTCACGAGCGACAGAGGCGTCTTCTTTCGGAAAATTGGGATGCGCCAATTGTTTTGACAACGAACGTGCAGTTGCTCGAATCTTTGTTTTCGAATCGTCCTTCGGCTTGTCGCAAACTACATAATCTTATGGAGTCTGTGCTTTTATTCGATGAAGCGCAGAGTCTTCCCCAGCATTTGGCGGTTCCAACGCTCGCAGCACTTTCGCATTTGTTTACTGCATATGGTGCGACCATCGTTTTTGCGACCGCAACGCAACCGGCTTTTGAGTCGCTACACGATAGCGTTAAATCGCATTCCGTCAGTGGTTGGCTTCCGTCCGAAATTGTGTCGGAGCATGCTTCCATGTTTGAGGCACTGAAGCGTGTTGCTGTGCGTTGGCCATGCGATGGAACGAAACGCTCTTGGAATCAATTGGCGGATTGTGTTCGGAACGAATCTCAGGTTCTGGTTGTTTGCAATCTCAAGCGTCATGCACGCGCTTTGTTGAAATTGCTCGAGAACGAGGAGGGTGTTTTTCATCTTTCGACGAACTTGTGTGCGGATCATCGCCGTGCCGTATTGGATGCAGTACGGATGCGACTGCAAACGGGGCAAACGTGTCGTTTGATCTCAACACAGTGTATCGAGGCAGGTGTCGATGTGGACTTTCCCAAAGTCTTTCGCGCATTCGCGCCGCTCGAAGCGATCGCACAAACTGCGGGGCGATGCAATCGTGCAGGTTTGTTGAACGAACGTGGCTTGTTGGGCGAAGTCGTGGTCTTTGATCCCGATGAAGAAGGAGATTGGCGACGTCGCTACCCGACACATGCGTATTATCAGGCTTCTGAAGTGACGCGCACGATGTTGATAGAGCGCGGCGATCTCGACATCAATTCGCCAAGCATCTTCCAAAATTATTATTGCCGTCTTTATGACCTTAGCGACCCTGGGAAGCAAGATTTGGATTTGGAGGAGTCGATCAAGGGCTCGGATTTTGTTCGATTGGCTCGACACTATCGGTTGATCAATCAAGATACAATGCAGGTATTGGTGCCGTGGAACGCAAAGAGACACCAATTTGATTCACTTCGTGAAGAAGCGGAGAAAGTCGGAATTTCTGCAAGCTGGATGCGCCGCGCCCAGGGCTTGGCGGTCAACGTATATCGCAAGAAAGGTGGTCAACCGGCTTGGCTTATTCCTGCGAAGCTGCCGCGCGGGGGTGGAGATTCCGACGAATGGTTCATTCTCGAAGGCGATTTTTATCATGAAACACTCGGGCTAAATCCGCCCGACGGAGAACAGGTTTTTATTGCATAGGAGTGTGTATATGGCAAACGGAACACACACACTTGAGGTGTGGGGAGATTTTGCATGTTTTACGCGTCCGGATATGAAAGTAGAACGCTTTTCCTACCCTGTTATCACGCCTTCCGCTGCGCGTGGAATTTTTGATGCCATCTACTGGGATGGAAAACGCGAGAAGCAAGGAAAGAATTTTGTGATGCGACCGTATTTTTATTGGCAAGTACTTCGCATCGAAGTGCTGGAAATGCCGCGTTATATCGCGCTGCGGAGGAACGAGGTGAAAGATGTTGTTCCAGGTCCAGCGACGCTGAACAAGTGGATGTCTGGAGAAAAATCACCTGAACCGCTTTGGGCGGATGGAGGCAAAGACGAGCTTGGTACAGACCAGAAAGGGCGTACACAGCGTCAAACGATGGCACTAAAAAATGTACGTTATCGAATCACGGCCCAAATTGTGCCTAAGTCAGGCAGTGATTGGGGAAAACTCAACGCTTCTTTTCAGCGGCGCGCACGACACGGAAAATGCTTTCAACAGCCGTATTTTGGGTGTCGAGAATTTCCGGCTTTTTTTGAATACATCGAAGAGCCAGACGCAATGCCTATCAGGCCTGTCCTGCTTGATCAGCACCTTGGTTTCATGCTCTATGACGTATTCGATTTGCGCCGCGAGGTGGTACGCGATGACGAAAAGCCTTTTATCACTCTTTTTGACGCATCGGTACGCAATGGTGTGTTGGATGTTCCGCCCTTCGAAAATGATGCAGTGCGTAAGCCGAGGAGAGAATAGCCGTGTTGCATCATGTTGTTGAATATGCCGAGCGTCAACTCCCAGACTCGGAACCGGGATTTACAGCGCGTGAAGTCAGGTGGAGTCTCGAAATCTCTGCCGAAGGAAAATTTCGCAATGCGATTCCGCTCGGAGATGGGAAGCGTGGGCAATCTCAGTCGCGCTGTCCGGATATGCATGGAATGAATGCGGGTGGGAAAGCGCATTTTTTGATTGAGACAGCGCAGACGGTTGCTTTGCTTTTTAAGAAGAATGAAGAGTCCAAAAAAATTGATGACACAAAAGTAAAGCACGTTTTCTTTGTTTCTATGCTGCGTGATGCTGCGAATGCAGTACATGTTCTCATGCCATTAGTGAGGCTATTGAATGATGAAGCACAGCTAGAGCAAATTCGACAATCTCTTTCCGCGCAAAAAGCAAAGCCATCCGATTGGATTGGTTGGCGCGTAAATGGATCCGATCCTCGAGAAGACACGACGGTTCAGAATTGGTGGCGCGAGTGGCGACGCAATGATTTGTCAGAAGCGCGGCATGATGATGGTGATGACTGCGCAAAGACGCAAGCAGCAGACGCGATGCTGTGTCTTTTGACTGGCGAGGCTGTATTGCCTTTGGCGACGCATCCTAAAATCAAGGGCTTATCCGGCGTCGGTGGCATGAGTACCGGGGATGTTATCGTTGGATTTGATAAGGCTGCGTTTGGTTCTTATGACCTTGAACAGTCTGCGAATGCATCCATGAGCGCAGAGTCAGCGCAGAAATACGTCGATGGTCTTAATGACTTAATTCGGAATCATTCGCGTAAGTTGGGCAATGCGCTGGTTGCACACTGGTTTAAACAACAAATTTTGCCCGAGAACGATCCGCTTGATTTTCTTTATGGTTTTGAAAGTGAGGAACAGCAAGAGGCGGCGGCATTAGGCGAGGTCCGGAAACTTCTTTCAGCGATTCATGCAGGAACGCGCGTAGATCTTGGCAACAACCACTATTACGCGGTGACACTTTCAGGTGCATCGGGTCGCGTGATGGTTCGTGCCTGGATGGAGGGCACTTTTGAGGATTTGCTACGCAACATCGAGGCCTGGTTTGCTGATCTTGCGATTGTTGCTCGCGATGGTACGCGATGCGCGCCGGATCCTAAATTCTTAGCCCTTTGCGGATCTCTGGTGCGTGATTTGGGCGACTTGCCGGCGCCACTTGCCGCAACGCTTTGGAAAGTCGCTGTGCAGCGATTGCCAATTCCTCAATCCGTTATGGCTCAGGCACTGACTCGATTTCGTGTCGATCTTGTAGACAAAGATCAGCCAGCCTTTAACCATGCTCGTATGGGATTGATCAAAGCGTATTTTGTTCGACTCAACACAGGAGGTGATTCTGCTATGACTGTTTATTTAAATTCTGATCATCCGTCTCCCGCATATCATTGCGGTCGGTTGCTTGCCTTGCTGGCAAACTTGCAACGTGCTGCTTTGGGCGATGTGGGCGCAGGTGTGGTGCAGCGCTATTACGCTGCTGCGAGTCAAACGCCAGGCCTTGTGCTGGGGCGACTCGTGTCCAATTCGCGTAATCATTTGGGAAAGCTCGACGGTGGGCTTGCGTATTGGTACGAAAATCAAATTGCGGATGTGATGACACATTTTCGTGATAGCGCTCCGCGTATTCTCGATCTTGAAGGCCAAGGGCTTTTTGCTCTTGGTTACTACCAGCAAATTGCCGCACTACGTGCAGGCAACAAGACTACGAACGCAATTACTGAACAGGAGAAGGCACAATGACTGCTATCAAAAATCGCTATGAGTTTCTTTATTTTTTTGACTGCGAAAACGGCAATCCAAACGGTGATCCGGATGCCGGTAACAGCCCTCGCATCGATCCAGAAGATATGCACGGTTTAGTGTCAGATGTTGCGATTAAGCGTCGCGTGCGCAATTACATCCAGACAGCATTTAGCAATGTG
>CAYRID010000022.1:0-28566 GCA_964424225.1 uncultured Geobacter sp.
TTTTAATGTGCTCGTGCCCATCGCGTTTGGCATGACTTGGTCTGCAGGGCTTTTCGCCGAAGTTTTGCCGGAACTTTATGCGTGGAGAGGTTTTCGTCCGAGAAAGCGGTACTTTCGACGACGTTATCGGCCGATGAACAAGCGCAACGACCGCGTTCGCGCGCCGAAACAAGCAGGAGGTCCCGTTATGGCAGGGTATGTCGGGGAAGGCACGTTGCTCTATCTCAATCAAATCATCGATTGGGAAACCTACTATCGCTATTCCAAGGGTGACGGCGTCGATGCTGCGGCCGAGCGCGCTGCTTTGCGTGAGGCTCTCGAAACCTATGGCAGCATTTGCGAAGAGATCGAGAAAGTTTCGCGTGAAGCTTGGGGCGATGCAGCGACTTTGGAAAACGGCAAGGTGGTGTTGCCAGAGCCAATGCAGTTTGGTTACGAGAAGCTGCGCGAGGCCGGGTTGATCTCTTACGGTGTCGACGAGGAATACGGCGGCTTTGGCTTGCCGGCTTGGATTGCCAATGTCTTCTTGCAGATGGTTTCGCGTGCGAATGCGGGTTTAATGACGGTGATCGGTTTGCAAAGTGGCGTTGCGGAGGATATTCAAAAATACGCCTCCGCAGAATTGTGTCGCCAATACTTACCGAAATTTGTGTCGGGTGAGTATCAAGGTGCAATGGCGCTGACCGAGCCTCAAGCGGGTTCGGATCTTGGTGCGATTACGACACGTGTGAAAGAAATTGAAAACGGTCTTTGCGAAGTGACGGGTCAGAAAATTTTTATTACGAACGGCGGTGCAGAAGTGCACTTGGTTTTGGCTCGCGATGCCGACACCTTCGATCAAAGCAAAGGCACGACCAAGGGTTTGTCGTTGATTCTCTGCTCACGCACTCTCTCCGACGGGACGCCGAACGCAATCTTTGTCGACCGATTGGAGCACAAACTTGGGATTCACGGTTCGCCGACTTGTGCCGTGCGTTACGAGGCGGCGAAGGGCCATCGCATCGGGGTAAAAGGCGCGGGCTTTAAGGCAATGCTCGACTTGATGAATCACGCGCGGCTTGGCGTTGCGGCGCAGGGCATTGGCATTGCGGAGGCTGCACTGGAAGAGGCGATTCGTTACGCAAAAGAGCGTCGCCAGTTCGGCAAGCCGATCGCCGAGCAACCGCTCATGAAAAACATGCTCGCGCGAATGGTGGTGCAGATCGAAGCGAGTCGCGCGCTTTTGCATCGCACGTCGCGACTCGTTGATCGCAATGCCTCAATCGAGCGTTATCTCAAACGCGAAAAAAATTCACCGGAGGCCGAACGCGAGCGTCTCGGTGGAATTTATCAGCGCAACCAAGATCGCATCCGCATGTTGACGCCGCTGGCGAAGTATCTCGCGACGGAAACTTGCGACGATATCACGCGCCAAGCGATCCAGGTGCACGGCGGTGTCGGGTTCATGGCGGAATCCACCGTCGGAAAACTCCATCTCGATGGCATCATCACCACCATCTACGAAGGAACTTCGGAGATTCAGGTTTCGTTTGCGCTAAAAGAAATGGGCAAGGGCACGCTGCGCATCGTGTTCGATGAACTGGAGCGCGAGCTTTCCGAAATGGAAGAAGGGGAGTTTGAAATTTGGTCTGCACGCGTGCGCGTTGGCATTGCACAGATCAAAGAGGCCTCGCCGGCACTGATGCAAAATTTCAACTTCGCCTTGTTTTCGGCGGGACTCCTCGCGGAGATGGCAATTTCCGTGATCGTAGCGACGGAACTTTTGTTGCAAGCGCGTGTTGCGCCGCATCGGTTGGATATTGCCGCTTCGTGGATCAGTTATCGCTTGCCCGAGGTGTCGATGATGGCGCGCCGCATTCGCGAACAAGATGCGCCAATCGAGCGTTGCGAGCGAGTCATCGCGCTTGCAAAAGGATGATTGTGCGCCGCCCAGAGAGCGATGGCGTGTGCGACGCGTCGGTACTGCACGAAAAAGGTGACATCACAAAATGCTCAAAACGATGTTGCAAGCCGTGCTGCGCGAACTCGATCTCGAAAATCGAAAGCTTTTGCTCGCTGTTTCCGGCGGCGTAGATTCAATGACTCTTTTATGTGTTGCGGCGGAGCTTCCTGCTGCTTCGTCGCGACAATTTGCGGTGGCGCATGTCAACCATGGGCTGCGCGGTGCGCAATCCGAGGCCGATGCAACGTTCGTGGCCGAGGCGGCGCGACAGGCAAAGTTGCCGTTTTTCTTGCGCTCGGTGGCACCGCAGCCACTTCGCGAAGGCGTATCGAGTTTGGAGCGACCGACTTTGCAAGAAGCGGCGCGCGAGTTGCGTTACCAAGCATTGCTCGAGATGGCCAATGAGTTTGGTGAGGCCGTAATTTTGACCGCGCACACGGCCGACGATCAGGCAGAGACGCTCTTGCTGCGTTTGCTTCGCGGCACGGGGCCGGATGGCCTTGCCGGAATGCCGCGTCTTTCGCCCGACGGGCGCCTGGCGCGACCTTTCTTGCAAACGACGCGTGCGGAAATTCTCGACTACGCGGAGAAAAGCCGCGTTGCTTGGCGTGAAGATGCATCGAATGAAAGTGATGCCTACACACGAAATCGCTTGCGTCGGCATTGGATTCCGGCTTTGAAAGAAGAGTTCAACCCAAAGCTCGTGAGTGCGCTTTGCAATCTCGCTGATGCACTGCGCGTCGATCGCGAGTACTTCGAAGCGCAGGTGCAGCGCGTCGCACCACAATGGTTCGTGCGCGAGGAGCAACAAATTCGTTTGGTGCGCCGCGGCTGGGAGGCGCTGCCGGAGGCCTTGGCGCGACGGATCGTGCGTGCTGCGCTTCTCGAAATCGGCGCAGGCCGTTATGTCAGTCGCACGCACCTTGCTCGGATGCTGGATTTTTTGCGCCACGGACGATCGGGTACACAGATTGAATTGCCGGACTCCGTGTTGTTGATTTGCGAGCGTGATGCGTTTTGTTTGCGGCGCACGGGTTCGCAGTCGCGCAGTGCGTGTTAATCTTGAAGTTGCTTTGGCGTTGCCGCATCCAGAAAACGCCGCAATTTTGAATACGCCGAGTTGATCCGAGTCTAGCTGCGAGTTCGCTTGCGCTCGACCAAGCACAAAGAATGCTTTGCCGCCGCACTGCGCCGTGTGAAGCCAAGACGCACGCTGAAAAGCAATCTGCAAACGAGTGAGTAAACGAGGTACGGATGACACCGCAAGTTGTAAAAAATTTAATTGTATGGGGCATCGTGATTGCTTTTGTCGTTTTGTTCGTTCACCTGCTTGGAACGACCAACGAGAAGCCTGCGAAAATTCCGTACAGCAAGTTTATCGCCTCCGTCGAAAGTGGCGGCGTTACGAGTGTTGAGATTCAAGAAGGCAATATCACGGGCACGTTTTCACAGACTCCGCCGGAGCCCGGGCAAGCGGGCAAGAAATTTACGACTTATTCACCGAACATCGGTGACGAGCTTTTGGTTTTGCTGCAACGAAAAGGTGTCGAGGTCGAGGCGCTGCCGCCAAGTAGTCCGATGTGGCAACACATTTTGATTGTCTGGGCTCCGATTCTTCTGATCGTGGCGCTTTGGATTTTTGTCGTGCGCCAGATGCAGGCGGGTGGCGGCAAGGCCATGAGCTTTGGCAAATCGCGGGCGCGAATGCTCACCGAAAACGAACAGCGCGTAACGTTTGAAGATGTTGCGGGTGTGGATGAATCGAAGTTTGAACTCGAAGAAATCATCGCGTTCTTGCGTGATCCCAAAAAGTTTACGCGCCTAGGTGGTCGCATTCCGAAAGGCGTGCTTTTGGTAGGGCCGCCGGGCACGGGCAAGACGTTGTTAGCCCGCGCCGTCGCGGGCGAAGCAGGCGTGCCGTTTTTTTCGATCTCGGGTTCGGATTTTGTCGAGATGTTCGTCGGTGTTGGGGCGTCGCGTGTGCGCGATCTCTTTCAACAAGGCAAAAAAAATGCGCCGTGCATCATCTTTATCGACGAGATCGACGCCGTCGGTCGCCATCGCGGCGCCGGGCTTGGCGGTGGACACGACGAGCGCGAACAAACACTCAATCAACTTCTCGTCGAGATGGATGGTTTCGAGGGCAATGAAGGCGTGATTTTGGTGGCGGCGACGAATCGCCCCGACGTGCTCGATCCTGCGCTTTTGCGACCAGGGCGCTTTGATCGCCGCGTCGTGGTGCCGCGCCCCGACATGCGTGGGCGCCATGCAATTTTGAAAGTGCATAGCCGCCGTGTGCCGCTTGCCGACGATGTTGATCTCGAGGTGCTCGCCAAAGGAACGCCAGGTTTCGTCGGTGCGGATTTGCAAAATCTCATCAACGAAGCGGCTTTGCTCGCGGCACGGCGCGATGCGCAACGCGTGAATATGTCGGACTTCGAGCGCGCAAAAGACAAGGTGCTCCTCGGTGTCGAGCGAAAGAGCATGATCATGAGCGAAGAGACCAAGCGCACGACGGCGTATCACGAAGCCGGTCATGCACTTGTGGCGCTGTACTCGAAACATTCCGATCCCGTACACAAAGTGACGATCATTCCGCGTGGCATGGCGCTTGGTGTCACGCAGTATCTGCCGAAGGAAGAGGAATATACGCGCAGCAAAGAGCAGATCGTTTCGACGATCCGGCACGCTCTGGGAGGCCGCGCTGCGGAGGAGTTGGTCTTTAATCAGCTGAATACAGGTGCGGCCAACGACCTCAAGCAGGCGACGGAGCTGGCGCGACACATGATCTGCACTTACGGGATGAGCGACAGCTGTGGCCCGGTGTATTACGGCGACGATCAGCAGGATGTATTTCTCGGTCGCGAATTTTCGACGCGTCGCACGCATAGCCAGCACACGGCGCAAAAGATCGACGACGAAGTTGAGGCGCTGATGAATCGCTTGTACGCGGATGCAAAGCAGATCTTGGCGGATCATCGCGACGTGCTCGATGCCGCCGCGCAGGCTTTGCTTGAGCGCGAGACGATCGATGCAGCGGATCTCGAGTTGCTGGCGGCGGGCAAACCGTTGCCGCCGCTGAAGCTTCCGGTTGCGAAAGACGGTGCCAAAGATGGCGAGAAAGACGCGTCGGTGTCGCCCGAAAAAGCGGGCAGGGAGCCTGTGTCGGCGGGCTTTGCGGGGGATATTTCGAACCCCGAACCCATGCCGAGCTAGGAGACTGCGATGGCGGAACCGACGCTCTTGGGTGCAGAGCAGGTCTCGGTCATCGGTGTTCTCAATGCAACGCCCGATTCATTTTCCGACGGTGGACAATTCTTCCGCGACGGACGGATTGATCTTGAGTGCGCACTGGCGTCGGCGCGCCGAATGCAGGCGGACGGGGCCGATTGCATCGACATCGGTGGTGAATCGACGCGGCCAGGAGCCAAAGAAGTCGCAGTTGAAATTGAAATCGCGCGCACGCTGCCGATTGTCGAGAACCTGCTCAAAGAAATTTCGATTCCGATTTCCATCGACACACGAAAGAGGCAAGTGGCGCTCGCCGCACTCGAAGCGGGAGCACGCGTGGTGAATGATGTTTCGGGGTTGCGTTTTGATCCGTCGCTGGCCGAGGTTGTGGCGCATTTTGGTGCGACATTGATTTTAGGGCATAGCCGCGGCACGCCCGAGACGATGCAGCAAAATCCGCATTACAAAAATGTGTTGGATGAAGTGGCTGCGGAGCTTGCTGCGTCGCTCGACATTGCGCTTCGCGCCGGCGTTGCGCTGGAGCGCATTGTGCTCGATCCCGGAATCGGGTTTGGGAAGCGCCTGGAGGATAACTTGGCGCTTCTGGCCAATTTGCACCGATTCAAGCAGCGCTTTGGAAGGCCGATTTTAGTGGGACCGTCTCGAAAATTTTTCTTGGGCGAACTGACGGGCGATCCGGTGACATCGCGCGAGCAGGCGACCGTGGCCGCTTGCGCAGTGGCGATTTTTGCCGGTGCGGATGCGATTCGCGTGCATGATGTTCGAGCGGGTCGATGTGCTGCGCAAGTCGGATCGGCACTTCGCGCAGCCAAACAACTTGACACGGATTCGTGTCGAGCATTCGTGTCGGCGGAGGGGGCGAACGCGAAATGATCGAGCTTTTATGGCAACATGCGCGAGATTTCATTCAAGACAATCTCGGCTATCTCGATCTTCTCGACATTTTTGTCGTGGCTTTCGGTGTGTACTGGCTCTTGCTCTTGATCCGAGGCACACGCGCAGTGCAGATCGTGACGGGTTTGTTGTTTTTGCTTGGCCTGAGTTTGATGGCGAGCATCTTGAATCTCGAAACCGTCAATTGGCTCTTGGAACACTTTCTTGCGTCGGCGGTGTTGATCATCGTGGTTTTGTTTCAAAACGATTTTCGACGCGCACTGGCCCAAATGGGTCGTGGTTTTTTTCGCACGGATTCCGAGTATCAAGCGCCATCGGTTCTCGAAGAGATTGTGCGTGCTGCGCAAGGATTGTCGCAAAAACGTGTCGGTGCCTTGATTTTGCTACAGCGCGAATCAAACCTGGAAGATCAAATTGAAACAGGAACCACGATCGATGCCGAAGTGTCCAAGGAGTTGATCACTTCGCTTTTCTGGCCTCACTCGCCGCTGCACGACGGTGCGGTCTTGATTCGTCGGGGGCGCATTGCCTCGGCAGGTTGCATTTTGCCACTGACGAAACGCGCGGACTTGCCGGACGGTCTGGGTACGCGCCATCGCGCAGCTTTGGGTGTCACCGAAGAGACCGATGCCGTGGTGATTGTGGTGTCGGAAGAAACCTCGGCGATTTCTGTCGTCACGCGCGGCGAGTTGATTCGCGATTTGGATGCGCCGAAACTACGCCGAGTTTTGTACGAACTTTTGACTACGCGGCGCGCGGCGAGCGGTGATGAGAAGTCTGCGCAACTTGTCGCCGAGCGTGACGCATCGAAGGCGGCGACCGTCGGAGCGAAGCCGGAATCGTCGGCGGCGGTGAGCACGGCCGCGTCGAAGGAGCACTGAAGTGTCGAAGTGGTCGTCGAATTCCCGTTTGAAGGTGCTGGCATTCGTGATCGCCATTTTTCTTTGGTTCGTGGCGCATCTCTCCAGCTCGGCACATATGGAACGACCGTTCGACGTTCCGGTCGTGCTGACGGGGCTATCGACGGAATTGATTGCTTCGTCGCGCAATGTGGACAAGGTCAATCTGACGGTCGCTGGACCGCGTAGCGCAG
This sequence comes from uncultured Geobacter sp., assembly GCA_964424225.1. Classification (GTDB taxonomy): domain Bacteria; phylum Myxococcota_A; class UBA9160; order UBA9160; family JADFDR01; genus JADFDR01. The sequence continues at coordinate 7,182 of CAYRID010000022.1, forward strand.
TACGCAAAATTGCGTCAGATAAACTGGAATACGTCATTGATGTTTCGAAGGCGCAGCCGGGCGAGGCGCGCTTTGATGTCGATCTTTCGCAACTTGAGATGCCACGCGGTACGCGTATCATTGGTCGTTCGCCGGCGCAGATTATGGTTCAATTTGATAAGCGAAAAAATAAAATCGTGCCCGTGCAAGTCGAGCAGACCGGTACGCTTGCGCCACATCGAAAAATTGCACGAATTGAAATTTTCCCAACAGACGTCGAGCTGACGGGTCCCGAGCGCGAAATCAAACGCTTGACTTCCGTATTGACCGAGCCGATTGACGTCAGCACTTTGACGGGATTCGTAGAGACACAAGTTCGTGTTGTTTTGCCAGGGAAAAACATTCAACTCGTGACGGATGCGCCGGTAACAGTCAAGCTTTGGATTGAACGCAAGGATGCGGCGACGGATGTTCCGGGAGCCGCGAATCCACAACGCAGCGCGAGGAAGTGACACAAAACCATGACGACATCGAGAAAAATTTTTGGCACCGACGGAGTGCGTGGTCGTGCAAATCAGCATCCGATGACGGCGGAAATGGCACTCGCGCTCGGGCAAGCCATTGCGCATATTTTTCGCGGCAAGGCAGGCTATCGCCACCGCATCATCATCGGCAAAGACACGCGCTTGTCGGGCTATATGTTCGAGAACGCACTGGCAGCGGGCATTTGTTCCATGGGAGTGGATGTGTTGACGGTGGGGCCTTTGCCGACGCCGGGTATGGCGTTCTTGACGGCCGACATGCGCTGCGATGCCGGCGTGATGATTTCGGCGAGTCACAATCCTTACGAAGACAACGGCATCAAATTCTTTTCGAGCGATGGTTTCAAATTGCCGGATGAAATTGAACGCCAGATCGAAGATCTCATCTATGATCGCAAGCTGACCTCTTATTGTGTCGATTCGGCGCATGTTGGTCGTGCAAAACGTATCGACGACGCACTGGGTCGCTACGTCGTGTTTTTGAAGAAGACCTTTCCCATGGATCTTACGTTGAGTGGCCTGCGCATTGTGCTCGATTGCGCCAACGGAGCTGCGTACAAGGTTGCACCGACGGTACTCGAAGAGCTGGGCGCGGAAGTGATTGCGCTCGGAGTCGATCCGAATGGCTGCAACATCAACGACGGTGTCGGTTCGATGCATGCGGAGACGATGGCTGCTCGCGTGCGCGAAACGCGCGCCGACATCGGTGTTGCTCTCGATGGGGATGCGGATCGTTGCATTCTGGCGGATGAGCAAGGCGAAATTCTTGACGGCGATGAAGTGCTTGCAATTTGTGCACGCGATCTTGTAGAGCGCGGCAAGCTTCGTGGCGATGGCGTTGTGGCGACGGTAATGAGCAATCTCGGCCTCGAGAAGGCGATTGAGGGGATGGGGCTTGAACTTGTGCGTACCAAAGTGGGTGATCGCTATGTGGTCGAGGCGATGCGCGAGAATGGTTACAACCTCGGCGGAGAGCAGTCGGGGCATATGATTTTTATGGATCACAATACGACGGGAGACGGCATGATCACTGCGTTGCAAATGCTGGCGATCATGAAACGCAAAGGACGTCGGCTGTCGGACTTGCGGCAAGTGATGACGCGCTATCCGCAAGCACTGATTAACATTCCTGTGTCACACAAGCCTCCGTTCGAAGATGTGCCAGAAATCGCGAGTGCTGTTCGACGTATCGAACAAGCACTCGCCAATCAGGGGCGCGTGCTCTTGCGCTATAGCGGAACAGAGCCAAAGGCGCGGGTGATGATCGAGGGAGAGGACGCGAGTTGCGTGCAACGCTTTGCGGAAGAACTCGCGGAGATCGTGAAACGCACACTTGTGTAGATGCGCACTCACACAGAGAATAAGCCGGAGGGGGGGGAGAACATGAGCAATGCGGATTGGTTGCTTGCACTCGCGGCGCAAATGCAGGTGCTTGACCGCTACACGATCGAATGTCTCGATATTCCGGGCGATCTTTTGATGGAAAGTGCTGGGCGCGCCGTTGTGCGTGAAATTTTGCCGTATTGCAATGCGCCGGAGGATCGCGTGCTTGTCGTTTGCGGAACGGGAAACAACGGTGGTGATGGTTTCGTGGTCGCGCGGCATTTGCATCTTCTCGGCGTTGCCGTCGATGTGGCATTGGTAGGAGATGCATCCAAATTTTCGAATGATGCACAGCGTAATTTTGCGCGTCTTGCAAAGCTTCCTCTTACGGTACACGACTGGACGAACTCGACACCGTCGCGTGTTGAAAATTACACCGTGGTTGTGGATGCAATTTTTGGAACCGGTCTAACACGCGCAGCGGAGGACGCTGCTGCGGCGGCGATTGAATGCTTGAATGCATCGCGTCCAAAGGTGCGCGTGGTGGCGATCGATTTGCCGTCGGGACTTCATGCGGATACGGGTCAAGCGCTTGGCCCATGCGTAACGGCTGATCTCACGGTGACGATGGGCTTACCCAAACCGGGGTTGATTCTCGAACCCGGGGCGAGCTTTGCAGGACACGTGAAGGTGGCGCGAATTGGAATTTGCGATCGCCTCCCTATTACTATTCCTACGCAATTTGGTGTTGCGACGAACGCTGTGGTTTCCCCGCAAATAACAGTGTGGACGCGCACTAGTGCCGGTGCGCGAATGCCAAAACGTCCGGCGCACGGGCACAAAGGCAGCTTTGGGCATGTGCTCATCGTGGCAGGTTCGGAAGGCAAAACCGGTGCCGCAGCGTTGGCGGCGGAGGCGGCGGGGCGCACGGGCACGGGCTTGGTGACGCTGGCGTGTCCGGCAAGCTTGAATCCCATTCTCGAGCGCAAATGTACGGAAGCGATGACAGCACCGATTGTCGACGGTGGCGGCGGGTTTTTCGTCGAAGAAGCATTCGATGCGGTCGCTGGGCTTGCGCAGACGCGCGACGTCGTGGCACTTGGTCCGGGGTTAGGTCAGCATCCGCAAACGGTTCGCTTCGTGCGTCGCTTTGTCGAGACCAGCGCAACGCCAATGGTGATCGACGCCGACGGACTCAATGCATTAACACCGGAAATTTTGCAGCAACGTTTCGACCAACACAAATCCGTGACGATCCTGACGCCGCATCCGGGCGAAGCCGGTCGTCTGTTGGGCGGTCTTGCAGCCAGTGTCATTAATGCCGATCGCATCACCGCGGCGCAGCGGCTGGCCAATGCCTCGTCTTCCATTGTTGTTCTGAAGGGAGCCGCGACGGTGATTGCCGAGCCGCTAGTGCATGCCAAGGCGCAGCATCGTGCCGTGCGCGTCGTAATCAATCCGACGGGAGGGCCGTATCTTGCGACGGGGGGCACGGGCGACGTGCTAACGGGAATGGTCGCTGCACTGCTTGCGCAGGGGCTTTCTGCCTTTGAGGCGGCGGCACTCGCGGTGTATTTGCACGGGGCCGCTGCGGATCGCCTTGCGGCGAAGATGGGTTCGTCGGGCCTGCTTGCGGGCGATCTCCTTGGTGTGATTCCCGAAGTGGCCGAGGCACTTCGAAGCGAAGCTGCGACGAGCAAAGCGCGGCGGTGGATTGCCGATGACCTTTCGATTTCGTTCCCTGAACCTTGAAGCGACGCGTACAGCGGCGAGGGCACTTGCTGCCGAGATCGACGCACGTGCGGATGCATTCGCGATTGCGCTCGTCGGTGAGCTCGGTGCGGGCAAGACGGCTTTCGTGCAAGGCCTTGGTTCGGGTTTTGGACTTTGCGCCGAAAAAATCACGAGTCCGACTTTCGTGATCGCCAATGAATACCAGCTTGCGCACGAAGCGAAACTAATCCGCGCGAACCGGTTCGTGCACATCGATCTTTACCGTGTGAAAAACCGAAGCGACGTCGAGGCAATCGGATTTTGGGATTTTCTCGCGCCGAACACCGTGTTGGCCATTGAATGGAGCGACCGTTTCCCCGAAGTTTTGCCGCGTGACCATCTCGTGATTTCCCTTGCTCGGGAAGCGGGCTTTGCCGAGGGAGCCCGGCGTCAGATGGAGGCGCGCGCAAGCGGGCCGCAATCGGATCTGGTACTTCGACATTGGCGCGATAAGCTCTGCGCGCTGTCCGGCATCGAGTGCGCATCAGATCAGTCGGGATGAGTGCCGTTTGCACATGAGGTCACAGTGCAGGCGGTGCAGTGTGGAGACGCGGAGACACAAAAATGAGTTTGATCGTTCAAAAATTTGGCGGTACGAGCGTAGGCGACATCGAGCGGATCAAAAATGTTGCGCGCCGAGTTGTTGCGACCCAAGCTGCGGGTCATCAAGTCGCCGTCGTTGTGTCAGCCATGTCGGGCGAGACGAATCATTTGGTCGATCTTGCGCGTGCCATTGGCGGCGAGGATCCGGATCCGCGCGAATACGATGTCCTGGTTTCGACCGGTGAACAAAAGACCATCGCGCTTTTGAGCATGGCGATTCAGAAGCTTGGGCACAAAGCGCAGAGTTTTACGGGTGTGCAAATGGGAATGCACACGGACCGTGGCTATACACGCGCGCGGATCGAACGCATCGATGCAGAACGCTTGCGCACGGTGCTTGATCAGGGCGTGATCGCCGTGCTCGCCGGTTTTCAGGGCGTTGACGAAGAGGGCAATATCACGACTCTGGGTCGCGGCGGATCGGATACGTCGGCGGTGGCGGTGGCTGCGGCGCTGGGTGCGGATGTCTGCGAGATCTATACAGACGTCGATGGCGTGTATACGAGTGATCCGCGTATGGTGCCGACGGCGCGCAAGGTCAATCGCCTTTCATATGACGAGATGCTCGAAATGGCGAGTCTTGGTGCGAAGGTGCTGCAGATTCGCTCAGTCAAATTTGCAAAGCGTTACGGAGTTCCGATTCATGTGCGCTCTTCGTTCTCGGACGTTGAGGGAACTTGGGTGACGCGCGAGGAGGATGTGATGGAACAATTGGTGGTGTCGGGAGTGACCTTCAATCGCAGCGAAGCAAAAATCAATCTTCGCGGAGTGAAAGACGTGCCGGGCGTTGCGGCGGAATTGTTTACGCCGCTTTCCGACGCGGGTGTTGTCGTCGATATGATCATCCAAAACATTGGCCAAGATGGCACGACGGATATGACGTTCACCGTTCCGAAAGATGATTACTCGCGTGCAATGGCTCTTTCTCGACAAGTCGCAGGAAAGCTTGGTGCGTGCGAAGTGCTTGGCGACGACAACATCGTCAAAGTGTCGGTCGTGGGTTTGGGCATGAAGGATCACGCCGGTGTTGCGGCGCGAATGTTTCGTTGTCTAGCGCGGGAAGGCATCAACTTGCAGCTCATCTCGACGAGCGAAATCAAAATCTCTGTTGTCGTCGATGCGAAGTATTGTGAGCTTGCTGTGCGCGCGTTGCATGCCGAGTTCTGCGAAGACGGCGCAACGGCTCCGGCGATCGAGGAATAATTTCGCTTCGCCCCGCTTTGTGTTTGTCCCGTAGAAAGTGAGTTTTCATGCGAGGTCTTTCTGCGGAGCGCGCGCGGGCCGCGCTGTTTTTGAGTCTTGTATTTTTAGGTGTGGCTCAGGCGTGGCCACGTTCTGTTCCGCCACCGGCGTCATGCCCTTGTCCGGTTGAAAGCGCTGACAACTCGCGGCGGATCGCCTTTGCTGATTGGGGCCATCGACACTTAAAAGGGTCACGCGATCCGTTGGCAGAGGCTCCTGCGGAGAACTGGACGGTTCGCGTTATTTGCCGCACAGGATTCGAGTCCGCCGCAGGCCGCCGTTTGAAGGCCGATCGACAATCCGTTTTGCCATTGGATTCTGTGCTACGCGGTCCCGTGCGGCTTTTGTTTGGCCTCCCGATCGATTTACGCCATGCCGACGCAGAAACTTTGATGGTGCTTCCCGGAATTGGTGAAGTGCGAGCGCGTGCAATCTTGACGCTCCGGGAGGAAGGGCGGCTCAATTCGGTGTCTGATCTCTTGCTTGTGAAAGGGATCGGCTCCAAAACCTTGCATGGGATCGCGTCGCAAGTGGCGATAGACTACGTAGATCCTTGCGTAAGTGCGAAGGCGCAGTGCGCACTCAACGGTGGATCGGTTGTGTCGCCCGAGTCGCGCGAAGAAATCCATTCATCGCGAAATAGTTCAAAGTACGGATCGACACAGGAAAGAATCAACACAAAGGAGCGACGTTGAGCATTGCCACAACTCTGATTTTTCGGCGAGTGCAAGAATTTCTTCTTGTTACGATTTGGCGCTGGGATTGCTCGCAGCGCTCGTGGTTGACTCGCGGCGTGAAGCTTTTGCAGCTTCTTGTGGCGATTGCGCAGGGATTCCAGCGCAACCGACTCTTGCTTCGTGCAAGTGCACTCACTTACGTGACACTGCTTTCACTGATTCCACTTTTGGCGTTTGGTTTGCTCGTCGTGCATTGGATTGGTATCCAAGAAGATCTCACGAGCATTCTTGTGGAATGGATTGCAGCGGGAAGTCCGGAAGCGATTGAACCGCTCAAGAAGATGATCCCCCAAGTCGAGTTTGGAAAAATTGGTTCGATCGGTGCGGGTATTTCGTTCTTGACGACACTTTTGGCTGTCGGCAATGCAGAGCTGGCCTTTAACGATATTTGGGGCGTGCGCGAGTCGCGCCCCATCGTGCGACGTTTCGCCGATTACCTCGCGATCGTCGTGCTTGCGCCGCTTGCGCTTGGCATCGCTATTTCACTGGGTACGATGATTCAGGATCTTGAATTGACGCATAATATTCTGGAATACACGCTGATCGAATGGATGTACTTGCACGCGCTTCGTGTTGTCCCACTTGTGGTTGTGAGTGTGGGGTTTGCCGGGCTGTACTTGTTTTTGCCGAACACAAAAGTGCGTTTTTCATCGGCACTGCTGGGTGGTTTTATTGCGGCCGTGCTCGCGGTGATTGCCAAAAATATCTATATCGACTTCAACTTTGGCGCCGTGCGCTACAACGCAGTGTATGGAAGCCTTGCCTTGTTGCCCTTGCTTTTTGTGTGGATTTACCTGATGTGGTCGATCGTGCTTCTCGGTAACCAAATTTCGTATTCGCACCAAACGCTTGGACGTTATCGCTTGGAAGTCGGGCATCCGGTTCTGGATGTTGCCGATCGTGAGGCCATCGGCGTTGCGGTGGCCGTTCACCTGGCAGGTGCCTTTCGCGACGGTGTGGGGGCATGGACAGCCGAGGCCATGAGTGAAGCATTGCACGTTTCCATTCGCGCTGTGCGCGACGTACTCGCAGTTTTTGTCGAAGCAGGAATTTTGACGACCTGTTCGACGCAGCAAAGGGAATCCGCCTATCAACTTGGGCGCGCTGCAGAACGAATTTCCGTCGGTGATATTTTGCGTGCACTTCGTGGTGAGCGAGATGATTTTTCGGGACGCGCTGCGGGCCGAATCGCGAATGATATTTTGCGAGATCTCGAGCAAGGTGAGGCGCAGGCTTTGGGTACGCGCACGCTTGCGGATCTCATCGTCGAATTGCCGCCAGTCGAGGCGCCAAGGAATTGGCTGCGCAAGGGATCGTGCGATCAATCCTAAAAATGTGTAAGCAGAAGGTAGAAATTTAAAACGGTTTTCGGTGTTGAAGAATGCGAATTTATCTCGATCACAATGCGACGTCGCCAATGTCGGATAGGGTACAGGAGATCCTCGCTCGATCTGCGCGCGAGTTTTATGGAAATCCATCGAGCGCACATGCCGACGGTGCGCGTGCGCGTGCAGCACTGGAAACGGCGCGTGCTCAAATTGCAGATTTTTTGCAGGTGGCTACGTCGCAGATTGTTTTTACTTCGGGTGCGACGGAGGCAAATAACTTGGTGTTGCATGGTGTCGCGGAGCATTTTTCCACAAAGGCAAAAAGGTCAGGCGTACATTTCGTGACAACGCGTGCCGAGCACCCTTCCGTGTTGGCGCCGATAGCGCACCTTGAGGCACAAGGTTTTTTAGTAACTCAAATTGGTGTAAATGAGAACGGCTGCATCGATTTTGCAGAGTTCGAAGCGGCGCTGCGTCCCGAAACGAAGCTTGTTACGCTGCTTTGGGCCAATAACGAAACGGGCGTCGTGCAGGATCTGCCTAAGATTGCTGCTCTAGTGAGGGCGCGAGGTATTTTGCTTCATGTCGATGCTGTGCAAGCTGCGGGAAAATTCGACTTAAAACTCGAACAATGGCCGTGGGACTTTCTTTCGTTTTCGGGACACAAACTTGGCGCACCGACGGGAATCGGTTGTCTCGTGATTCGCGCGGGAGTTGAACTTTTGCCGCAGCTCCGGGGCGGGACGCAAGAGCGCCGTCGTCGTGCCGGTACCGAAAATTTGCTTGGTGCGATCGGTTTTGGTGCGGCCTGCGAGCGGCTTCGCCAGGAGCAAGAAGTCGAAACACGCATCTGGTATGCGCTTCGCGAAAGTCTTTGGCAAAGCATACATACACAAATTTGCGACGTTCGACGCAATGGTCTTTCGCATGAAACACTTAGCAATACACTGAGCGTGACATTTCTCGGTGTTGATGGATCGGTCTTGCTCGAGGCGCTTGACCTGGAAGGGGTTTCGGCCTCGTCGGGTTCGGCTTGTTCGTCGGGATCAAGCGAGCCGTCGCATGTTTTGCGGGCGATGGGACGCTCCGTCGAAGAGGCGCGTGCGACGCTGCGTTTTAGCCTTGGGCCTGGCGTCGACGTAAAGCAGATTGCTCAGGTCGGCGAGATTTTGCCAAAACTCGTTATGCGCATACGCAATTCTATGTTATGTCACCAAGTCGTTCCGCCCGTGGTGTCTCATGGCTGAGCGCGTTGTCGTAGCGATGTCGGGCGGTGTGGATTCGTCGGTGGCGGCAGCGCTTTTGCAAGAGCAAGGCAAAGAGGTCATCGGTATCACGATGAATCTCGGCGATAGCGATTCGCGCTGCTGCTCTCTTGACGACAAAGAAGATGCGCGCCGCGTTGCGGAAAAACTGGGCATTCCGTTCTATGTCGCAAATTACAAAGATGCCTTTCGCGCGCAGGTGATCGAGCCATTTGCGGATGCGTATCTTGCGGGGCGCACGCCGATTCCGTGTATTGCATGCAATCGCTTGTTCAAATTTCGTTATTTGCTTGAGCGCGCGCAGGCGCTGGGTGCGGACGCTGTCGCGACGGGGCATTATGTGCGCCTTAATCGCGATGCATCGACGCAAAAATATGTCATTCGTCGCGCGCTCGATCCGCAAAAAGATCAATCGTATTTTTTATTCGATCTCACGCAGGCACAGCTGCGAAAAATTCAGTTTCCACTCGGCGGACTGACGAAGCGCGAAGTGCGCGAGCGCGCGAGATCTCTCGGGCTCGTGACGGCCGAGAAGCCCGAGAGCCAAGACATCTGCTTTGTGCCGGACAACGATTACGCACGCGTCGTCGAGGCGGTGCGGCCCCACGCGCTGCCCGGTGAAGGTGAGATCGTGGATGAGACCGGGCGAGCGCTGGGCACTCATCCGGGGATCCATCATTTCACCGTCGGACAGCGCAAGGGGCTTCGGCTCGCAAGCTCTGAAAAGTGGTATGTTTTGCAAATCGACGCAACGCAAAATCGTGTCATCGTGGGCAAGGAAGAAGCCTTGAGTGTGCGCGCGGCGAATGTGCACGGAGTGAGCTGGATTTCGGGCGAGACTCCGCCGACGCTACGCGCGAAAGTGCATGTGCGCTATCGCCACGCCGGTGCGCTTGCGCGCATCGAGCCGCTAACAGCGGGTGGATCCTCGGCTCCAATGCTACGTGTTGTTTTTGATGAACCTGTGCGCGCCGTGACTCCAGGGCAAGCAGCAGTGTTTTATGATGAGGATACACTTCTTGGTGGCGGATGGATTGGTGGTGCAACGTGACGGAAGACGAGCAAAAGCGACTTGCACAAATTCTTCATTATGAATTTCGCAACTCTGCGCTTTTGGAGGAAGCGTTTACGCATTTGTCGTATTCGCACGACCAAGGCGGTGGTTTTGGAAATGAGCGCCTCGAATTTCTCGGCGATGCGGTGTTGGGGTTAGTGATTGCGCAAAAACTTTTTGTGGTACATCCCGATTGGCGCGAAGGCGAACTCTCGCGTGCTCGGGCTAGTCTCGTGAATACGCACGCTCTGGCGCATCGCTCGCGTCAGCTTGGGCTCGGAGCGTTTTTGAAACTAGGGAAAACAGAATTACGTACCGGGGGTCACGAGAAGGTGTCGATTCTTGGCAATCTTTTCGAGGCCGTGCTCGGTGCCCTGTATTTGGACGGTGGCTTTGCGGCGGCGGAGCGCTTTGTGGCGCGCGTCTTTGCGCAAGATTTTGAAGCGGGTGCGCTCGTCGCCGTGCGTGATCCCAAAACGCGATTTCAAGAATGGGCTCATGCGGATCGACGCATGACCCCGCACTACCGAATGCTGGCCGATAGCGGAATCGATGGCGATGAAACTCGCTTCGAAGCCGAAGTCTTACTTGATGACGAGGCATGGGGGCGTGGGTCAGGACGAACCAAACGCGATGCGGAATATGCAGCGGCACATGCCGCTTTGCGGAAAGTAGAAAATGACGATGAAGAAACGACGACACACAGAAGTTAAAATCCCTTATTTGACACAATCTGGTGTTGTGGCATTGCTCGGGCTTCCGAACGCCGGAAAATCGACACTCCTCAACCGCTTGGTCGGACTCAAGCTTGCAGCGGTTACGGCCAAGCCGCAGACCACACGCAGTCGAATCCTTGGCATTGTCAACCATGGCAGTGCGCAGCTTTTGCTCGTCGATACGCCGGGCATTCATGAAAGTACGCGCTTGCTCAACCGTCACCTCAATGAGATCGCGCACTCTGTGCTCGAAGACTGTGATCTCGCAGTTTTACTCGTTGACGCCACGGAGGGGTGGAAATCGGAACATGCTGCCATCTTGGAACGCTTGCAAGGCCGACACGTCCCAGTGTTGATCGTCGGAACCAAGGCCGATCGCGCGAGTGCGGAGGTGGCGCCTTGGCCAAGCGAGATTGCAGATTGCGTCGCGGCGACACTCTGCGTTTCGGCCAAAACGGGACAAGGCATCGAGGCGTTGCTCGATCTCATCGCTGCCAAACTTCCGCCGGCGCCGCACCTTTACGGCGAAGAAGAAGTAACGGATCGTTCGCTACGGTTTCTTGCGGCCGAAGCGGTGCGCGAAGCTGCTTTCGAATATTTAGATCAAGAATTGCCCTACGAGATCGGTGTCGAGATCGTGGGCTTCGATGAAAAACGCGCGGATCTCACAAAAATTCGCGCAGATTTGATTGTGCAACGCGATAGCCAAAAACGCATTGTCGTCGGCAGTGGCGGAGAACAAATCAAACGTATCGGCATTCGTGCTCGCCAAGAAATTGAAGCTCTGCTCGAAAAGAAAGTTCATCTCGAACTCTGGGTCAAAGTCGAACCCGGCTGGCACAAGAAGAAAAAACGAATCGAAGCTCTGGGTTACCACTGAGCACGATTGGGCTGTGAAGTCGGTGGGGAAGTGAAAAATCGCAAGGTGGTTTAGTCGGCACCGCGAGCTACCGAAGCAGAGGACGAAAACAGCGCTCCTCATCAAACCGAGCACGGCGAATTGTGTATGACAGCGAAGCGCGAACGAAAAAATTTGAAGCTGGCCGTGGCCGACGGCGCCTCTTTGCGTGCACGCGAAAAAGCTGTATCGCCGTTTCAAGTTTTGTTGCATGAAATCGGGCCGTGCGATGGTTTGCAGCACGAAGCGGCGCGAGTGCCGACAGCACAGAAGGCTGCACTCATCGAAAAATTGGTTGCCGCGGGCCTTCGACGCATCGAGGTGACGGCATTCGTTTCGCCCCAGTGGTCACCTCAGCTTTCCGACGGAGAAGATGTTGCGAGTGACGCGTTGCGTACGCCAGGCGTCGAGTACAGCGCGCTCGTGCCCAACGAATTTGGGTATGAACGAATGCGTAGCACCTCGGTCACATTGCCGATGATTTTTGTTTCTGCCAGCGAAACGCAAACCCGCAAGTTTTTTCGACGCTCGATCGATGCGGTCATTGACGATTACGCAGGCATCGTGACACGCGCCAAAATTGAGCGCTATCGATTACGCGCTTTTGTGTCGATGGTTTGTGGATGTCCGGACGAGGGTGCTGTTTCGATTGGCACCGTCGTCCGCGTGGTGGAACGCCTGCGCCGACTCGGTGTGGATGAAGTGTCGCTCGCGGACACGTTGGGCGTGGGGCATCCACGCCAAATCCAAGCACTCATCAAAGCCGTAAGCGATGTCATCCCGATCGACTCGGTGGCTCTGCATTTGCATGATACATACGGGCGCGCGCTTGCGAATTTGCAAGCGGGCTACGAAGCAGGGGTACGCATTTTTGATACCGCCGTCGGTGGTCTTGGTGGCTGTCCGTATGCACCGGGAGCGGCGGGCAATGTGGCGACGGAAGATGTCGTCGATTTGTTTTTGCGCGAGGGGATCGAGACGGGTGTTCGACTCGATGCCCTGCTTGATGTGGTGGAGTGGCTCGAATCCGAAGTTGTACAACGAAGTCTTGATGGCCATTTATATCGCGCACTCCGAAAAAGCCGCCGACCAGCGCAGGCTCAACGCGGGATCTAAGGTGTTTGCGATGGGGCTGTTTTTCCGCTCTCTCTTCGGCGTTTTCGGCGCAGGCAAGAGCAGGGTAAAAAAGTCCGACGCGAGAGCCGTGAAATTCGTAGAAAATCTTCGAAGACCGCCAAGAAAGAGCACAAAGACTCCTCAAGAGAGGTGAGCGAGAGGCGGTATTCGCTAACCTCCCGCCTCCGCAGGGACGCCCTCGCGCGTTGCCAAGAGCAAGGCCGGATCGCCTTGTTTTGCGGCAGATGCATACCGCGCGATGCGAAGACGTGAAGACGTATCCAAGAAGAAAAATGCAAAGCTTCAAGAGGGAGAGACAAGAGTTTATGGCGCAAGAACGCTTGCTCGAGGAGTTTCCGCCAGTTTCCTATGACGAATGGCGTGATCTCGTAGAAAAAGAACTCAACGGAGCTTCGTTTGAAAAGAAGCTCGTGACACGAACGTATGAAGGCATTGAGATTCGGCCAATCTATGCAGCCGAGCAGCGCGACGCGACCGATCTTGCCGGTTTTCCGGGCTTTGCACCGTATCTTCGTGGCGCGGCATTGCTTGGCAATGTACGCGTTGTCGGCGAGGCGCAAGGGTGGCGTGTCACGCAAGAGTGTCAGAATACCGAAATTGCTGTGGCCCGCGAAGTGCTACAAAAAGATTTTTCGCGCGGAGTGCGCGGGTTTCGGATGAAGTTCGATCGCGTATTGCGCGGCGTTTCCGACGCGGCAAGCGAGCGCGAAGAAGGCGTTTTGATTGGGTCATTGGCCGATCTCGATGCCGTTTTCTCGGGCTTTGATTTGCAGGACATCGAACTGACACTCGAATGTGGCGCGAATGCGATTGCCGCATCGGCACTCGTCATTGCGCTAGTCAACCGCCGTGGCATTTCGCTGCGCGACTTGTCCGTGAATTGGGGCTGCGATCCGCTAGGTGCGCTCGTGCGCGACGGATCGCTTTCGACTTCGCTCGATGTGGCGCTTTCCGAGATGGTGGATCTTTCGGCTTGGAACGTGATGCATGCACCGAAAGCCAAGAGTGTTTCCATTTCGACATCCCCTCATCACGATGCGGGGGCCAATGCGGTACAAGAAATTGCGTATGCGCTCGCAACCGGAGTTGAATATTTGCGTGCACTCGTCGCTGCGGGACTTGAAATTGACCAAGCGGCGTCGCAGATTGCTTTTCAGTTTAGCGTTGGGCGAAACTTTTTTATAGAAATTGCGAAGCTTCGTGCGGCACGTGCAGCGTGGGCGCGTATCGTAAAGATCTGTGAAGGCAGCGAAGCGGCTCAGCGAATGCAGATTCACGCCCGCACTTCGGCGCGCACGAAAACACAGCGCGATCCCTGGGTGAATCTTTTGCGTGTCACCACCGAGGCGCTTGCAGCCGGCATTGGCGGGGCGGATAGCGTGGCCAGTTCGGCCTTTGATGAAGCCTTGGGTAGTTCCGATGATTTTGGTCGTCGCATGGCCAGCAATACACAACAAATTTTGATTGACGAATCACACATCGCGCAAGTGATCGATCCGGCGGGCGGAAGCTGGTATGTGGAGCAGTTGACGAGCGATTTGGCCCGAGCGGCGTGGACGCAATTTCAAAAAATCGAAGGCAAAGGTGGAATGCGAGCTTTTGTGTTGTCGGGCGAGCTTGCAAGCGAAATCGACGAGGTGGCGGAGAAACGTCGGCAAGCCATTGCGCTGCGACGCGATGCAATCACCGGCGTGAGCGAATTTCCAAACGTTGATGAAGCGCCGATTTGCAAATCGCCGCTCAACGTGGAGGCGCTGCGACACGGCCTGGTGTCGAATGCGAGTGCGAATCATAACACAAAAATTCGCAAGGCACTTGATGTGGCAGCACAGAGCATTCTCGGCGAAGGCGAAAAGACACAAGCGGCGATTGCTGCTGCAGAGGCAGGAATGACGCTGCTTGAAATCGCCACCGCACTGCATGCGAACTCAACACCGGCGAGTGTTGAAGTGCTCGCGCTGCGACGTAGCGCCGAGCCGTTTGAGCGCTTGCGCGATGCTTGCGATGCGCATGTCGCAAAGCATGGTTTGCGACCGTCGGTGTTCCTGGCCAATATGGGGCCGATTCCAAAGCACAAAGCCCGCGCCACGTTTGCGCGCAACTTCTTTGAAGCAGCGGGTTTGCATGTGATCGATAACGATGGTTTTGGCGCCGAAGACGCTGCAGTGAAAGCGTTTCGAGAGTCGCAGGCCGCGATCGCGGTGATTTGCTCAAGCGATGATTTGTATGAAGAACTCGTGCCGACGCTGGCCCGTGCGCTTCGCGCTGCTGGCGCCAAGAGTGTGATCCTTGCGGGGAAACCCGGCAATTCACTCGAAGCTTTTGAAGCTGCAGGAGTAAATCGCTTTATCTACATCGGATGCGATGTGCTTTCAACACTCGAAAGTGTTGTTGATGAATTGGGGGTAGAGCGATGAGTTCGATTCCGGACTTTTCGACGGTCGAATTTGATTCCATTTATGCGGAGCCGGAGGGCAACGCGGAGGCGTGGCGCAAGGCATTGCCGCTCCCCGAAGAAGAGTTGACGTGGACTTCGCCCGAGTCGATCGAGATCAAGCCGTTGTATCACTTCGCGGATTTGCGCGAGGTCGAGCATATGCAAACGATGCCGGGCATTCCGCCGTTCGTGCGCGGGCCGTATCCGACGATGTATGTGACGCAGCCGTGGACGATTCGCCAATACGCTGGGTTTTCGACGGCGGAAGCGAGCAACGCTTTTTATCGTCGCAATCTTGCTGCGGGACAAAAAGGTCTGTCGATTGCATTCGATCTTGCGACACATCGTGGTTATGACTCGGATCACCCGCGCGTCGCGGGCGATGTGGGCATGGCCGGCGTGGCCATCAATTCGATCAAAGACATGCGAATCCTCTTTGCAGGCATTCCGCTCGATCAAATGAGCGTGTCGATGACGATGAACGGCGCGGTGTTGCCGATCCTTGCGCTCTACATCGTGGCGGCCGAAGAACAAGGTGTGCCCCAAGCCAAGCTTTCGGGAACGATTCAAAATGACATCCTGAAAGAATTCATGGTGCGCAACACCTACATTTATCCGCCAGCACCGTCGATGCGCATCATTGGTGACATTTTTTCGTTTACTTCGAAAAACATGCCGAAGTTCAACAGCATCAGCATCTCGGGCTATCACATGCAAGAGGCCGGGGCGACGAACGACATCGAACTTGCGTACACGCTTGCCGACGGACTCGAGTATTTGCGTACGGGAATCGCGGCGGGACTGGATGTCGATGCCTTTGCGCCGCGGCTTTCGTTCTTCTGGGCCATTGGCATGAACTTCTTCATGGAGATCGCAAAGCTTCGCGCGGCGCGGATGCTTTGGGCGAAGATCGTGAAGCAGTTCAATCCGAAAAATCCCAAAAGTCTTTCGCTGCGCACGCATAGCCAGACCTCGGGCTGGAGCCTCACGGCGCAGGATCCGTTCAACAATGTGGCACGCACTTGCATCGAGGCGCTTGCAGCGACGCAAGGCCACACGCAGTCACTCCACACGAATGCGCTGGACGAAGCGATTGCGCTTCCGACGGATTTCAGCGCACGTATTGCCCGCAACACACAATTGTTTATTCAACAAGAAACCGGTACGACAAACGTGATCGATCCGTGGGGCGGCAGTTATTACGTCGAGCGCTTGACGCACGATCTCGCGCATCGCGCCTGGGCGCTCATTGAAGAAGTCGAATCACTTGGCGGCATGGCCAAAGCGATCGAGCGCGGTTTGCCCAAGCTGCGCATCGAAGAAGCCGCGACGCGCACGCAGGCGCGAATTGATTCGGGGCGACAAGTGATTCTTGGTGTCAACAAGAACGTACTGCGCGAAGAGGCGAACCTTGAGATTTTGAAGGTTGACAATACGGCGGTACGCAATGCGCAGATCCGCCGCTTGAACGAACTTCGTGCAGAGCGAAATGCGAAACGCACTGAGGAAACTCTTGCTGCCCTGACGCACGCCGCGCAGAGTGGAGAAGGGAATTTGCTTGAATTGGCCGTGAATGCGGCGCGTGCACATGCCACAGTGGGCGAGATCAGCATGGCACTCGAAAAAGTGTATGGGCGCTACGAGGCGACGATTCGAACGGTTTCGGGGGTGTACACAAGCGAGATGGGACAAGACACTGCGGAGATTCAGGCCGTACGCAAACGTGTCGATGCGTTTGCTGCGCGCGAAGGGCGACGGCCACGAATGCTCGTCGCCAAGATGGGACAAGACGGTCATGATCGCGGCGCGAAGATTATCGCAACGGCGTTTGCCGACTTAGGCTTTGACGTCGATGTGGGGCCGCTCTTTCAAACGCCAGAAGAAACTGCGCGCCAAGCTGTGGAGAACGATGTGCATATCGTCGGTGTGAGTTCGCTTGCGGCGGGGCACTTGACGTTGGTGCCGCAACTGCGAAGCGAACTCGAGCGTCTTGGGCGCGCCGATATTCTGATTGTCGTCGGTGGCGTGATTCCGGCACAGGATTTCGATGCGCTCAAGCAAGCCGGTGCGGCATTCATTTTCGCGCCGGGTACGGTCATTTCGAAAGCTTGCTTGGCGATGATCGAAGAGCTCGATCGCCGCACAGGGCACGCTCAGGCATGAATCGCAGCGACGGCGGCAGCGCTTCGCAGAAACGTCGCGAGCTTTCGCTCGACGAATATGTCGAGGGAGTGCGATCGTGCGATCGTGCGATCCTTGGCCGCGCAATTACGCTCGTCGAAAGCAGTCGCTTTGCGGATCAAACGCAGGTGCAAGACTTGCTCGTGCGTTTGTTGCCCTACACCGGAAAGTCTCACCGTGTTGGGATCACGGGCGTGCCGGGCGTTGGCAAGAGCACTTTCATCGAATCGCTGGGCACGCAGCTTACGCAAGTGGGACATCGCGTGGCCGTGCTTGCCGTCGATCCGTCGAGCGGAGTGACGGGCGGAAGCATCCTCGGCGACAAGACGCGAATGAACAAACTCGCTGCCGATCCCAACGCGTTCATTCGTCCTTCGCCTTCCGCGGGGTCACTCGGTGGTGTCACCCGACGTACGCGCGAATCGATGCTCGTCTGCGAAGCGGCGGGGTTTGATGTCGTGCTCGTCGAGACCGTCGGTGTTGGACAGTCCGAAGTGATGGTGGCCGAGATGGTCGATTGTTTTTTGGTGTTGATGCTGCCGGGTGCCGGCGATGAGTTGCAGGGCATCAAGCGCGGCATCCTCGAAGTGGCTGATCTCGTGGCCGTGAATAAAATGGACAAAGATCCACAGGCGGCACGGCTTGCGCAGCAGGACTACAAAAACGGGCTTCGGATCTTGCACGCAGGTCATGCAGACGCGCCGCCTACGCAAGGCTTGCGTTGGACACCGCGCGTCGTGACTTGCTCGGGTCTTACCGGCGAAGGTCTTGCAGAGCTTTGGCAGCTCGTCGAAGAGCACCGTCGGATTTTGACGCAATCCGGTGAATTGACGCAAAAGCGTCGCGAGCAACTTTTGCGCTGGATGTGGAGTATGGTCGAAAGCCAGTTGATGATTGCGCTTCGCGAGTATCCGGCGGTGAAAGAGCGAACGATGCGCCTTGAGCAGGCTGTCCTTGCGGGCGAAATCACACCGACGCTCGCGGCGCGCGAAATTCTCGCGGCTTTTGGTGCTCTATCGAGGGAGTGAACGCGATCTGCAATGCGCCCATTCGGCGGATTGGCAAAAAATTTTCAAGAAAATCCTTGGATAGAAGTTGTATCGGCGAACTATCGCTCTATCTCTCACGGCTTTTTGCCGATAGGCTGCCAAGATCGCGGCGTGTTCCTTGGCAGTGAGCCTTGGGATTGGTTACTAAAGCGGTGGCGAGCAGATCGGACTCGTTGCTGCCAAGCGACATAGCAAAAGCCAAGTGCAACAGCGAAATAGCGATGACGGTGGTGGTTTGAGCCGAAGTCTTTCGCGGAAAAAGTTGGAGTTTTCTCGAAATGGTGCAGTTCAACATGGCGGCTCGCGAGATCACGATCAAAGTGGTCTATTACGGTCCGGCACTTTCTGGCAAGACGACCAATTTGCAACAGCTGCATGAGCTGATTGATCCCAAAGCACGCGGCAAGATGGTCACGCTCGACACCACCGACGATCGCACGCTGTATTTTGATTTCTTGCCGATCCAGTTTGGTCTTGAGAGCGGCTTTTCAGTCAAACTCAAAGTATTCACGGTGCCCGGCCAAGTGATGCATCGCTCGACCCGCAAAGTCGTACTTTCTGGCGCTGACGGCATCGTCTTCGTCGCAGATTCACAGCGATCTTCGTCGAGTGCGAATGCATATTCGTGGCGCGACATGGAAGCGAACTGCAAATCGAATGGAATCGATTTTGCGTCGCTGCCGAAAGTTGCGCAGTTCAACAAGCGCGATTTGCCCGACATCAAAGACTTGAATGAGATCAAAGAGCAGTGGAAGGAAGTGCCCGCGTTTCCGGCGGTGGCCTGCCGCGGCGAGGGTGTTCTTGAAACTTTTCGCGAGCTGCTCACGCGCATCTATCGCCAACTCGACGAAAAGCACGGTTTTGGCAAAAAATTTGGACTCACCGAGGAGCAATTTCTCGCTGGGGTATTCAAGAATTTTGTCGAGCCTCCGAGGCCTTCGACCCCCGTCTGACGCTCCGAACCGGCCTCTCTTGGCTCGTCTCTGCTTGATTTTGTTCGTGAGCATAACTCTGTGTCGCGATGCAAAAGCATGTTGTACGGGTGTTCGGTTGCGGACTTGCGCGCAGAAGGCCGCGCTGTTAGGGTGCGTTCGCGAGCAAGCTGCATAGAACAACCGAGTGAAAAACCTTCGCGATTTCGTGACTTTGCAACTACGTTCGATGCTTTCGATGAAACCTTGAGCCCTGCAAGTCGCCGCTCGCCAAGAGCGATTTTCAGCAATGCTTAAATTGGGGCGAGGAGAAAACGCTGATGCCGAAAACCCCGAAAGAAAAATCCAGCTCGTGCAAGGCGACGGCAGACAAAGACATGCCGACGACACGCAAAGCGAATCCCGCGCTGGCAACCATTGAAGAAGCCATCGAGGACATTCGCCTCGGCAAGATGGTGATTCTCGTCGATGACGAAGATCGTGAAAACGAAGGTGATCTTTGCATTGCCGCCGAGAAGGTGACACCGGAATCGGTCAACTTTATGGCGAAATACGTGCTCGGTTTGATCTGCCTCTCGCTGACCGAAGACAAACTGCAAGAACTTGGCCTGAAAATGATGGTCGAAGATTTGCACAACCAATCACCTTATTGCACGGCCTTTACGCTTTCGATCGAAGCACGCTCGGGTGTGACGACGGGAATTTCCGCAGCAGATCGCGCACACACAATTTTGACTGCGATTGCCGACGACGCCAAGCCGCGCGACATCGTTTCGCCAGGGCATGTGTTTCCGCTACGCGCCCGAAACGGAGGCGTGTTACGCCGCACAGGTCAAACCGAAGGCTCCGTCGATTTGGCGCGCCTTGCGGGCCTGAAACCAGCCGGTGTTATTTGCGAGATTATGAGCGACGACGGGACGATGGCGCGAATGCCCGAGCTCATTGAGTTTGGCAAGCAGCACGGGATCAAGATCGTGACGATCGCAGACTTGATTCAATATCGTTTGCGTACGGAAAAATTCGTGCGTGCAGCGGCGTGTGCCAATGTTCCGACGAAGATTGCAGGCGATTTCCGCGCCATTGTGTATGAAAACGATCTTGATCACATCGATCACATTGCTTTTGTGAAAGGCGAGATCGATCCCAACGAGCCCGTTCTCGTGCGGGTACACAGCGAGTGTCTTACCGGCGACATCTTTGGTTCATTGCGCTGCGACTGTGGCGATCAATTGCATGCTGCGCTGCGTTTGATTGCCGAAGAGGGCAAAGGTGTGTTGCTTTATTTGCGCCAAGAAGGCCGCGGCATCGGTCTCAAGAACAAGATCAAAGCCTACGCGCTACAAGACGAAGAAGGGCTCGATACCGTGCAAGCGAACGAGCGCCTCGGTTTTCCGGCGGACGGCCGCGACTATGGCATCGGCGCGCAGATTCTTGCCGATCTTGGAGTGCACAAGCTGCGTTTGATTACGAACAATCCGCATAAGCGTGCGGGCATCGTCGGCTATGGGCTCACCATCGTCGAGCGAGTTCCTCTTGAAGTGACGCCCAACGACAAGAACATCAACTACCTGCGCACGAAGAAAGATAAAATGGGGCACGCACTGCACTTGATTCAGTAGCGTCGGTGCGGCGGCTGCGTTGATGAGCGGCTCAGCTGAAAACTCCCAAGGAGAATGGTGTGGAGCTCGATGAGGAACAGACCGGACGACGCCTTGCGCAGTTACGCGAGCTTTGGTGCGCGTGGGATCCGCTCGGAGTGCTTCACGATCCCGATTGGCCGCGCTCCGAATATGACGACTATCTCGATCCAACACTCGACTTGCTTGATCGCGGCGGTTCCGAACAAGACCTGGAAGAGTATCTGCGCGCCGCGACGGAGTTTACAATGGGTCTTGAGCCCGGCGTGGCGACAACGCAGATGTTCGCGGCGATGGTGCTTTCTTGGTACGACGCCGAGTGGCGCGGCGTTGGAAAACACGATTTGTAATGTGACTGCGATCACGCGGTCGAGACGTTTTCCGTCGATAAATTGAAACGAACTTGCTGCGTTCAAGAGATGGTGGTGTGCGCTTTTTTCGTCTGCGCATCGACTGCCTCCGGGCACTGAATGCACGGGTAAATGCCACGGTGCTTTCATAGGCCAAATCTCTCAAGCCAACTCGAGCCAAGGAAGGACGAAGCGATGTATG
>CAYRID010000023.1:0-7526 GCA_964424225.1 uncultured Geobacter sp.
GACGCGCCGCATGTTTCGGGCGGTATTCGCAAAGTACGCCTTGCTCCATATGGGCATTATCGCGGCGATTACCGTAGTGACGGTGGGAATTTGGGCGATGGCCAACCGCCCGGTGACGGAGCCTCCGTGGCCGTCGCAAGTGGTGGGCATGTCGTTCTCGCCACTGCGGCTTGGAAACGATCCGGCCGAGGGGTTGTATCCGACTCGCGAAGAAATCGAATTCGATTTGCAACTTCTCAAGGGTAAAGTGCGCTCGATTCGTACCTACGGCGTCGGTGGCACGCTGGGCGAGATCCCCGATCTTGCGCGGCCCTATGGCATGACGGTGACACTGGGCGCATGGCTTACGGCCAACCCGGTGCAGAACGACATCGAGATTGCCAATCTGATTCACATTGCGCAGACGCATGAAAATGTTACACGAATTATTGTCGGAAACGAAACGATTTTACGCGAAGAGCTAAAACCCGAGCAGGTGACGTACTACCTCGATCGCGTGCGTCGTGCGGTCAAGGATATTCCGGTGAGCACTGCGGAGCCGTGGTCGATCTGGGTAACGTATCCCGAACTTGGCGATCATGTAGATTTTCTCGCGGCGCACTTTTTGCCTTACTGGGAAGGTGTGGAGATTGATGCGGCGCTCGGCCATGTCGTGGCGAGTTACAACATTTTGGAGAAGCAGTTTCCGAAGCTTCCGATTGTAATGGCCGAAGTGGGTTGGCCAAGCAATGGTCGCACCCGACACAATTCTGTGGCTTCTGAGTCGCATGAGGCGATTTTTTTGCGCCGTTTCCTGGCCAAAGCGAATGTCGAAAAATACGACTACTACTTGATGGAAGCGTTTGATCAGCCCTGGAAGGCCGATAGTGAGGGTGCCGTTGGCGCGTACTGGGGCGTGTATGACGTCGAGCGCAATCCGAAGTTTGCGTTTACTGAGCCGATCGTGCGCATTCCCGAATGGCATGTTCTGGCGGCCGCAACCGTCGCCCTGGGTGTGATTTGCCTGACACTTCTTCTTGTCGATAGTGAAGTTTTGCGCAAGCGTGGGCGCTGGTTTCTGGCCGTTACGGCCAACGTGGTAGCGGCTGCCCTGGTGTGGATGGTGTACGAGTACATGAACCAATATCTGACGGCGGTGACCGTTGCCGTGGGCGTTGTGCTCGCGCTCGGGTTTTTGGGCATCGTGCTCGTTTTGCTCGCGGAGGCACACGAAATGGCTGAGGCGAGTTGGGTCAAGAGTCGTCGCCGTCCGTTTCGTCCACAGCCCGTCGGAGATGGTCCGAACATTCGACACCCGAAAGTGTCGATTCATGTCCCGGCGTACAACGAGCCGGCAGACATGATGATCGAGACGCTCGATGCCTTGGCGCGGCTCGATTATCCCGACTTTGAAGTGATCGTCGTCGACAACAACACGAAAGATCCGGCGGTTTGGCAGCCGGTCGAAGCGCATTGCCAGGCGCTCGGGCCGCGCTTTCGATTTTTTCACGTTGATCCCTTGCCAGGTTTCAAGGCGGGCGCGCTTAACTTTGCGCATCGGCATACGGCACCCGATGCCGAGATCATTGCGGTGATCGACAGCGATTACCAAGTGAGTCCGGATTGGTTGCGCGATCTCGTGCCGCATTTCTCGAGACCCGAGATCGGCGTCGTGCAAGCGCCGCAAGATTATCGTGACGGCGACGAAAATCCCTTCAAGGCGATGTGCTTCGCCGAGTACAAAGGCTTTTTTCACATCGGCATGGTGACGCGCAACGACCGTAACGCCATCATCGAACATGGCACGATGACGATGATACGCAATTCGGTGTTACACGAGGTTGGTGGCTGGGGAGAATGGTGCATCACCGAAGATGCCGAACTGGGCTTGCGAATTCTTGAGTGCGGCTATGAAGCAGCGTATGTGCAGGACAGTTACGGAAAAGGTTTGATGCCGGATACCTTCATTGACTACAAGAAGCAACGTCTGCGCTGGGCGTATGGTGCCGTGCAGATCTTGCGCCGCCACTATCGCCAAATTTTAGGATTCGAGCGCACGCGTCTTACTTGGGGGCAGCGTTATCACTTCTTTGCGGGTTGGTTGCCGTGGCTCGGCGACGGACTCAATCTTTTTTATACGCTCGGAGCCATCGTGTGGTCGGTGGCGATTGCGCTCGATCCCTTGCATGTCGATCCGCCGCCTGCCGTGTTCACGGTGCCGCCGCTTGCGCTCTTTGGCTTCAAGGTGACGAAAATGATTTATCTCTACCGTCGGAAAATGTTTGCTTCGCACGGCGAGACTTTGTCGGCAGCGCTGGCCGGGCTCGCACTTTCGCATACGATTGCGAAGGCCGTCGTAACGGGATTTTTGACGAAGGACAAACCCTTCTTCCGCACACCCAAGTGTGAGAATCGACCGGCTTTGTGGCAGGCGTTCGCGAACTCGGCGGAAGAGAGCGTTATCGCCATAGCACTTTGGATTGCAGCGACGGGTGTTGCGATTTTGCAGCGCGACGTTGCGGATGCACTCCTTTGGTCGGCGGTACTCTTGGTGCAGTCGATTCCGTATGTCGCGGCTTTTTTGGTTTCGCTCACGAATATTTTGCCATCGCAGCGCAAGCGCTCGTCCATGTCGTCTCAAGCGCCGTGGGTTGTTTCGTCTTCACGCTGAGCTTGCGAGTTTAAAAGTCGCCGTCATCGCCTGCGTGCTCGCGAGCCTGCGCAGGCTTTCGTAATAGCCAAGCACCGCCGTTCGATGCTAAAACCTCCGTGCAAGCGATGGGAAGTGTGAGTTTGCGCCGGGCTTTGGAGAAAGCATTGGTCGGTGCTGGGTTCACTGCGACGCGGTGTGCAGGCGAGAAAAGCGATTTGGCGAATGGTGATGAAGATTCGAAAATGACACTAAAGCGCGTAGATATTGATTTTTCTCTTACGCCGGTGGAAATCGCGGGCCGAGTGGTCAATGAGTTCTGTGCGCATGCACTCGAGAGCTTGCCGGAGGAGTGTTGCGGTTTGCTCGCTGGAAATTCGATCGTGCGCTTTCGCAGTGTGCATCGCTGCCGCAACGAGATGACGAAGATGCATCAGCAAGATTCGCTGAATTTTCCTCGAGATGGTCGTGAAGCTTTTTACATGAATGAACTCGATTATTGTCGAGCGCAAGAAACAGCGGCAACGCTGGGTGAGGTCATCACGGCGGTGTATCACTCGCATGTTGGCTATGGCGCCTATTTTTCTGAAATGGATCAAGAGTTTGCGATGAACGAACTTTTTCCGTTTCCGGGCGTAGACCATATCGTGATTTCGACGATGGAGCGCAAAGTAGGGCAGATTGGGCTTTTTAGCTGGGATGCGAATAGCAGGCTTTACGTCGGACGAGCCGTGGTGCCGAGCATGACGTAGCGACTTTAGTCCATCCGTCGTCGAAGGAAGGGCGAGGGACGACGCGAGGAGAATGGCGTGGATTTGAACGATATAAAATTGAGTTGGAAAATACGCTTTATAGTGTTGGCCCTCTTTGCTTTGATGCCGACGGGATGCGCAATGGGTCTGCATCTTACGGAGTTGCCGGAAACTCCCATCGTGTTCGTGCACTGGACGGAACAAGAAGCGCGCGAGAATCGACAGGTGCAGAATGCGAAGAAAGATCTCGGCAGTGGAGTTCAAAGCACCGACTACAAAAACAAGTTCGTTCCAAACGCGAGCGAGTTGAAAGCCATCTTGGGCGTCGTCGAGGTGGCGAAGCAAGCTACACCGGGTCGTGTCATGCAACTGTTCCCGCGCACGGGTGAGCTGCGTCCATTCGATGCGATTTTGCGTGGCGCATGGCCGCATGCATGGAATCGCGCGCGCACACATTTTCTCTATAGCTATCGACCCGACCCGGAAACTCGCTCGCAAGTTTTTGTTTTTGATGCGGCGCGTGGCGAAGTGCGCCAGCTTACTTTTGGCGACGGCTTTCATCCGTTTGCAAATTTTTCGAAGGATGAACGAATCCTGGTTTCCGTTGGTGAAGACGTGCCGCCGGCGAACGAGGGAGCGCCGCCTTATCTCGTGAAGTTGCGCTGGCTCGAACCCGACTTGCGTTTCTCGGAGCCGCTCGTTGCGTATTCTGCGAAGCAAAAAGAACAGATGCAGATTTGGGCGGAGGTGAACCCCGTGCTTTCGCCCGACGGAAGAATGGTCGTTTATGAAGCGATTGATGCGCACGGTGCGCGCCCTTCGCTCTTTCTTTGGGATTCGTTGCAACCGATAGAGCCGCCGCGTTTTTTGGCGCGCGGTTCCGATCCGGTGTTTACGCCCGACGGTGGGTGGATCGTGTATACCGGCCCACCGATGAAAGACAAGATGAAACCCTCCGTCGAGGAAACGAAAATTTGGCGAATCCGACCGGACGGCACGGGACGCACGCAGGTTGGGCAGGGGCGCGGAATTGAGCGCGAGCCCGCCGTGTCGCCCGACGGAAAGTTTATTGTTTACACGGTCGAGGAAGATGATCGGTTGCATCTTTACATTCGACGTTTCGATGGAAGCGGTGAGCGCGTTTTGTTTTCGGATGGCGACGGCTCGCTTGCCGTGTGGTAGCGTGCCGCGCGTTGATTTCGCGCGTGAAAACACATTCGATGAATACGGATCAACGACGCGTGTCGGCATACGCACGCGAGGCATCATGCAAGCATAAGGTCAGAGCACAAGATCAGAGCATAAGGAGTGGCAGCAATGGCAGTGGCGCACGGTACGCAAGGTGGATTGGGTGGAGATCTCGTTCCGGTTCATGGAGGACTTGCTGATCTGGTCGATCGCATCGTGCCGCTCAAAGAGCGCACGGCATTTCTAGCGCAAGCCGCAAAGTCTCCGACGGTAATCGTGACGAAAGCCGATCTTTCGGCGGTGTATCGCTTGGGCGATGGTGCGCTTTCTCCGCTTGAAGGCCCGATGAACGAAGAGGCCTGGAATCGCGTGCTCGACGAAGGCGTCATTCTTTCTCAAGGCAAGCGTTACGCGTGGGGCATCCCGATTGCATTTCCGGTGACAGACGCTGAGGCGAACGCGCTTACGCGCGGCGGGCAGGCGACACTAAAAAGTGAAGAAGGCGAAGTGGTTGCGATTGTCGAAGAGGTCGAAGTTTACGCTTGGGACAAGCCGAAATATGTCAAAAGTGTGTATGGCACGGATCGCTTCGATCATCCTGGCGGCCAGATGGTCATGCAAGACACGCGCACGAAACTTCTTGGTGGCAAGATTCGCACTTTGCCGCAGCGCAAAAATCGCGCGTATGCGCAGTACTTGCTTTCGCCGCGCATGGTGCGCGCGTTCATTCGCGACCAAAAGTGGGAACGCGCGCTTGCGTTTCAAACACGCAATCCGTTGCATCGTGCACACGAATATGCGTTGGTCTGCGGTGCCGAGCGCCTCACGCGGGAAGGCTTTTTTACGGGCGTAGTGCTTAATCCGTTGGTGGGAGAACTCAAGGGCGACGACGTGCCGGCGTCGGTGCGGATGCGTTGTTATCAGAAGCTGCATCAAGAGCGTTTGCTCGGGCAAGGCGATCAAGATGAATCGGTGTGGAAGAAGGCCGGTTATGATCTCAATGATGTTTTCGAGTTGATCGCGCTCGACATCAAAATGTTTTATGGCGGTCCAAAAGAAGCGATCATGCACGCGATCTATCGCCAGAATTTCGGCTTTAGCCATCTTGTGATTGGGCGCAAACATGCAGACGCGCCGTACGCCGACGGTACGCCGATTTGGGGCGACTTCGATGCACAAGAAATTTTCTCGAAACTTCCGGGCGAGTTGCAGATTCAGCCGTGCAAAATTGGCTTTGCGGCGTACTACGAATCGATTGGGCGTGTGGACTTGACAGAGAATCATCCCGATGAAAAACCGGTGTCGGTGAGTGGTTCAAAGATTCGCGAGCAACTTACCTCGGGACAAAAGCCTGATCCGCGCATCATGCGCCCCGAGATTGCCGAGATTTTGATCGAGAGTTATCGCGCGAAGTAATCCTGTGGCGTACGTCACTCTACCGACGGAGTTTTGGGTGGAGTGTGTCCGCGATAGACCTCGGAATGGAAGTAGATTGCCAGGGCTTCCTGCACGAAAACTTTGATGACGGCAGCGGCCGGTACTGCGATCAATAAACCGAGGAAACCCAAGAGATCGGCTCCGATCAAGAGCGCAATGATGACGCTCACGGGATGCAGTCCAAGGCTTTTTCCAACAATTTTTGGTGTCAGCACAAAGCCTTCTAAAAATTGCACGATGGCATACCAGCCCAGTACCAACGCGAGATGGATGTCGAAGCCGAACTTGAGCAGCGACACCAGCGAGGCCAGTGCGACGGCAAGGCCGTTTCCAAGATAGGGAACAATGGCGAGTGCGCCGCCCACGAGGCCGATGACGACTGCGAAGTCGATGCCGATGAGAGAGAATCCAACTGCATAGAGTATGGCCAAGATTGCGCAGATGGTGAGCTGGCCACGCAAAAACCCAGCCACGATGTCGTTGACTTGTGTAGCGCGCTGTCGAATATAGTCTTGGTAACGCGGAGGGATGCAACGCAATATTTTGTCATTTAGGCGATCAAATTCAACCAGAAAATAGAACGACAAGACGGGAATGATCAAGAACGAGGCGAGAGCGCCGAGCGTTCCGGTCAACCAGCCCAAAGAGCGTTCAACAAATTTTTGTGTTATCTGCAAAATGATCTGTGAAGAGTCGGAGCGGAGCGAAGTGATCGTTTCGCTCCACGAGGTGGGTACATCGAATCCCAGCGTGACGGTTGCAAAGTGCAGAAGGCTTTGCGTCATGGTGGCAAAGTAGTCGGGAAAGCGCGTGGCGAGGATCGTGAGTTCGTTTTGCAGGGTAGGAACGAGGAGCAATATGCCGACGGAGAGCGCGGCTGCGACGAGTGCGAGAAAGACAAAGATGGCCAGTGGACGCGGAATGCGCCGCGCGCCGAACCAGCAGATGATTGGATTGAGGAGATAAGCGACAACAAAGGAAACGGCGAGCGGTGTGAGCGCGCTTTTTAAGATCCAGAGAATCGCAAGGAGCGCTACGGCGGCAGCACTGGCGATGATGCTGATGCGGACGGCCCGGCGGATGAAGGCTTGATCGTTGCTCTCCGACATCAATCCTCTCGTGTGGCTGGGGGCAAGAGCGCAACGACGATTCGTTCGTCTACGCGATGGTTAGTCTTGGATGTGATCAAGTCGAATCTTCAATTCGATTGGGCGCTTTTGTCCGGTTTCATCCTGCAGAACCAAGGAGATGCCAATTTCGCTGTCGCTGATGCGCTTTGCGGCACCGACTGAGACCACTTTGAGCGACGGAGCTTCTTTCGCCGGAGTGGCTTCGAGAAGATCGAGATCGTTTTGCGCAAACTGCGTTGAACTACCGCTCGTGAGCGAATCGTCTTCAAGTTGGAGCACTGTACGCCCTGCATCGACCGTCGGTGTTGGACGCGGACTTGGAGCGGCCACGGCCGGTTTGGGCGCGGGAGCTTTGGCGGGCGCGGGTGTATCGAACTGCACCACGGTTTT
>CAYRID010000023.1:7626-26666 GCA_964424225.1 uncultured Geobacter sp.
GTTTGGGCGCGGGAGCTTTGGCGGGCGCGGGTGTATCGAACTGCACCACGGTTTTTCCGGCATCGGCCGCTGGCGAAACCGGGCGCAGGGGGGCTGTCGTAGGCGCGGTCGCAGGTGTGGCGGATCTGGATGTGTCGCCTGTTTGTGTTACTCTACTTTGTGTCGATCTTGGCGTATCGAACTGCACCACGGTTTTTCCGGCATCGGCCGCTGGCGAAACCGGGCGCAGGGGCGCGGTGGCGGCGGGTTGTGCTGCGCTCGCGGATCGCGGTGTCGAAGCGAGGAAGTTCGGAGAAGGTTTTGCCGTCGGCGCAGCGGATGCTGCCGTTGGCGCTGCCGAGGCCGCAGGGGGTGCGGAAGAGGCGGGAGAAGCGGCCGCACTGCTTTCGCGGAACATGCGCACGACTTGCTTTGAGATCGTCGTCAGCGTTTGCAAAACGCCGGTTCCGTCGGTGGCGATAGCTTCGAAAACAGGGATGCCGGAGAGATCGAGTTTTTTGTGCAGCGCTTCGATCGCGGAATCGTCGGAGAGGTCGCGTTTGTTGTATTGAATGACGATCGGTACGTCCTTGAGCGAGCGGCCGTATGCGGCGAGTGCTTGCTTGAGTTCCTGCACAGAGGCCACATTGGCTTCAAGAGCATGGCGCTGTGAGTCCATCACGAGCACGATGCCATCGACTTTATCGAGCAGGTTCTTTCGCGTCGGTGCAGCGTCGGCAGCGCCCGGCACGCCGAGAATTTGAATCGTGGTCTTGAGGCCGCCGATCGCACCAAGCTCAATTGGCAATACTTCAAACGTTACCGTCGGATCAAGGCGTGTAGGCACACGGCGTAACTCGCCGCGATGATCGGGGCGCAGCTTCGCATAAATTCGTTCGATATTCGTGGATTTGCCCGAACCTTCGGGCCCCCAAATCACGATTCGTGCGTTGATCGACGTTCCGTCGGCGTTGAGTTCCGCCATTTTATGCCTTTCCCTTCTTCGCTAGCAGCCGTTTGGCTTGTGTGGAGACCGCTCCCGAAACATCTCGGCTCTTGGAGAGCACTTTCAAGTCTTTATCTTGAAGATGATTCAAAAATTTCATGGCCGTACTGATGGGACACTTCGGATTGGTGACGAGTGCAAGCTTCACCGGATATTTCTGTGTCCACTCGCGATTTGCAGCGATGATGCGATAGACCTCGTCGCTAAGTCCGCGTTGCTTCGCATAGCCCGCAACCTCGCTGTCCGTAATTTTCGGACTTCGAATGGCCGACGCAGCGATCAGCTTATTATGTTCGCGAATCAAGATGCTTCGCGCCTCTTTGTTTCCCATGCGCGCCAGTTTGATTTTCTGAAATACCGACATGCCTTGAATTTGCGCAGCAAGACTCGCGAATTTCGAATCCGTGGCTTCACCCTCGGATTCTTCGATCAACTCGGAATCAAATTCGCTCGTATCGTCGCCGAGCAGGGCGCGCAGCGCTGCTTCAGCGTTTTCGTCGGTAATCGTCTCGGCTTGCAACTCGACTTCGAGCGTATCTGCGGGATCTGCGACTTCGTCTTTTGGGCGATCGAGGCCGAGGAAGGAGAGCACGCGGTCGATCATGGCGCGACTCATATTGGGGTTGTTTCCGAGCGCATCGACGATGGGCGGGTAGCGCAGCATGCGTGTCTGATTCTGCGCAATGATTTCGATTACGCGCCGGTGTGGCAGTGTGGCGAGAAAGGCGATGGTTGCATCGTCGGTGGCGGCGTTGAGGGCGATCAGTTCGGTGCGCTCTGGACTGTTTTGAAACACCTTCGCCAAGTAGCTCAGTACGACGGGGCTGGTGTCGCCTGCAAGAACCGCGGTGCAAATCGAATCGGGAAGCTCGACAAGAGATTTTTTTGCACTCGTGCGCGCTTCTTCGTCGGTGTCGTGCAGCAAGGCAAAGAGCACCGTGACGAGGTCGATCGGCGGGAGCGGCACAGCGGCGCGCGCCGCCATGCGTCGCATCATCACCGGAGCATCACCGCGCACATATTTTTCCGCCTGCGGCGAGATCGACAGGCGTACTTTTTGTTTTGCTGTGTTTTGCGTCGGATTCACGGCGCACACGCTCCAGGTATCACAATGACTATTCAGGGATTCGCGAGAGAGCGAGACACGCGCTCTCTTGCGCAAGACCCCGCTTCCATTGACTGATTCGGTCAAGGTTTGCACGAACTTTATTTGCTTTTGTTTTCGACGAGATCCACGAGAAAACGCATGTTTTCGATGCGCTTGCTGCGGCGGTGCATCACTAGCGATTTTTTTCGTACAAAATACGCAGGCCTTCCAAAGTGAGGAAGGGCTCGGTTTGCTTGATAGAGCGCGTGTAGGGCACGACGCGCTGAGCGAGTCCGCCGGTGGCGACAACCTGCGCGTTTTGGCCAAGTTCGCCGCGAATGCGATCAATCATCGCGTCCATCATTCCCGCATAGCCGTAGAGCAGACCCGATTGCATGGCTGCAGTCGTCGTGCGCCCGATGACTTCCTTGGGTTTTACGAGTTCGATGCGATGAAGCATCGAGGCGCGATCAAAGAGCGCCTCCATCGCGATGTGAATACCCGGGAAGATCGCGCCGCCGAGGTATTCGCCTTTTTCGGAGATGCAGTCGAAGGTGATGGCGGTGCCGAGATCGACCGCGATCACCGGGCCGCCATACATCTCGAGTGCAGCAACGGAATTTACGATGCGATCGGCTCCGACTTCACGCGGATTTTCGTAACGCACCGGCATTCCGGTTTTGATTCCCGGGCCAACGATCATCGGTGCTTTGTCGAAAAGTTTTTCGCAGACGCGCTCCCAGATTGGCAGCAGCGGTGGCACTACACAACAGATGATGACGTCGCCGACGTCTTCGAGTTTTTGTTTTGAGTGATCGAAAAGAGAGCGCAAGAAGACGATGACTTCGTCGGAGGTGTGCTCGCGATAGGTGCCGATGCGCCAGTGATGCACCAGTTCGCCTTTGCCGCCGGTATAGTGAAAAATGCCAAGTGACACATTTGTGTTTCCGATGTCGATCACGAAAAGTGCTTTGCAGTCCACGTTGTTCCCCGCTTCTTTTTTTCGGTTCAAGCTTGCCGGACGCGCACATCGCCCGCCAGAACGCGCACGAGTTTTCCCGCATTGGTTTGCACGATGAGGGCACCGTCGTCGGCGATTTTTTGAACCGTACCGGTGATTTCGTTTTCTTGCGGGTTCGTGATCACAACGGGTTTTCCGGGCATTTGGCAAAGCGCATCGAAGCGCGAGCGAATCGCAGAAAAGCCGTGCTCAAAGTGAAGTTCGAGAACTTCTTCGAGGGTGTTGTACAGATCTTGCGCAAAATATACGCGGTTGATTTTTGCTTTTGCATGCGCAGTCAGGCTCGTCGTTCGCGCCCGAAATTCATCCGGGAAATTTTCTCTTGGCGTATTGAGATTGACTCCGATCCCGAGGATCAAAAAGCCAACGCGGGTGGCTTCGGCTTGGAGTTCCATCAAAATACCGGAAGTTTTTTTGCCGCCGAGCAAAACATCATTGGGCCACTTGATGGCGACATCGGCGTCGGGGGTGGTAGTGCGGATCGTTTCTGCGACTGCGACGGCGGCGGCGAGCACACTCGTGGCGGCGCGGTCGAGCGTCATGGCCGGACGAAGCACGATGGAGGTGTAGATGTTTTCGTAGGCCGGCGAAAAAAAACTGCGTTGCAAGCGTCCACGACCTTGAGTTTGTGCTTCGGCAACGACCGTCGTGCCATGGGGCGCACCTGCGCGCGCCAGTTCGAAAGCGATGCGGTTCGTCGAATCCACTTCCGAAAAATAGTGATAGCGGCGAGCCAACCATTTCGTGTGTAGTCCGGGTGCAATTTGCGCTTCGTGCAAGCGGTCAGGGCAGGCGAGGAGTTGATAGCCGCCGCCGGCGACGCCCTCGATGGCATAGCCAAGTTCGCGCAGCGCTTCGATGTGCTTCCAGACTTGATTGCGAGATACACCAAGAAGTGACGAAAGGGTTTCTCCCGAATGTGTTTTGTCGGGCACTGCGAGCAGAGCGGCAAGAATTTTGGCTGCGCCTTCGGTCATGCAGGGCGCGAGTCCAGAGCGATTTCGAGAGCGATGTCAACGGCGACGGCAGAATGAGTAAGTGCTCCGACGGAAATTCGATGTACGCCGGTTTCGGCGATGGTGCGGATATTGGCGAGAGTCACTCCGCCCGAGGCCTCGAGTTCGATTTGATCGCGAAGGGCTGTGCAGATTTCTTTCAGCGACTGCGGCGTTTGGTTGTCGAGCAAGAGCGAGTCGGCGCCCGCTTCGAGCGCGGCCTTGGCTTGTGTCAGGGATTCGACTTCGACTTGTACACGTAAATGTTTCGGTGCGCCGGATTTTGCGGTGCGCACGGCATGGGTAAGGCTGCCTGCGGCGGCGATGTGGTTGTCTTTGATCAAAATTCCATCGTAAAGACCGATGCGATGGTTTGTGCCGCCACCGGTGGCGACGGCGTATTTGTCGAGCACGCGCCAACCGGGCAGGGTCTTGCGGGTGTCGACGAGTTTTGCGGAAGTGCCTGCGATTTGCTGAACGTATTTCTGTGTCAAGGTGGCAATGCCGGAAAGCCGCTGCATGAAATTC
Source organism: uncultured Geobacter sp. (assembly GCA_964424225.1). Lineage (GTDB taxonomy): Bacteria > Myxococcota_A > UBA9160 > UBA9160 > JADFDR01 > JADFDR01. Next base: position 12,243 of record CAYRID010000023.1, read on the forward strand.
AAGGCCGTGCGCTCGGCGGCGAGGATGCCGCGCATTGAACCCGTGACGCGCGCCAGGATGGCTCCGCTTGGGGCGCGTTCTCCGTCGCAGAGGCAGATCTCGAAACGCAATGTGGGTTCGACGGCGGCAAAAACTTCCTGGGCGATTTCGATGCCGCAAACGATCAAATCTTCGCGCGCTTCGATGACGGCTTGACCTTGTAGCGTTTCGGGAATCGTGAGCTTCGAGGTGATGTCGCCGCTGCCGATGTCTTCGGCGAGTGCGCGTTCCAGCAAGCTGCGCCATTCATGGAAGGCAGGAGTGCGTCGCATCGAAGTGTTGGTTTGCTTTGCCATCACTTGGGTCGGACCAGGCGTTGCAGGCGCGTGAGGCGCTCTCGGATTTCGTCACTTTCTTGTGTAAAGCGGGCGTGTTTTTCTTGTTCGCCGGCGACGACTTCGGGCTTTGCGCGCTCGATAAAGCTTGGGTTGCCAAGTTTCTTGGCGACTTGTGCCAAATCGGCTTCAAGCTTCTGCAACGTTTTTTCGAGGCGCGGAATTTCTTCGGCCAAAAAGTCGGGATCGTCGAATTCGACGGCGATGCGATGTCCTGCAGCGATGCTCAAGGCTGCAGTCTCCGAGACCGCTCCGTCGGAAAATACAATTTCGCCCGCAAGCGTAAGGCTTGCGATGCCTGCGCGATGTTTTTCGACGAGGTCGCGAAGGGCGGTAGGGAACGTAACGCGCACGCGATTTCTTTGTGGCACACCGAGTTCGCCGCGAATTTGACGAATGCTGACGATGAAGGCCACGAGCGTATCCATTTCGGCCGCTTCCTCGGCAGAAAGCGGCGCTGAAGCGGCTGGATAGGATTGTTCGAGAAGCAACTCTTTTTTGTGTTGATCGGACAAGGGCAGTGCATTCGCGATTTCTTCCGTGACGAAGGGAATGTACGGATGCAAGCCAAGCAGGGTTCCGTGCAATACTTCGACAAGCGTGCGTTGCGTGGCGCGTCGCGCAGCGGTGTCGCTCCCTTGCAAGGTTTGTTTGGCAAGCTCGATGTACCAATCGCAAAATTCTTTCCATACGAATTGATACAGCGCGCCCACAGCGTCGCTAAAGCGATACTCGGTGAGTGCGCGATGCGATTCTTCGAGCGCGTGGCTGAGGCGTACGCGAATCCAGCGATCGTAGAGCCCTCCGTCGGTAGAAGCGGCGTTGGCATCGTAATCTTCGAGATTGAGCAGTGCGAAGCGCGCGGCATTCCACAGTTTTGTGATGAAAGCGCGCGAGGACGTAATTTTTTCTTCGCTCAGTTTGATGTCGCGCCCTTGAATCGCCAGCGAAGCGAGCGTGAGGCGAAGTGCATCGGTGCCGTGCACGTCGATCATTTCCAGAGGATCGATCACATTGCCTTTGCTCTTCGACATCTTCTCGCCGTGTGCATCGCGAATGAGCGGGTGGATGTACACATCGCGAAAGGGCACTTCCTCGGTGAAATGCAGGCCGAGCATCATCATGCGAGCAACCCAGAAAAAGATGATGTCGAAGCCTGTCGAGAGCACCGATGTGGGGTAGAACGCGCGAAAATCTTCCGTGTCGTCGGGCCAGCCCATCGTCGAAAACGGCCAGAGGCCGCTTGAAAACCAGGTGTCGAGCACATCGACTTCTTGCGTAAGTCGCGTGTCACCGCAATGTGTACACTGACTTGGATCTTCGACGGAGACGGTCCATTTTTGGCACGCGGTGCATCGCCATGCCGGAATGCGGTGTCCCCACCAAAGTTGGCGCGAAAGCGTCCAGGGGCGAATGTTTTCGAGCCAGTGGAAATATGTCTTCTCCCAGCTCTTGGGGTAAAACTTCGTGCGTTCGTCGCGCACGGCGGCGATGGCTTTCTTTGCGAGAGGCTCCATGTCGAGAAACCATTGCTCCGAGAGCAAAGGTTCGACGACGGTTTTGCAGCGGTCGCAATGCGGCACTTCGTGCGGATGATCTTTGACTCCGACGAGAAAACCTTGCGCTTCGAGATCGGCCACCACGCGCTTGCGGGCCTCGGGCACCGTGAGCCCCGCATAAGAGCCTGCGTTTTCATTCAGGCGTCCGTCGGAGTGTAGGATGTTGATGCGTGGCAAGCCGAGGCGCTGCGCACACTCGAAATCGTGCAGATCATGGCCGGGCGTGATTTTTACGGCACCCGAGCCAAACTCGCGATCCACAAAAGTGTCGGCTACGACGGGGATTTCGCGCTGAGTCAGCGGCAGGCGCAGAGTTTGGCCAATCCAGTTTTGATAGCGCTCGTCGTCGGGGTGTACGGCTACGGCGGTGTCGCCGAGCATCGTTTCGGGGCGCGTGGTGGCAACCTCTATACACTCATTGGTGTTTTTGAGTGGGTAGCGGATCGAATACAGCTTGCCGGCTTCCGGCTGATAGGGGCTTTCGAGGTCGGAGAGCACGGTTGCGCAGCGCGAGCACCAGTTGACGAGACTCTCTCCGCGATAAATCAACCCTTCTTGGTGTAGCCGAACAAAGGCCGTGCGCACTGCTTTGGAAAGACCTGCGTCGAGGGTGAAGCGCTCGCGCGACCAATCGCACGAAGACCCGAGTGCCTTCAGCTGCTCGATGATCTTCGAGCCGGAATGCTCTTTCCATTTCCACACCGCATCGACGAAGGCTTCGCGCCCAAGTTCGTGGCGTGTCTGGCCTTTTTCCGCGAGTTGACGTTCGACAACGACTTGTGTCGCGATGCCGGCGTGATCCGTGCCGGGCAACCAAAGCACGTTGTAACCCTGAATGCGTTTATGGCGCGCAAGCACGTCTTGCAACGTGTTGTTGAGTGCGTGCCCAAGATGCAAATAACCGGTGACATTCGGCGGTGGAATCACAATCGAGAAGCGTGGGCGTGCATCGTCGTGGCGCGCGCGAAACAAATCGCGCGCAAGCCACTCCCCGTACCAGCGCGCTTCGGCGGGTTTTGGATCAAAACGAGTCGGAAGTTTTTGATTCGATTCAGTCAAGGGACGCCGAGTCTAACTAGCGGTGTCGCGAGTTGCTAGCCGCAAGCACGCTGGGAGTTCTACGGTTCGTTGCACGCGGAAGTGTTTGCAAAAAGGCGCGCTTGCCCCATACGGCAAACGCGCAATCTGCTGGCTGCGCGTTATGTGTCTCGCTTCATGCGCCGAATTTCTTCGAGGATCAATGTTTCGGCCATCTGCGGAATCACTTCCCAGGCAATGGCTTCGACGCGCGCGACGACTTGTTGAACGATTTGCTCGCTCAAGTCGCCCATGGCTTCCCACGCAATTTTCTCGATGGTCGCGTGGATCTGGTCGCGCATTTCGGGCGAGACTGTCGCGGCTTGGAGCGCAGCACCGCGCGCGATCTGCGGCTCGGGTTCGAGATCCGCGAAAGATTCTGCTTCGGCCATTTCGAATGTCGTCGCTTCGGCAAGCGGCGCCTCGAAAGTTTCAATCGTAGAAGGTGCCGGTTCGTCGAAGAGGGGCTCGGCGGCAACGGCTTCGAGTTCCGGCTCGTAGGCAGAAATTTCCGCTATGGGCTCCGCGTAGTCTTCTGCGGCCGACAAATCAAAGGAACCTTCTTCGGTGTAGGCAGCTTCGCCAAGCTCCACGATCGGCGGAGCAATGGGCTCGTCGGCGGGAAGTACGTCGTCGAAGCTCGTTTCCGATGTCGCGATCTCCGGCGGTGTTGCGCGCGGCTCGACTGCGGGCGGATTGAAGGAAAGATCAAAAGCATCGTCGGCTGCATCGCTCACGAGCATTGTGGCGGCCGGGTTTGAAAGATCGATTTGTAGTGCAGGAGCCGTCGTCGCTGCGGGTTCGTCTTCGATCGCGGCGTCATCGAGCAAGTCGAAGCTAGCGTCGGCGCCGTCGTTGGTTGTCTCGCCAAAGAACAGCGGATCCGTGCCGGTGTCGGCTGCGAGCGGCATGTCGTCCATGATCGCGATCGTTTGCGCCGGATGCGTGGTGGAGGATGAAAAGCGCGGAGCCGTTGCTTGCACTGAGGGAGCGGGCGAGCTTTCGATCGGAGTGGGAAGCTCGTCGGGCATCATGGCGACGGTTTGATCCGGTGCGGGAGCCGAGTGAGGAACATCCAGAAATTGCGTGTGCGCGGCATCGTCATCGGCTTCGGTGGCGAGCTCAAAGCCGCCGTCGGTCTCGGGCACGGCTTCGGCGACGAGTGCCTCGCTTTCACCCAGAAAATCATACTCGTCGTTTTGTGTCGCTGCGGGCGGGCTGGCCGGTGCGGCGACCGGCGGAGCTTCCAAAAATACTTTGACGCGCGCAACAAGCGTCTGCGCCTCGAAGGGCTTCGTGATATGCCCATCTACACCAATTCGTTTCGCACGCTCTGCGTCGAAAGTTTCGAAAGTCTGCGTCAGGAGCAAGAGAGGGATGTGACGCAAATTGGGGTCGCTCTTGATGGCTTCGGCCACTTCGTAGCCGCTTTTGCCGGGCATCACGACGTCGGAGAGAATCAAATCAGGGCGAAGCGCGCGCGCGCGTTCGATGGCGTCGATGCCATTGTCCACGGTGATTAGCTCGAGATCTTCGTTGGCAAGGCTAATGCCCACCACCTTTTGGATCGTGACGCTATCGTCCGCCAGCAAAACTTTTTTGGCCATACACTGCTCTCCGTTCTCTTCCGAATGCTTTCGAATGACTTCTTCTGAATGACTTAGCGATGTTTGCCGGTCTCGATTGTTCTTGCGCCCGCCTGCCTTGGCGTTGGCCGCACCTGGCGTGCGCTGCTCACATCAACGCATGGATGCGGGCAATCACCATGGATGGCAAGGTGATGCATGCGCAGCGGCGGTGCTTTCGCGATTCTATCGTCGTCGCCGCGCTCAATATTGAACGCTTTTTTTGCTTTGCGCTTCAAGCCAAAAACAGAGCAGTCTGCCGATTAAGTTGCTGAGCCAAAGGACCGAAAGAGAGACTGCGTTCCTCAAAAAAGTTGTCTTGTCCTTTGCGGTTTGTCACTTTGAGCTGCGCGCGTGTTAGATCCTGAAATTTTGCAGTCACATCGTTCTTCAGTCGGCGACTGTAGCTTTCGAATCTGCATTGAGTTGTGATTTCACTTTCGCTTTCGACTTTTTGATTTTGAAAAACGAGGAGGGCTTCCCTCTGCCCATCATGCTTCGAGCCTCCGCCTGCACGCACGTCGGGCAAGTGCGAAAAATGAATGAGGATAGCTATGCACTTGCGCCCGAGATTGGTCTTTATCTCGTTGCCGACGGAATGGGCGGGCACACGGCAGGTCAAGTCGCGAGTCAGCTCGCGGCCAAGAGCACCGTCGATGCCGTGACAGAGCTTGGCCCGCGCGATGTGACACCGCTCGAATGTCTGCGCAACGCGGTGAGCGTGGCGAACCAATCGATTTATGATCATGCCCAAGAAAATCCTGAGCTTGCGGGCATGGGCACGACGATGGTGGTGATCTTGACGGCACGCGGCCGCGTGTCGCTGGCTCATGTTGGGGATAGTCGCGCTTATCTTGTTCGCCAAGGCAAGATTCGCCAATTGACGGACGATCATTCCGTCGTCGGAGAGCTTTTGCGTCGGCGAGAGATCAGCGAAGAGGCGGCGCGCGAACATCCACACCGCCATGTTTTGACGCGCGCACTCGGCGTGCGCCAGATCGTCGAGCCCGATCTCGCAGAACTCACACCGGCGGTGGGCGATGTCTTTGTGCTTTGCTCCGACGGACTGACGGGGCACGTCGAAGACGATGAAATCGCAAAGTCGGTCATGGGCGACGTCGATCTCGACATGGCCTGCGAAGGATTGATTCGACTCGCGAACCAGCGCGGTGGCAAAGATAACGTCACGGTTGTGCTCGTGCGTTGCGAAGATGTGCCCAGCACGGAGTAAAAACAAAACGCAAAAACGAAAAATGTTTGCGAGCAAAATTTGTGAGAAAAGAAAAAAGCGGAACCGAGTGGGTTCCGCTTTTTTTCTTGCACAGCACAAGGTCGCGCGGCGTTACACCAATCAGTGTTCGAGCATGCTGCGCAGCTTCGAGCGCAAGCGGAGCACGGCCTTGGTGTGGATTTGGCAGACACGCGATTCGGTGATGCCTAAAATCGAGCCGATCTCTTTCATGTTCAAATCTTCGTAGTAGTAGAGCGAAACGACGAGTCGCTCTTTTTCGGGCAGCGAAGAAATCGTGTCGGCGACGACGCGTTTCATCTCGTGCAATTTAATCGACGAAAGCGGATTTTCGGAGTGCACGTCTTCGACGATGTCGGCAAAGCCGCCGGTGCGTTCACCGTCGGCGCCCGTGCCACGAATCTCTTCGAGGTTGATTAGTGAAATGCCGCGCACTTGGTTGATGAGTTCATGAAATTTATCAAGCTGAAGACCGAGCGAATCGGCGACTTCGTCTTCGTTGGCTTGGCGGCCGAGGCGCTGTTCGATTTCGCCGTATGCGCGATCGAGCTTGCGGCCTTTCTGGCGTACCGAGCGTGGCACCCAGTCGAGCGAGCGAAGTTGATCGAGAATGGCGCCCTTGATGCGGAACTCGGCGTAGGTTTTGAATTTGCAATTTTTGTCGGGATCAAATTTGTCGATCGCATCCATCAAGCCAATGACGCCGGTGTTGTGCAGGTCGTCGAGGTCGATGTGTGAGGGCAGGCGTACGGCAATGCGATTGACGATGTAGCGAATGAGTGGTGCGTGTTCGAGAACGATGTGCTCTTTGATGGTGTGCGGGAGGCTTGCGTGCTTTTCCTTGGCTTCACGAAGTAGGGCGTCCATTCAGCGATCCTTTTCATTCATTGAGAGCATTCAGGCCTTCGCGTGTTGCCAACATTCTCGCAAGGCGCAGGTTGTATGCCGACTCGTTGCGTATGCGATGCCTATAAAGCACGGGTTGTGCCAAGATCCGCAAAACCTTGCAGTGTTGCAGACCAAAGTGAAAACAAACACGCGTTTTCGTTGCATTCGGCTATCGCAAGGTCGTTGAATATAAAGAGTTTTTTAAACTTTAGAGAAAAACATCGTCTATGAATAATTTTTCGAGAAATTGCGCATGCCGCCAAATGCGGCATTTTGTGGCAATCTGAATCAGTGTCGGATTTTTGGCGAAAACAGGAAAAAATTACAGAAAAGACGTCGTTATTCTGGCGTTGTGTCGAATTCGGAGTCGTCGTTCTGAGCGCCGGATTCGACGCCGGCGTCGAGTTTTCGCTTCTTCATTTTTTCGAGCAAAGTCGTGCGGTTAAGACCCAATAGTTGAGCCGCTCGGTTCTTGTTCCCATGCGTGCGTTTTAGGGCTTGCTGGATCAAGTCGGTTTCGAAGCGACTGACGACACTACGAAAATCAAGCCCTGCGAGGGGCAGCTTGGGTGCCAAAATTTCGGCGCTCTCTGCTTGGCGATGAAATGCCTTGGGCAAGTCGCCGACATCGATTGCGCCGCGATCGCGGAGCACGCAAAGGCGCTCGACCAGATTTTCAAGCTCGCGCACATTGCCAGGCCAATCGTATTCCGCAAGCAGTGCCATGGCCTGCGGCGTGATGCCGGAAATCGAGCGCCCTTTTTCGGTGTTCATTTTCTCGAGGAAGTAATGGATGAGGAGCGCGATGTCTTCTTTGCGTTCGCGTAGCGGCGGAATCTCGATCGGGATCACATTCAAGCGATAGAACAGATCTTCGCGAAAACGATTTTTGCGAATCGCTTCTTCGAGATTTTGATTCGTGGCCGCAATCACGCGCACATCGACGGTTTGCGTGCGCGACGAACCCACGGGTTCGAAGGCGCGCTCTTGTAGTACACGTAAAAGTTTCACCTGCAAACTTGGGCTCATGTCGCCGATTTCGTCGAGGAAGATCGTGCCTCCGTCGGCTGCCGCAAAACGTCCTTCGCGGTGGCTCACGGCGCTCGTAAAAGCGCCTTTCACATGCCCGAAGAGTTCGGATTCGAGCAAGTCTTCCGGGATCGCGCCGCAGTTCACCGTGACGAGGATGCGATTTGCGCGCGAGCTTTTGTAGTGAATCGCGCGCGCGATTAGCTCTTTGCCGGTGCCGCTTTCGCCGGTGATCAAAATTGTGCTGTCGGTGTCGGCGACTTTCTTCACGATGTCGAGCACGTGTTGCAAGGCCCCGCTTTTTCCGACGATGTTTTCGAGGCCGTACTTTTCGCGAAGTTGATTTTGCAAGATGCGATTTTCGGTTTTGAGACGGCCATGTTCGATCGCTTGCCCGACGAGACGGCGTACGACGTCCACATCACCGTGTTCGAAATGTTTTTCGAGAAACCAGAACGCGCCGGCGCGCAGCGCTTCGACGGAGTTTTCCGCGCCACCAAACCCGGTGATCACGATGCACGGCAAATCGGGCTTGATCTCATGGATTTGTCGCACGAGTTCGAGCCCGTTTAGGCCGGGAAGTTTTACGTCGGTCAGCACCAAGTCGATGGGTTGGCTGGCAAGAATGGCGAGCGCCTCGTCGGCATCGCGCGCGCACGAAACTCCGTAACCTTACGAGCGAGAAAGGATGCGTTCGAGCATTTTTCGGTAGTTCTCATCATCGTCGACGAAGAGAATTTGTGACTTGCGCAGGGATCGTTCCTCCAGGCTTGGCCACACGAGTCTAAATGCAGCCCCCGACGGATTCAACCTGCCTTTTGCTCAAGTGTCTCGATTTTGGGACCGAAGGAAACGGCATGGATTTCGAGAATCTTCCTTCGAATTTTCCGTCGGGCGAAAGCGAGGCGGTCTCGCAAGCGGGACTGATTTTGCTTGTGGATGACGAGCCATTTTTGCTGCGCTCGCTCGAACGAATCCTCGTTGGGGATGGCTTTCGCGTTGCGGTCGCGAAATCGCCCGACGACGCCGAGCCTTATCTGCAAAACCCAAATCTCAGCTTGGTGCTTCTCGACTTGTTCTTGCACGACGTGAGCGGGCTTGATTTGCTCGATCGCATCAAACGCGAACGGCCCGCAGTAGAAGTCGTGATGATGACCGGGCACGCGAGCATTGAAACGGCGGTGAAGGCGATGCGCCGCGGCGCTTTCGACTATCTCGAAAAGCCGTTCGACGACATTCACCGCGTGCGCACGACGCTGCAGCAGGCTCTGCAAAAACGCGCGCTCGTGCAACGTAACCGCGAGCTTGAGGAAGTTTTGCGCGGGCGCAGTGCGAGTGCGCAGCTCATCGGAAACTCGCCGAAGATGCGTTCACTTTTGCGTGTCATTCAAAGTTTGCGTCATAACGAAAGCAATGTGTTGATTCATGGCGAAAGCGGCACCGGCAAAGAACTCGTCGCGCGCGCGTTACACGAGACGAGCCCGCGCGCGAAAAAACCGTTCGTGCCCATTGATTGTGGTGCGCTTCCCGAATCGATCATTGAAAGCGAGCTTTTTGGACACGAAAAGGGCGCGTTTACGGGAGCGGTCGGTGCGCCCGGTTTGTTTCGCATTGCGAGCCAAGGCACGCTCTTTTTGGATGAAGTCGGTGAGCTTCCGCAAAGCGTGCAAGCGAAACTCTTGCGCGCCTTGCAATACAAAGAAGTGCGTCCCGTCGGTGCAAGCGAAGCCGTGCGCGTCGATTTGCGTTTGATTTCTGCTACGCATCGCGACCTCGAAAAGATGGTCGAAGCGCAGAGTTTTCGGATGGATTTGTTTTATCGATTGAATGTGGTGCGGGTCGAAATTCCGTCGCTGCGCGAACGCAAAGAAGACATTCCGCTTTTGGTGCATCATTTCATGCAAAAATATCGACATCCCGAATCGCGCGTTGCAGGCATCGACGACAATGCACTCGACATGCTTTCGAGTTATGAATGGCCCGGCAATGTGCGCGAGCTTGAAAACGCAATCGAGTCGGCGATGGCCACTGTGCGCGGTCATACTTTGCAAACGAAAGATCTGCCGCTGTCGCGACGCACTTCGGTGTCGCTTGCTTCGGCGCCGCGTGGCATCGCACTTTCGCTCGATGCGTACGAACGCTGCGCAATCGAACGTGCGCTTCGAGAAGTGGGGGGAGATGTGCGCGAGGCGGCGCGCGTGTTGGGCGTCGGGCGAAGTACGCTCTATCGCAAATTAACCAAGCATGGTCTTGTGCCAAGTAAGTAGTCGTGGGTGTGCGATGGAAACCGCTCCTCTTGTTCGTGTGATCGTGGCAGAACCGAAGTCGCTTTCGGGCGTTTCCGACCCGCGTGGCACGCTGCGCGCTTTGGAGCGCCTTGGTCCCGAGGCGCAGATTGAACTCGTGCACGATGCCGCGAGTTGTTTCGAGGCGCTCCGTCGCTACGAAGCCGATTTGATCGTGCTCGATTCGGCGTTTGGGCCCGAGGGCGATCGCATCTTGGCCTTGAATTCCGAGTCGCGTCCGCCGGTGATCGTGGTGACACAAAAAAGCGATTCCGCCACCGCGCTCGAAGTGTTTCGGCTGGGCGCGGCGGACTGCGTCGAAACCGGCGAAGACTTCGTCGATCTCTTGCCCGTCGTGGCGCTCGAACAAATCCGTCGCTGGCGCACTGTGCGCGAACGCGGTGCGACGGAGCGGCGCATCCTTTGGCTCGAACGATTGGCCGATGCGATCGTGAGTGAAATTCCCTCGGCACTCGCCGTCGTCGATGCCGAGCGTCGCATCGTCACCGTAAATCCTGAGTTCTGCCGAATATGGTCGCTTTCCGTCGATCTCGCCGCAGGCCAGCCGCTCGACTCTGTGCTGCCGCACGATTTGCTCGAATCGGGGCGAATCTGGGAGTTGCTCGACGAGGCCGCGCACGACGCCAAGATGGCGCCACGCGTTGCGCGCACTACGGGACACGATGGTGTGTCGCGCGCGTTCGACGTGCGCGCCGAAGGGCTCGACGAAGCAGGGCGGCTCTTGCTCGTACTCTCCGACGTGACCGCGCACGAAGCGATGGCCAAACAGATTGCCGAGCTGCAGCGCTACAACGAAAACATCATCCAAAACATGAACAGCGCGTTGCTTGTGATGGACGTGACGGGGCGCATTACTTCGGCCAATCCGACGACGGAGCGCATTCTCGACGAATCCATTGTTGAGCTGCGCAAGCATTCGATTTGGGATTATTTCCCCAACACGCCACGCGAAAAAGTTTTCGTCACGCAAACACTCGAAAAGGGCATACACTTTCGTGCGGCAGAGGCCATTCTTACGCGGCGCGACGGAAGTTTTGTGTCGATCGGAATTTCGTGTGCGCCGCTGCTCGACGAAACGGGCGCGAAGCTCGGCGCGGTGGCGATTTTTCAAGACCTCTCCGAAATCAAACAGCTTCGCGAGCAAGTGCAGCAGAGCGAGAAAATGGCGTCGATTGGCCAGCTTGCCGCCGGGGTGGCGCATGAAATCAATAATCCCATGGGATTCATTCACGCCAATTTGTTTCAAATGGCAGAGTACATTTCGGATTTACAACGCGTTTGGATGCAAGTCGATCAGTTGCAAGAAGCGGTGCGTGGCGGTGATCTGGCGCAGATTCAGCAGGCTTCGCAAGCGCTCGAAAACACTTCGTCGCAGGTCGATGCTCACTTTGCGCTGCAAGATCTCGCAACGGCCGTGCACGAATCGCAAGACGGCTCGGAGCGCATTCGTCACATTGTGCGCGATTTGCGCGAGTTCTCTCACGTCGATACGGGCGAGTATGTTCCGTCGGACATCAATCAGAGTCTCGATTCGACGGCGAACATCGTGTGGGCGATGATGAAACACTCTGTTGTGTTAAAGAAAGAGTATCAAGATTTGCCCCGCGTGCACTGCAATCCCATGCAACTCAAACAAGTGTTCATGAATTTGCTCGTCAACGCCTATCAGGCCGTCGAAGCAAAAATTGGCGATACGGGCGAGGCCGGTGAGATTCGGATCGCAACCGAAGTGCAAGACGGTTTTGTCATCGTGCAAGTGCAAGACACGGGCGCGGGGATTTCTGAAGCGAATCTCGATCACATCTTCGAGCCGTTCTTTACAACCAAAGAAGTTGGCGAAGGAATGGGGCTTGGCCTTTCGACGTGCTTTAACATCGTGCAACGACATGGTGGAACGATTCGCGTCGAGAGTCAGGTGGGGCGCGGAACGCTCTTCGAAGTGCGTCTGCCTATTGCGGGGCCGCGCCTCAATCTGAATGAATAAAACAAAAATGTGTCACACAAGAAAACAACCAACGATTCTTCTCGTCGACGACGAAGTGCGCATCCTTTCGGCGTTGCAGCGTACGCTGCGGCGTGAAGGGTACGATCTGCTTGCCATCGATTCGCCGACGCAAGCGCTGGCGATTCTCGAAGTGCAGTCGGTCGATCTCATTGTTTCCGATCACAAAATGCCGACGATGAGCGGCTTGCAGTTTTTGGCGCGCGTGGCGCAAGAGCGTCCACAGATCGTACGCATTCTCCTTACGGGCTGGACGGAAGCCGTACCGCCGGAAGATCTCACGGCCGCCGGCATTCGTGCGATCTTGCCCAAGCCGTGGGACGACGCCGAACTGAAGGCACTGCTTCGCGAATCGCTTTGTCGGTGATATGGCTTCAAGGCCCGTGCAGGGCGCGTCACTTTTTTGCTGCATCGAGTGCAGCGCCTTGGCAGCGAGCAAGCTAAGGTTCGCCGCATGCGGGTGGTGGATCTCGATCGCGACATGACAGATGTGATTCCGACGGGAACGTCGCGGGATAGCGAGTTTCTTTTCGAGCGCATGACGCAAACGACCTTCGAGATGGTGCGGCCCGCGCCGGGGCGTTTGATCCTCGATGTGGCGAGCGGCTTTGGGCAAGACGCGCTTGCGCTTGCCGAGAAGGGCGCCGAGGTGATTGGTGCCGAGCCATCGTCGCGAATGCTCGCGTGGAGTCGCCTCAAAAGTGCGGAGCGGCCGAGCTTGCAAGCGCAGTGGGTGCAAGCGTGGGCCGACGCCTTGCCGTTTGCGACGGGCACGTTCGATGCCAGTTACTGCAAGGGCGCGCTCGATCATTTCGATCGTCCACTCGCCGCGATCGAAGAAATGGCGCGTGTCACGAAACGCAGCGGCAGCGTCGTTCTCGCCATTGCAAACTTCGAATCGTTTGCGTGTCGCGCCGCACGTACACTAGATGGTGTACGCGAGGGTATGCTCGGCCAACCTCCCAAAGCTGGTCGCCGGCACTACGATGTGCCCTCCGACCACTTCACGCGCTACGACCTCGATCTCATGCTCGAACAGTTCGGCCACTTCGTCGAAGTTCAAGAAGTGCGCGGTGTCTCGCTGGCGTGGGGCCTTCCCATCTGGACGCGCAACGTGCAAAAACTTCCCGCCGTCCTCGCCGACTCGCTCCTACGCAGTTTTGACGCCCTCGCGCGCCGCGTCCCGACACTCGCCGATGTCATCCTGCTCTCCGGCCACCCCAAGCGCTAACGCAAGCAAAGTGCTCATTTCATCCGCAGTTTTGTCACTGAACAACGTTTAGTTGTGTTGGATTGATTTTTTTTCTTGTGTTGTGCGGGGGGGGGGGGGGGTAGTAAAGATTGCCTTCTGTCATTGCATCGCTCAGTGCGCATGCCAGTACAACAGAGGCCACCTTTAGCGCGAAGGATTGTTGCTATTATGTTACATTTTTATGTGTCAAAACTTCGTCGTTTGCGCCCCCGCACCCTGATCCGTCCGCAGAGCGTTATACACTTATTTGATGGTGGTATTCTTTTTCGTACTATTGCGATTCTCTTCTTGGCTGCGACGGTTCTGGCAGGTTGCTACAGCCAGACGAAACCGAGCCCGTCGGTGGTGGCACGAGGAAGTGTCATTTACTTGCAGTTAGGCCCCGACGGGCTTGCGGGAACGGAAGGGTTGCATAGCCCGACTGCGCCTTGGCTTCCGCTTGGCACCGTCGGATATGGCGGAAAAGTTCTCGCCGAGCACGCAGGCAAATATGATCTTCAACGCGGATGGCTCGTGTTTTCGCTCGTGTCGATGGAGGAAGGCGGTCCCACGCAAGAGCTGACGACGCTTGCGGTGTCGCGTGTGCAGGGCGATCCGGCGACGCTTCTTGCGCGCAATGGTGCGAAAGGCTTCCCGAGTCTCGATGCGCCTTATGGCACGGGATATCCGGCGCTCAACTCGCTGCTCGCGGATACGCCTGAGCAGAAATGGCCGTATTCGACGCAGATCGTGGCGATGGTCGAAATTCCCGACGACCCCATCAATTTGCCGGACGGCGAGTATATGATTACGGCCGTCAACCGACGCGGAACTGTGTCGGGGCTCGTTCCGTGTACTCCGTCGGCGACCTGTGTTGAAAACACATTGAACTTTTTTGAGATCACGGGCTTTAGCCCTGTGGTGTATGTCAAAGGATCGGTGTTGGATGTACCGTGGTCGAATTCAGATCACGATGTGTTGGATGCCGAGCAGTTGAATCTGGGCGGCCTCTTTGGGGAGATGCGCGCCTTTCACCCCAAGGACGGCCTCGTCGATCTCTATCCCGATCCGAAGGTGACGGTGG
>CAYRID010000023.1:26676-28239 GCA_964424225.1 uncultured Geobacter sp.
CCTGGCGCGGCGGCGGGCGCGCTGCCGGCGGCGGCGCATCTCGAGTTGACGTATCCGACGTCGAAGATTTCCCAAATTTACAGCGTGTTCGAAGACAACCACGTCGGTCGCAGTTCCACCGTCGTGTGGCGAGTTCCGACACCGGGCACGTTGGTGATCGATCTCGTTGATCTCGATCGCAGCGTGCGCTGGCTCTCATTCGCCTTCGAGCCGACGACGGCAGTGCTCGCAACGCCGGTGGATCCCGAGACGGACATCACGGTTGCCAATCAAACTTATTACGACACCGCAGGTGCCGCGATTGCGGGCACTCTCTCTGTCGAGAAGGACGTTCGGTAGGGCGTCGCGCATGCGATGTGTTTCGAGCGACTCTTTTTCGTGTTGAGGGCAGTGCCTACGCATTGGTGCGAAGTGGTTTGCAAGGGGCGAGGCAGGGGTAGAGCAAAGTAGGTGAGCAGCAAAGGGCGAAAGGCGAGCGGGAAGGGGACAAGTTGCGCACTTATTTTTCGTATGGATTGGTTGCGGTGGGATTGCTTTTGCTTGCGGCGCCATTTGCCATAGGCCTTGAAGGCGACGTGACAAACGACGGTGTCATCGATGCGCGCGATGTCTTGCGCTTGCAGCGCTATCTCGCCGGCGATGCGGCGCTGGTACCGGAAAGCGACGCTGATGTTGCGCCGCTTGGCGGAGCGCGCACGGCGGCTGGCAACGGCGTGATTGATGCAGCGGATTTGCTGCTCTTGACGCGCAATCTGATTGGCGACGACGTCGATGCCGACGGCCTTTCGCTGGATTGTGAAATCGCAAGCAACACCTCACCCTTCGACACCGATACGGACAACGATGCTGCCACCGATGCGCTCGATAGCAGCGACGGTGACACGTTGAATAACTCGCAAGAGTGTATGATCGGCACGAATCCGCTTGCAAGCGACACCGACGGCGACGGCCTTCCCGATGATTTTGAGGTGACCAACAATACGGATCCGCTCGATCCAGGTGATCCTGCGTTGGGGGCACCGGCGCTCGATGCGGTGGTCGAACCTATTACCAATGCGGAGCCGGTGACAGGAACGACGAATCCCTATCAGTACGTCGATCTTTTTGTGAACGGTGCGTTGCAACAAACGAAGCAAGCCAGTGCGACTGGCGCGTTTGCGTTCGATGTCTATCTACACGACGGCGCGAATAGCGTGCGCGCGCAAGCCTACTACGGCTCGCGGCCGCGCAGCCCGTTCTCGAATGAGTTGATTTTGAATTACACCAACACGATTGCGCGTAGCTATACCAGTGGTCATACGATCTCCGGCACGACACCGGTGGTGTGGACGAATGGCGATGGCACGGCGTACAGCATCGGTGCCGATAGCACTTGCACCTCCTCGGGAATAGTACGGGCTCTCACCGTGGCACCGGGCGCGACGTTGGTGCTCCAGCCTGGCACGCGCCTCGAATTTGGCTGCAAGGTACGACTCATCGTGCAAGGTTCCTTGCTCGTGCTCGGCGGTGGTGCCGCGTCGACGGATCCCGCGCGAGTGCAACTCGTCGGTGTCGGCACGTCTC